>JAIPBJ010000162.1 GCA_021739625.1 Flavobacteriales bacterium | reverse complement strand
ATCGCCATTGCAGACCAGTCCGCGCTGCGCGATTGTTTCATCACGCACTATCAGGGCAAGGATGCCTATTCTGAACTGTTGCGGAAAATGAAGGAGCAGGGCGTTATGCAGCTCTATGCCGCGCACCTTTTCGGAGATCTGGACAAGGAGGCGTTCTTGCAATGGCTATCGGCCAATGCTGTGGAGTTCGGGCGTTTCCGCCAGTGGTTCTACTGGAACGGGCTTAAGTTGGACGCTCCATTCACCCGTCACACCATCATCACACCATGAGAAAAGAACTGCTGAAAGCATTCGAGGCCGCAGAGGCCGACCGCAAGGCCCTGCTGACCAACTTGGACACATATAGCGAGGAGGTGCTCACTCGCAAGCCCTCGCCCGATGCATGGTCGGTCGTGGAGGTGCTGGCCCACCTCATCAAGGCCGAGACAGGCACGTTGAACTATCTGCGCAAGAAGTTGGAAGTGGGCGGCCACCAGAAGGCCAGTCCGTTCGCAGGGCTACGCAAGGCACTGCTCAACTTCGTGCTTGGCCTGCCCATCAGGTTCAAGGCGCCCAAGGTGGCCCAGCTGGACAAGGGCGTAAACATGAGCTATGCCGAGGCAAAGGCCCAGTGGAACGCAGTGCGCGATGGGCTTGGCACAGAATATCAGCGCATTGACGAGAAACTGATCGCCCACGACCTGTTCAAGCATCCTTTCGCGGGCAAGCTCAACCTCATTCAGAGCACAGAGTTCATGCGTCAGCACATGGTGCGGCATATCGGGCAGGTGCAACGCACGCTTGCCATGGTCGGAAAAAAAGGCTGAACCTCAGCCCTTCCGCTTCTTCTGGAAGAACGCCCGCAGCAGGTCACCGCATTCCGTTTCCAGCATCTGAGAACTCAGGCTGCAGACGACAGCCCGATATTCTCCAATAGGATGTTCTTCAGCGTGTCGATGCTGCCAAGGTTCTCCTTGGCATTGAGTATTTCGATGCCCGCCAGCTTCCCATCACTGGAACAGTCGAGCGACACACCCTTCTCGCGATGCTCCGTGGTGACTGTGGTCTCCACGAAAGAGATGTAAATGGCATCGGCCTCTTTGTCGTATGAGATTCTCATGGCTTAGAAGTAATAGGTGTAAACAGTGATGACCACGGTAAAGTCTTGCTCGTCAAAGTTCAGAGTTTCCGCTTCTTCTGGAAGAACGCCCGCAGCAGGTCACCGCATTCCGTTTCCAGCACCCCGCCTTTCACGATGGTCTTCGGGTGATAGAGTTGTCCCACTGTGGAGCAGCCCCGCTTCTCATCCCACGCTCCGAACACCACCTTGCCCACCTGCGACCATTGCAATGCCCCGGCACACATCACGCAGGGTTCGAGGGTCACATAGAGCGTGCAGTCCTTAAGGTATTTGCCCCCGATGAAATCTGCCGCTGCCGTGATGGCCTGCATCTCGGCATGGGCCGTCACATCGTTCAAGGTCTCGGTGAGGTTGTGCGCGCGGGCAATGATGCGGTTCTTGCAGGTGATGACCGCCCCCACAGGCACCTCATCCTTCTCAAAGGCCCGTTGCGCCTCGCGTAGCGCCTCTTTCATAAAATGACCGTCAGAGAGTACTGTGAGTTCCATGCGCGGACCGGCCAGTCAGATCATTTTCTCGGCAGGGATGCGCGCAGTGCGTTCTTTCAGCAGCGCGATGATCTCGGCCTCGCTCTTGGGAGTGCCCTCCAGATTCACGTAGCGTTTCGCCAAAGCCTTGTAGTTCTTGATCATCAGCAGAAACCAGACACCGAAGAAGTCGATGCCCTGGAACACGATGGCCCGCTCGCGCACATAGTCCGCACGGTTGTCGATGAATTCCTGCGCCATGTCGGTATAATGCATGGCAGGTTTCAAATGATGGATGATGTGATAGCCATCGTTGAAACACTTGTGGTTATAGGCCGTGTTGATGCAGGTGATGCTGTTGCGATAGCAGTTGGCGGGCGCATCGGCATCTACGAAGGCGTGCTGGCCCCAGTTGCCGGCCATCATCATGAACCTTGTGAAAACGAACGGAAGGATGAGCACCACCAGCGTGGCCTTGAAATTGACGATGGAGAGCAGGATGACGGCCACATACCAGGTCAGCTCACCCACTGTGATGTTCCTGCGCAGCTTGAGGCGGTTCTTCCGGGTGAATTAATCATACAGGTCCTTGATGCCTCCGAAGAAGAACGTGGCCCAATAGCGCATGAACCCCGCAAAGCTGTCGCGCTGATAGGGCATGGTGGTGCTCAGGTCGTCCTTCAGGTTGTTCTCTGGATGGTGCATGCCCACGTGGTGCCCGAAATAGGTCTCGGGCGTCTCACCGAACAGCGGCCCCACGAACCAGGGGATGATGCGGTTCATCCAGTCATATTCTCGTTTGAACAGCGGGCGGTGACTGGTGCAATGCAGCATCAGGATGTAGGGAGCAAGGAAAACGGCCCAGTTGACGGAGAGATAGATGGCCGCCACCCACCATCTGAACTGCCCCGGCCAGTACATCCACACCACCAGCGGCAGCATCACCAGCAGCATGCGCAGCACCAGTTTGGGGAAAACGAGATCGCGCTCTTCGCGGATGAAGTGGAGGAGCCAGCGGTCAAGCACGCTGAAACGCTCCTGTTTCACATAGACTGGGTCGGTGATGGTGATGGTGTTCACGGCAGGTCTGATTGCGGGCAAATGTAGCGGCTACCGATGCGCGCTCAGTCCTTCAAAGGGATTTTCATCATCTCCCTCGCCTCGGCTATGGTCGCCACCTCCTGTCCCAACATGCGGGTCAGTTTTGCGGCAGCCGCGATGAGTTCGCCATTGCTCTTGGCCATTTCGCCCTCGGGCAGATAGAAGTTGTCTTCCAGTCCCGCGCGGATGTTGCCGCCCAGTGTGATGGACACCGCCAAGCTGGCCCACTGCTTGCGACCGATGCCGATGACCTGCCAGTCCGATCCCTCAGGCACACTGCGGCTCTGGTGAAGTATGTTGGCCGTGCTGTGCGGAATGCCGCCCAGCACGCCCATCACGAAACTGAAGTTGTACGGGGCCTCCAACAGTCCCATGTCGATGAGCGGCAGGGCGTTGTTGATATGGCCGTTGTCGAACACCTCCATCTCTGGCCGCGTGCCTACCTCCTTCATCTTTTCCAAGTAAAAAATGATCTCGTGAAACGGGTTGGCGAACACGAAATCGTGGTAGAACCGCTTGTCCTTGGCCGAATAGATGCCATAGTTCATGCTGCCCATGTTGAGGGCTGCGATGTCGGGTTTCAGGGCAGTGATATGATGGATGCGCTCCTCCTTGCTCAGGTTGATGGCCCCGGTGCTGTAGTTGATCATCACATCGGGGTTGCGCTTCTTCACTTCCTCGTGGATGCGGGCGTAGGTCTCGATGTCGTAGGCTGGCGAGCCGTCCGGATTGCGGGCATGGATGTGCAGGATGCTGGCTCCTGCTTCCACCGCCCTTCGGCCTTCTTCGGCAATCTCTTCGGGGGTATATGGAATGTATGGGCACTGCTTCCTGTTGGCGAGCACACCCGTGAGCGATGCGGAGATGATGATCTTTTTGGACATGTTGAAATGATTTTAACGTTTAAGGTTCAATGTTTAAGGTTGTTTCTGGCGAATAGCGAACAGCGAGTGGCGAACAGCTATTTTCCCGTCCACTTCGGTTGCCGCTTCTCCTTGAATGCGAGGATGCCCTCCTGCGCGTCCTTGGTCTGCATGGTCTTCATCAGCATCCCGATGAGGTATTGATGGTTCTTCTTCGCCTCTTCGCCACGCAGGTGGGCGTATGCCTCCAGTCCGTTGCGAATGGCAGATGGGGAGTTGGAAAGAATCTCTGAGAGGAGTTTCTGCACCGTAGCCTCCACTTCTTGGCGAGGCGCAATGTGCGTCACCAGTCCGAGGTCAGCGGCAGCTGATGTGCTCAACGTATTGCCGCGCATGCACCAGTCCATCACCTTGCGGGCGGGCATCACCTCCATCATGCTGGCCATCACTTGAAATGGAAAAAGACCGCGCTTCACCTCCGGCAGACCGAAATGCACATCGTCCGCAGCCACCACATGCGTGCAACCGCACAGCAGCAGGAACGCTCCCGCAAAGGCATCGCCCTCCACTTGCGCTATGCACGGGCGGCGCAGCGTGCGGAACACCTCGCCCAACAGGATATCACCATTGGCTTTCGGCACCGTAGAGTTGGTCTCTTCGCCTCCGCCCATGAAAGCCTTGAGGTCGGCACCCGCGCAGAACACATCGCCATTGGCCTTGATGACCACCGCCCACACATCCTTGCTCTTGTTGGAATACGCGAGCGCAAAAGCAATCTCGTTCGCCATCACTGGGTGAAGCGCGTTCTTCTTCTCGGGCCTATTGAGCGTAAGGGTCAGCACATGGCCGTGTTCTTTCACCTCAAGGAAAGCGAAGGTCTTGTCGGTGAGGGTAAGGTCTTGTGGGTTGAACATTTTGGTTGTTTTCAGAAAATGGAAGATTGAAAATGGTGTTTGAGTCTGAGTTCAGTTAAACGTTCTCCAACTTGAGAAGCAACACTCCCGCCTCCACAAACTGCGCTGCCTCCACATAAACGTCCTCCACGGTTCCATCCTCCTCCGCACAGATGGTGTTCTCCATCTTCATGGATGAAAGGACGACCAATCCCTGTCCATTCGTCACGGTCTGCCCTTTGGAAACGAGCACTTTCACCACCTGCCCTGGCATAGGCGAAGCATAGCCGCCTGCCACTTTCTCCGGTTCCTTCATCGGGAACCGTTCCTTCAATGTCAGTTTGAGCGAACCGAGCTGGGCATTGCGGAGGAAGAAATCATTGCCGCTCCGCGCAAGGTGGAACCCCTGCTGCACACCGTCCACATCGAGGCGGATGGTGGAAGCCGTGCAGGACAACACCCGCACTGCGCGGTCTGTCCCGTTGACGGAAAAATGCAATGTACATCTCTCGTTGCGGTAGCTTACGGTCAGTTCCTCCTCACCAATGAGGTAGGTCTCCATCTGCCCCTGATAGAAGCTGTTGCGCCAGCCTGAGGGCAAATGCTGCAATGTGGTGCGCTGCATCTCACGGCCGTGCCATTGGTGAGCGGTGGCGGCAATGGCCATCAGTTGCACCGTTTGGGCATCAGGCAAGGGCAGTTCCAGTTTCGCATGTTTCAGGAAATGCGTGTCGTAGTTGCCCGCTTGGAATGCTCCGTTTTCCAGAAGCCGTATGAGGAAATCCTGATTGGTGGTGAGGCCGAGGCAGCGGAGGTTGCGGAGCGTGTAAAGCATCTTGCGCTGTGCCTCGGCCCGGTCGTTGCCGTGGGCGATGAGCTTGGCGATCATCGGGTCGTAATGGATACTGATCTCCGAACCTGTCTCCACGCCCGTCTCCACACGCAGCCCGTCCACCGCAGGCACACTCCATTCCAGGATGGTGCCCGTGGCAGGCACGAAATCCTTGTCGGCATCTTCGGCATAGAGCCTCACTTCTATGGCGTAGCCGTTGCCTTGCACATCCTCTTGCCTTACAAGCAGGGGGCGACCTTCTGCCGAAGCGATCTGCATCTCCACAAGATCGAGGCCGGTCACTTCTTCCGTCACAGGGTGTTCCACCTGCAGGCGGGTGTTCACTTCGAGAAAGAAGAACTCGCCCGTATTGGTGAGGATGAACTCCACCGTGCCTGCGTTGTCGTAGTTCAATGACTTGGCCGCACGGACAGCAGCCTCGCCCATTTTCTCTCGTGTCTCTTCGGTTAGGGCAGGCGAAGGACTTTCCTCCACAATTTTCTGATACCTGCGTTGGATGCTGCACTCGCGCTCCAGCAGGTGAATGGCGTTGCCGTGCTTGTCTCCGAAGATCTGGAACTCAACGTGGCGGGCCGATGGGAAATACCGCTCGATGATGAGTTCATCATTGCCGAAGCTGGCCTTGCCCTCTCGTTTCGCACCATCAATAGCGGCCTCCAGTTCCTTTTCCTCATTCACAATGCGCATCCCCTTGCCGCCACCGCCAGCAGCGGCTTTCAACAGGAGCGGGAACCCGACCTTCTTCGCCTCCGCTATCAGCGTTTCCGCACTCTGGTCTGCACCCTGATAGCCTGGGATAACGGGCACACCATGTCTCATCATC
>JAIPBJ010000014.1 GCA_021739625.1 Flavobacteriales bacterium | reverse complement strand
GCATTATTGTACTGCCACTGATAGGTGAGGGATGGCGTGCCATTGGCGGCAACAAGCGATATGTTCGATGTGGTGCCGCCCGCACAGATGCTTGCCGGTGACACCGGCTGCGTGGTTATTGAGGGGTCCGCCACCACAGTCACCGTCACCGTACTGCTTGTCGCAGCCCCGCATCCACTGCCCGAGGCCGAGACTATGCAGCGGTACTGATAACTTCCTGCCGTGGTATGGGTGGCATTGAAGGTCGTGGCCGATGTGCCGCCCGAATAGGTCGATCCGGCCGGTGTGCCGTTTGCAACGTTCCCCCATGTGCCAGCATTATTATACTGCCACTGGTAGGTGAGGGATGGCGTGCCATTGGCGGCAACAAGCGATATGTTCGATGTGGTGCCACCCGCACAGATGCTTGCCGGTGACACCGGCTGCGTGGTTATTGAGGGGTCGGCCACCACGGTCACCGTCACCGTACTGCTTGTCGCAGCCCCGCATCCGCTGCCCGAGGCCGAGACTATGCAGCGGTACTGATAACTTCCTGCCGTGGTATGGGTGACATTGAAGGTCGTGGCCGATGTGCCGCCCGAATAGGTCGATCCGGCCGGGGTGCCGTTTGCAACGTTGCCCCATGTGCCAGCATTATTGTACTGCCACTGATAGGTGAGGGATGGCGTGCCATTGGCGGCAACAAGCGATATGTTCGATGTGGTGCCGCCCGCACAGATGCTTGCCGGTGACACCGGCTGCGTGGTTATTGAGGGGTCCAGCACAACATTAAACGTGGTGTAAACCGGGATAGACCATCCACAGCAGGCATCTCTTTCCTGATACTTGACCAGATATGCACCCACGGTGTTGAGTGCCCCGGTGGCAACAGGGTCGGCCACAGTACTGGTGAATACCACCGTGCCTGCCGTGGTTGCTCCCTGATAAATGGTCCATGAGCGTTCTGCGGGAGTTCCCCATGATGCAGTGGGAGCTGCGAGGTTGACAGTGCCTCCCGCACAGATGTTTGCCACAGCGGCAATGACGGGCAACGTCCTGTTATCCGTAGCAACACTGATAAAACCAGCATAGCTGCTGCCATTGGATGATATGCTATGCCACGTATTGGCCGTGGTGCTATAAACCTTTTTTGGTGAAGTGGTCAGATTGTCATCATAGGAACTGGATGAGCTGTTCTGATCATTGACCCAACTGAGCCCTGTGGATGTCAACGACCAAGAACCACTACCTGACTTACTTACAGTTATCTCTGAGTTGATACAGGCCTTGGAGTTTGCAACCGTGCCATTGCTGTATTCAACTGTTACCGTAACAGGGTTGGGAATGGCACCTCCGGAAACGGATGAGTTAACGGTAACGGCTGTTGCGGTCAGGGTTGGGGTTACACCGCTATTCTGAACAGCAATTGCATACCGCACACCAGCATTCGCGCCTCCGCCCACTCCTCCTGCTCCGCCCGATCCCCCTCGACCTCCAGCCCCACTGTAGCCCTCACCATCGCAGCCATTCTGCTGAGTGTTTCCAGCTGGTGATGTGCCTCCTGCTCCCCCTGCTCCTCCCGTTCTGACCACCCCAGCAGTTCCAGTATTTATCGAACAATTGGAAATTTCGCCAGCTGCACCAGTAGAGACGATGAAAATGCCATACGAGGAACCACCACCTCTTGCTCCTGCACCACCTTCACCACCGCCACCGCCACCGCTACCACCATTTCCTCCATCGCCAGCTGCATCGCAACAAATTGTTCTATCTCTCCAAGCACCGCCACCTCCACCGCTTCCACCGGCACCACCGGTTCCTCCGCCACCATTTGTGCCATAGGAAGGAACGTAGAAGCCACCGGTGTATGCTGAGGTCACAACAGTACCGTTAGAACCGATTGCGCCAACTGCAGTGTTACTTCCTCCCGTGAAACCATTCTGACCACCGCTGCCAGTGCCCCCGTTGCCACCAATATTGGTCCCATTGCCACAAGTATTGGCGGCAACACCGGATCCACACCCACGAAGTCCGGTTTGACCCCGATAACCATTTCTTCTCCCACCACCTTGAGTGACAGTCGTACTGCTTGTGGCACTTCCATTATCTGCTCCTCCTCCCCCACCATAACCCCCTCTGCCTCCTGGTCCTCCATTGCCTCCTGGCCCACCTGAACCACCTACGCCATTGGCTCCTCCATTGCCACCTCCGCCACCACCATCATTACCAGCGCTGCAACCTCCATTACCTCCATTTGAGCCAACCGTGCCATTGCTTCCAGCAGCTCCAGCAGCTCCGTTAGTGCCATTGGATGCCGCACCACTGACCACACTGCATCTTACAATTTTAAAATTTGCTGAAGTACCATTCGAGAATACAGCATAATTGGACTTTCCATTTCCGCTTGGAGTGGTGCCACTTGCTGCGGTGGTCACAATGCTTAGGTCCTGCAATCTCCAATTGTTTTTACTCGAAGACCGCAGACCCATAACATGACCAATGTCGTTGCCGCTCGATCCGGTACCAGAACATGTGATGGTGGTAGCGGGTGAACTTGCTTTATCCCACAAAGTCCCGGAAACCGTATAACCGCCTTCTACAATGACTCCAGTGACAAGATCCACAATTCCAGTCTCTGTGAAGGCACCATTAGACATTCGGATATAATTCCGTGAGCCTGATACCAATTGAAGTGCGCGAGAGAGAGTCCTTACCGGGCATTCTACAGTACCGTTACTCGCATCATTTCCAGTTGTTGAAGCATAAATGAAGTCACATGCAGGCTGGTAGGTGGTCACGGCCACCGAGACGCAACCAGTGGTGTTGCAGTCTCCTTCGGCTCTTACATAATAGGTGGTATTGCCAGCAGGTGTAACGGCCAAACTTGTTGTAGCGGAAGAGCCCACCAATGTGCCTCCGCAACTTCCGGAATAGACCTTATAGGTGGCTCCGGTTCCCAAACTTCCCCCGGCCCAGCTGAGGGTTATGCTCTGCGAGCCTGAACAGGCATTGCCCGCTCCGATGCTCGAGGTCATTGAAGTTGGAGCCGTTGAAAGTGTTTTCATGGTCACCGCAACACCGTTGCTTGCAGTTCCCCAACATGTACCTGCCCGAGGTCTTACGTAATATGTGGTGTTGGCGACTGGCGCCACGGTAAGGGTTGCTCCAGATCCTAATGCTGTACTGGTACCTGAGGATGAGGTCTGCCAGTAATAGGTGTGGTCTGCAGGTGGGTTGGCCGCCCGTGTAAGCGTTACTGATGTGCCTGGGCACACCGTCACGGCACCCGTTGGGGTCCCGGGTTTGGCGGGCACCACGCCACTCACAAACCGATAACTGTTCGTTGTGCCCGGAAACTGCGAACATATCTTATATCCACTATTGGTGGACATGCAGTTATACAGCTGAACGGCCCCGACCCAAGTATTCAGATAATTGCCGCAAGTGTATGTGTTGACAGTAGGTGCAGTGCTGCAAATAGTTCCAGTAGTTCCAGTGCCAGAGGTATAGTACACCACGCTTCCAGGGCCATACGCCTGCAATTGCACTTTCACCTTGAAGGTGAAGCTGGGGTCGGGTATGGAGGCACAGATGAACCCACCGATGTTCTGCAGTTGCATGGCTGTGCCTGCATTGTTGGTAACGGTCACAATCATCCGGATGTTCGTGGGCCTATTGGCATAGGCCGTTCCATTGGAAGCATAGTAGTTGGTTGTGCCGGTGAAGCACGCAACGCCACCGGCCAAGTTGGTTGGGGCGGCAGCGTTATAGGTCACATTGTCATAGGTGCAGGCCGCTGCCGAGGTCACATTGGCCTTAAGCACCGCAACCGTAGTAGGAATGCCCCATGCAGTGCACGATGGCCAGTTGGCATTGGTGTAGGTGAATGTATTGCCATTCGGAAATCCGATGGCCCTGGTCTCAGCACAGGCTGCGGTTACAACCGTCCCTGAGGGATCGGCAATCGCGGTCTGCGCCAAAGCTCCAGACACGGAAAGTCCCAGTGCCAACAGGGTCAACAGAATGGCATGGGCTACGTGTGCATGCCCGATCCTTATACTTCTGCTCAACGATGTGGTTCCATAGCAGTCGGTGAAAGGTGGCCTGTACTCCCTTACCTTTTCAGAGCGCGCCAACACCACGGATCGACCACAACGATCCAAATGAACCCGGATAGTTTTCATTCTGAGAAACAGGACATTGGCCGCGAAAGTACATCAGGACAATGATTCCCGAACACACTGCATCGCCCAAATGCAACCTACTTTCACGGAAATATAATTTTCAGATTCGCTGAATGTGTATCCATATTCGTTGCGAATACCTGATCAGGCAGCAGCAGACCATCATAAAATAGGCCGCTCCACCAGCATTTCGCACGCATCGACAAGATATTCCGCAGAGCTGATGCAGGTCATTATTTAATGATCGCTGCTACGATAACAAAAGAATCAATCAAAAGAAAAACGATCCATATCACAATCGGAAGACCTATCGCGCCACCATCACCTTCACAGTCGCATTCCATCCCATGGCACTTGAATTCATCCGAAGGAGATAAAAACCATTGATGACGCTGCTCACGTCCAAAGTGGCATGGTTGCCCTCCACCGCATCATAGGTTTTTGCGGACATCAGCCTCCCCTGCATATCCATCAGTTCCAGTCTGACAGGCCCCTTCGTAGCTTCTGGAATCTCAATATGCAGGAAGTCGCTCACGGGATTGGGATATACATGGACACCGGTGGCAGAAGGTCCGGTCGCATGCTCGGCATCCACAACGATATCCTCCCCGCTCTTCCTGAAACCGTCAAAGCCAAGATTGTCGATCAATGCCACGCTTCCCCTTGTTACCGTGTCGGTGAAATGAAACATGATGGAGGCACTGTCAGGCATGGCTCCCTGAGTCTGATAGACAATGTTGATGGAGAAGGGCACATAGTCTCCCGTGCCCTCCACTATGGATACGGTGGCATGCGCGACCAACTGTCCTTCCTGAAACAGGTAGGTGTTGACATGAAGCGTGTCAGGCCCCTCAGGCATGTAATGGATGTAGCCGTTGAACGAAGTGTAGTGGGCAGAGACAGGGAAGGACGGGAACAATTGGAACGGGTGTAAGGTGGTGGTCTGGACGCTCACCGTGCCCCGCCAACTCCCTGGCATTTCGTTGACCATCCTCAATGCGTGGCTGCCCGATTGGCTGTCGGTGGTCTTGTGCGCGTGCATGGTCACATCCTGCCTGTGCTCCTCGCTTGTGTCCCAGCCTATGGCCTTCTCCCGCTCTCTCATGTCCCATTGCTCGAAATCAGCATTGGGTATCACGAGGTCGGTTCCAAGAAAGTACATGTTGTCCACCGCGAGGACACTGTTTGCGAAAACGGTATCTGCCAAAGCATTGGTGTTGACCACACCAATAAGTAACGAGTCCGGGGTCTCGGGGCTGGAGTATTCCAATGCGAACCTGTGCTCCACGAATTCTCCGCCACTGCTCCCCGTCAACGGAAAGGCATTGAAGGCAATGTTCTGTGCCTGATGGTTGAGTGCAACCAGCACCAGGGCCGTGTCATTGGGTTCAATCTGGTAGCGCAGATGTGCCACCAGCGTGTCTGGTCGGTATGCGAAGGCGATTGTGGGGTGGAACTGGCCAAGATTCTCCACAACCCCGTGCACCACAAATCCACCCTCGTCCCTTGCCTCCCCTGTGACCTGTGTACTCAGCTCATTGGCCCAAGACCCGTCATAGGAGACCACCTTGGTGGTGATGCCTCCAGCAGCCCAGATGGATGGTCGTTCTGTGTATAGGGTGTCCCAAAGTTCAAAATCCCAATTGGGAATCTCGGGAAGACCCACATAGAAAGGTCTGACCGCCCCTGTGACGGTTCCAGAACTGTTCTCGGCAGTCACCCTGAAATAATGGAGCCCGACCCCGGTCAATCCCTCTATGTCGGCCCAGACCTCCTGCCAGCCGTTGCCGAACACACTGCCCGGGGTGGCAGTCACTGCGGTTCCGAGTGCTGATGTGGGTCCATACTCGAAAGTGACCGTACTGACCGAGCCGATAGGGTCTATTCTACCGTTCAGTCGGGCAGAATGGCCTGTGAGTTCAGATGCGATTCCTGTCTGGGCCATTGGTGCTGTTGTCACTGGGCTCTCATAGCGGAGCACCTTGCCCATTCTGCCAACTGCGGTGCCGAAATCGGTATTCATGAAATGAACAGCGTTCAGATCGGTGGTGTCATTGACCTCCGCATCTATGACCACGGGCTGCCATTGGCCTCCGGCATCGGTCGACCGCATCATCACTCCCCTGTTCCCTACAGTATATGCGGTAGAAGAAGATGCAAAGCACACATCGCGCAGCATAGGGCCGGGAACATCTCTCAAAGTCTCCCAATTGAGACCTCCGTCAATAGTCTTAAGAATGGTCTGAATGGAATCGTTGGACAGTCTGCCGCCCACAATGAGTCCGACCGAGGCGTTGAGCATCACCACACCGTAAAAATCCCTGCTGGCAACCTCTGCCGGAAGGCTCACCGTGCTCCAAACCGCTCCACCGTCCTCGGTGCGAAGTACAGTGCCAGCAGCACCGACAGCAACACCCAACACGCTGTTTGCGAACGACACGTCCTGAAGCGTTGGTCCGGGCTGATCGATCTGCACCTCCCAATCCGATCCACCATTCGCGGTTTTGAGAATGGTCTGCCAAGGCTCTTGGTCAAAATTTCCACCGACTGAGAAGCCTGTCTCGGAGGTCAGAAAATCGATGCCGAGCAAATGCCGGCCGGCAACGCTGCCGGGAACCGTGAGCGAAGTCCAGTTGGCACCACCGTCAGTGGTCTTTCTGATGGTGCCGTTGTATCCGGACACATAGCCCAACTGCGGATTGGGGTAGCTCATGGCATGTAGCCAATCACCGAAAATGTCCAGATGCATCTCCCAGAAGGGGAAGGTCGGTGAAGTGCTGAAGGCAGACTGTAGGGCATCATTGGTCTCGTTGCCTCCTACCATGGTCACCAACAGCGGGTCGAAGGTCACCACATCGTTCATCTGCCGCCCATAAGGTGCCACATGGTATGACCATTGCGCATCCGCACTGTGCACACAAAAGACAAGGAAGCCTGTGACGGCCCAATTGAATAGATTGCTGACCCTTTTCATTTGGCTTTTAGGAAAACAGGTATTCCGGCAAGACACCTCCTCACCGGTCTGCAAATATCGCCTTCCATCAGCAGGGCGACTGTTGCATTCTTCGGGGACTTTCCCTTCGCCAGGCCAGCGGTTGTGCCCTATCTCAAATGAGGGTCACCTGCACAGGGTCACGTTCAATCTTTCAGGAAAAGCCCCGTCACCGCCTCGCCATGCCCATTCAGCACACGGATCATGTAAAGCCCGGCAGGATTGGCGGTCAGATCTGCGGAGACCTGATGCTCGCCTGCGCCCAACTGTCCGATCACTGAGGTGGTCAGCTGTCGGCCCATCACGTCATACACTTCATAGAACAGCATGTCGTCCATGGCTGTGCTGATGCCCATGTTGATAAGGCCATCGGTGGGATTGGGGTGAAGTTTGAGCCTCAATGAGGACGGCACAGGCGTGAGGTCATCGGCAGAGAGGGTGCTCTCAGGTCTCAGGAAATTCTGCCCGCTGATGGTGACAAGGGCATCGGTCTCGCTGACGGTGAATGTGGATTCGGTGATGGACGACACATAGAACCAGCTGCCCTTGACGCGCTGCTGATTCACATCGAGCACCACATAGCCCTTCTGGGCCAGATCTATATACTTGATGTGCGGGTTGGCCGAACTGACGATACTGCTGCCGACCGTTACAGGTGAATTGCCCGAAGTGATGGACGTGGTGACAAATTCCACGGCTACCGAACCCTGTCCGGTGTTCGGGTCATAGTTCATGTCGGGGTGAGGGATGTCGTTGCCCCATGAAGTGTGGATGTCACCCGTGAGAATAACAGCGTTGTCAATACTGTTGTCATAAAGGTGTTCAATGATTTCTCTGCGGTCGGCTCGGTAGCCGTCCCATTGGTCGGCATTGAGAATGCCCCCATTGGGGAAGATGATGGGGATGGCCGGCAGCTCCAATGGCGCGAACATCACTTGATTTCCTATGATCTTCCATTGGGCTGTGGAGGTGGACAGCTGATCTTTGAACCACTGTTTCTGAGCACTGCCGAGGATGGTACGGCTGGCATCGTCAATGTCCGGGCTGGTGAGGGCCACTTGCTCATCGCGACCCTCCAGGCGGGTGTCAATCATGATGAGGTCCATGAGCGGACCCATGGGAATTGTGCGATAGATGCTATAGCTGTCGGGAGCAGTTGGGCGGATGGGCAACCATTCGAAATAGGCCTGCTGCCCGTTGGCCTTGCGGTCGGCCCAAGGCCCTTCGGTAGCAGGGTCGTGATTGCCCGCTCCACCGGACCATGCGTCATTTGCCGTCTCGTGGTCGTCCCAAACTGAGTAGAAAGGCCATTGCTGATGCACCTTGCGCAGGTTGCTGTCCAATCGGTAGGACGCGTATCGCTGGCGGTAATCTTCCAACGAGAGGATCTCATGGGCAGGTTCGATGACCGTTCCGGTGCCGGTGGTTGTTCCACCGCTTTCGTAGATGTAATCTCCGAGAAAGATAACTGCGTCAATGTCGGTACGTTCTGCCAGATGACTGTATGCGTTGTAAAAGGCCCCGGCATCGAACTTCTGGCACGAGGCCACTGCGAACCGCAGGCTTTCCACCTGTGCATCAGGCGCAGTGTGCGTCCTTCCAACAATGGACTGTGATCCCTCCATACTGAAACGATACCAGTATCCAGTGTTGGCTGCAAGGCCTGTCGCGTCCACCTTCACTGTGAAATCCACGCTTCCGTCCGTGAGCTCAGAACCATTGGCAACCACATTGGAAAAGGATTCGTCCGAGGCCACCTGCCATTCCACCTCATAGCTGTCGTTGGGGTCGCTGGGCGTAACGCGGGTCCAAATGATGACGCGGTCGGCCAGCGCATCGCCCGATGCCACACCATGATGGAACGGGGCCATGCCGGGATCGAACTGGGCGTGTGCTCCCAGATTCAGGAGAAAAGCAAATGAAAGGAGTAACGATTTTTTCATGGTCAAAGGTTTAAGTGGCTCAAAGTAAGGCATTCGTATGATGATGGCGGTTTACCGAATGGTTAATGTTCATCGTCCGCTCAATGGCTCGAACAGAAAAGATGACATCGGCACGCCTGCCTCTCTCACCGCCATCACTTTATCCGATAGACCGGGCCTGATCACCTCCTCGGCTGGCAGGTGAGCATAGAAATAGAAGGCCTTGTTGTAAAGCAACGGCTGCTGTTCGGCCGCCTGTTTCAGTTCGTTGGGCAGGATCTTGTTCTGCTCTCCGCGAAGTGTGCCGTAGGTCGATCTGAATCCTTTCTCGTCCAACAGGTCCGCAAATTTCTTCAGGTTGCCCGCAATGTGATTTCTGATAGCGGCCAATTGATGCTTGTCGGGCATATAGACCCCTCCATACACGGCCAGTTTCTCTGGGCCCAGCTCAATGTAGATGCCGGGCGACACGGTGTCCTTCTTTCCTCCTCTTCCAATGACTGCCGAACTGCATAGCTTGTAAGGCGCCTTGTCCTTGCTGAAACGCACATCGCGGTTGATGCGGAATATGGCATCCTTGGGTTGAATGTCGATGGCGGGATCGGCCGCATTCATGCGCACGATCAGTCCGCCCACGAACGTCTCGAACGGGAGTCTCACGCTCTCCTCATAGCGCTTCCTGTTCGCTTGGAACCAGTCGCGGTCGTTGTTCGCGGCCAGTTCGCGATAGAACTGTAGGAAATCCGGGGTGAAAGGCTGGGGTTCATTCATCTTGTCATCGTTCTAAAGGTTGTGAAATCCAACAGCTGTAGCTTTAACTGACTGTCCTGTCAAAAGTAGCAGGTTCACTCCAAACTTATCAACACCCGCCCCATCCACCTCCCTCATCCCCTATTTTCGTCAGTCCCACTTTTCAGTTATCAATGGCCGATTCTCAACGAGCAATTGCGCTCAGGATAAGCCTGTTGCATATAGCCTCAAGCTTTTAGCCGCACGCCACAAGCAGCCACCATTCGCATATTCGTACCCATTCGTAATTCGTAACCCCTCGTCACCCGTCCCTCGTCCCAAATCACATTCCAGCCATGTACCTCATTTTCGATACCGAGACCACGGGCCTCCCCAAGAACTACAACGCCCCGCTGACAGACGCGGACAACTGGCCGAGGCTGGTGCAGCTCGCGTGGCAGCTCCACGATACGGAGGGCAGGCTGCTTGAGGCTGGCAACGTCATCGTGCGGCCTGATGGGTTCGACATCCCATTCAACAGCGAGAAGATACACGGCATCAGCACTGCCAAGGCACTGGCCGAGGGCATCCCGTTGCAGGATGTGCTGGACGGATTCAGCCTGGTGATGCAGAAGGCCGCGTTCATCGCGGGGCACAACATCGAATTCGACATCAACATCATGGGCGCGGAATATCTGCGGTTGCAGGACACCGAGCCTGTGACGGCCATGCGGGCCATCGACACCAAGGAGGACGGCACGGCCTTCTGCGCCATCCCGGGCGGCAAGGGCGGCAAGTTCAAGTGGCCGAAGCTCACGGAGCTGCACATCAAGCTGTTCAACGAGGCGTTCGATGAGGCGCACAACGCTGCGGCAGACGTGGCGGCCACATCACGCTGTTTTCTGGAGATGATCCGCATCGGGGTGATCCCACAGGCCAAGGCGGGTATGACAGAAGAGGCGTTCAGGCAGTTCGCGCTGGCCAATCCCGAGCCGTTCAAGGCCGAGGATGTGGAGGTAGGGACCCAGGTGGCGGACAGTAAGAAAGGGAGGGACGAGGGGCGGGGGACGGAGGATAAGGGAACGCCCCAACCTGAAACATTAAACGTTAAACCTGAAACCGCCCATGCTTTTGCGCATCTGCACTGCCACACGCAGTTCAGCGTGTTGCAGAGCACCATTCAGGTGAAGGCATTGGTGGAACAGGCGTTCAAGCTGGGCATGCCGGGCGTGGCGGTCACCGACCACGCCAACATGTACGGCATCTACCATTTTGTGGATGCGGTCGAGGCTGTCAATGGGCGCATCCGCTCTGAAAACGCCAGGATCGAGGCGGGCGAGGCCATCGGTGTGGAGCGCGAAGAGTTCAAGGGCGTGGTGGGCTGCGAGTTCTACCTGACAGACGACCGCCATGACCGCACCCGCCAGCACAACGGCCACCAGACCGTGCTGCTCGCCAAGGACAAGGCCGCGTATCACAACCTCGCGAAGCTGAGTTCCGTCTCATTCTCGGAAGGGTTCTACTATGTGGCGCGCATCGACCGCGAGGTGCTGCTGCAATATAAGGAGGGGCTGATCGCCACAACGGGCGGCCTCGGAGGCGAGGTGCCGAACCTCATCCTCAACGTGGGCGAGAAACAGGCCGAGGAGGCGTTCCTCTGGTGGAAGGAGCAGTTCGGGGACGATTTCTACGTGGAACTCATCGACCACGGCCTGCCCGAGGAGCGCAAGCTCAATCAGGTGTTGATCGGTTTCGCAAAGCGGCACGGGGTGAAGTATTTCCCAGCCAACAACGTCTATTACCTGAACCAAGATGACGCCAAGGCCCAGAAGATCCTCCAGTGCGTGAAGGAGGGAGTGCGCATCAACGAGCCATCGCGGGGGCTGGAATACATCGACCGTCAGTTCCCCAACGACCAGTTCTATTTCAGGGATCAGAAGGAGATGAAGGCCCTCTTTGCGGAGGTGCCCGAGGCGTTCGCGACCATCACCGAGATAATGGGCAAGGTGGAGAATTTCAAGCTGAAACAGGACGTGCTGCTTCCCAAATTCGACATCCCAGAAGAGTTCTTGGAGGCTGCGGGCGCGGAAAGAGGGAGCAAGCAGGGCGAGATGGCCTACCTTACCCACCTGGCATACGAGGGGGCGAAAAAACGTTACACGGAAATCACAGACGAGATCCGTGAACGCATCGACTTCGAACTGGGCGTCATCGATTTCACAGGCTATCCGGGCTACTTCCTCATTGTGCAGGATTTCTGTGCCGAAGCGCGGAACATGGGCGTGAGCGTTGGGCCTGGCCGTGGATCTGCAGCCGGTTCTGTGGTGGCCTACTGCATCGGCATCACCAATGTGGATCCCATCAAGTACGACCTGCTGTTCGAAAGATTTCTGAACCCCGACCGTGTGTCGCTGCCCGATATCGACATCGACTTTGACGATGAGGGGCGCGGCAAGGTCATCGACTGGGTGGTGAAGAAGTATGGGAAGAATCAGGTGGCGCAGATCATCACCTACGGCAGCATGGCGGCCAAATCGGCCATCCGCGACACCGCCCGCGTGATGAACCTGCCTTTGTCCGATGCCGACCGCATTGCCAAGCTCATCCCCGACCTCATCACCTTGGCCCAGATCTTCTCTTCCGATGAAAAGAAGTTGAAAGAGGTTCTGAATGGTGATGGGGAAAAGCTCCAGATGATCGCTGAGCTGAAGAAATTGGCCGAGGGCAACGACACGATGGCGCAGGTGATCCAACAGGCACGGGTGCTCGAAGGCTCGCTGCGCAACACGGGCGTACATGCCTGCGGGGTCATCATCACCCCAAGCGACATCACAGGCCACGTGCCTGTGACCACCGCCAAGGACTCAGACCTGTCGCTCACGCAGTTCGACAACAGCGTGGTGGAGAATGCGGGCCTGCTCAAGATGGACTTTCTGGGGCTGAAGACCCTCAGCATCATCAAGGATGCCATCCTCCTCGTCAAGCAGCGGCACAACATCGACATCGACCCCGACACCATTCCGCTCGATGATGCCAAGACCTACGAGCTTTATCAGAAGGGGCATACCAACGGCACGTTCCAGTTCGAGTCGGCCGGGATGCAGAAGCACCTGCGCAACCTGATGCCCGACAAGTTCGGTGACCTCATCGCCATGAACGCGCTGTACCGTCCGGGACCCATCGAATACATCCCCGATTTCATAGCCCGGAAACTGGGCCGCGAGCCCGTGGTGTACGACCTGCCCGAGATGGAAGGCTATCTGGCCGAGACCTATGGCATCACGGTCTATCAGGAACAGGTGATGCTGCTATCGCAGAAGCTGGCTGATTTCACCAAGGGCATGGCCGACAAGCTGCGCAAGGCGATGGGCAAGAAGATCCGCAAGGATCTGGACGAGCTGAAGCCCAAATTTCTCAAGGGAGCGATGGAGAAGGGCCATCCTCAGGACAAGCTGGAGAAGATCTGGACGGATTGGGAGGCGTTCGCGCAGTATGCCTTCAACAAGAGCCACAGCACCTGCTACAGTGTGGTGGCCTACCACACGGGCTACCTCAAGTCGAACTACCCTGCGGAATACATGGCCTCGGTGCTCACGCACAACATGAACGACCTGAAGAAGGTGACCTTCTTCATGGACGAATGCCGCAGGATGGGCGTTCCCGTGCTTGGGCCCGACATCAACGAAAGCCGCTACAAGTTCGCGGTGAATGCCAAGGGCGAGGTGCGCTTCGGCCTCGGTGCGGTGAAGGGCGTGGGCGAGGGCGCGGTGGAGGCCATCGTCAACGAGCGCGAGGCCAACGGCCCCTACATCAGCATCTTCGACCTCAGCAAGCGCATCGACCTGCGGGCGGCCAACAAGAAGGCGCTGGAAAGCCTTGCGGTGGCGGGCGCGTTCGACTCTTTCGCGGGCAGCCACCGCGCCATGTATTTCCACAACGATGGTACCACGACCTTCCTCGAAAAGGCCATCAAATACGGCCAGAGCCATCAGGAGAGCATCAACTCGGCACAGGTGTCGCTCTTCGGTGACGAGTCGTCCGTGCAGCTGGCCGAACCCACCGCCCCCGTCTGCGAACCGTGGGGCAACATTCAGGCCCTGAAGGCCGAGCGTGAGGTGGTGGGCGTTTACATCAGCGGCCACCCGCTGGACGAGCACAAGCTGGCCATCGCCACCTGGTGCAACTCCAACCTCACCCATGTGCAGACCCCCGAGGCGCAGAACATTCCCACCGAGTGGAAGTTCGCGGGCATAGTGACGGGCGTGCAGCACCGCATGAGCAAGAACGGCAACCCCTTTGGCATCTTCGAGCTGGAGGATCACGAGGGCACGCTGGAGATCCGCCTCTTCGGAGAGGACTACACCAAATGGCGCGAGTTCTTCAGCGATGGGTTCTTCCTCTATGTGCGCGCAGTATGGAAGGAGCGCTGGCGCGGCAAGGACGATGCCCGCCCGCCCGAGAAGGAACTCAAGATGGTGGGCATCGAACTGCTTCCCTCGCTGATGGACAAGAAAGTGCAGGGCATCACGATAGACCTGCCGCTGTCTGAGGTGCTGCCGCAGCAGGTGGCCGAGCTGGAGACGCTGTTCAGCGCGCACCCCGGCCCGTGCAAGGTGGCGTTCCGCATCACCGACCAGGAGGGCGACCGTGTCATCCTGCGCTCACGCTCCGTCACCGTGAAACCCGATCAGGAACTGATCTACGGCATTCAGGAACAGATGGGGTATAAGGTGGGGTTGAAGTGACTCTGGAAATCATGTTCTATGTAGCCCCCAACGATGTTGGGACGGCATTCCACACCACCGTCCGTTTCTACAATCATGTCATCCTTACGGGATTATTGGGGGAATAACGCGTTTGAACACGCTCTGAACGGCCTGTGAACGGTTCCTGAAAGGCGCTCAATGGGCTTGAGGAGTTCGAGAAAAACAGAGAGAAGGTCGAGTAAAGCACAGAGAACCTCCAATTGAACAGACAGAAGGTCGTGAAAAAAAGGTAGAACGGCCTCATAAGCATGATGAACGGTCACTAAGTCCATCTGAATGGCGTGCTGAGGCAACACAACGACCTCAAAATGGTGTCTCGCATCCGGGATGAAGAGATCGACCCCGTAATCCTGCGCTCACGCTCCGTCACCATCAAACCCGACCAGGAACTGATCTTTGGCATTCTGGAACAGATGGGGTACAAGGTGGGGTTGAAGTGAGAATTGGCCGTGACTGGGTTTTGATCCACCCTATCCTACTTGCCTTTCGCCTTGTCCCCTATTTTTGCCATCATGATCCAACGCAGGTTTTTGTTGCCCTTGATCGCTGTGCTGCTGTCTGCCACTGTGCAGGCGCAAGACACTGCATATATGCATGAGGTGCTGACAACGCTGTGCAGCGAACGACTGGGCGGACGTGGCTATGTGGATGACGGTGACAATGAGGCGGCCTTTTACATAGAAGAGCAGTTCAAGGAACTTGACCTGCAGGCTTGGGACTACAATCATTACCAGACCTTTTTCATCGCTGTCAATTCCTTCCCCGGGAAAATGGAGCTGAGGTTGGACGGCACAGAACTCGTGCCGGGCACCGACTACATCATTGCACCTGACGCCCCTTCGGTGAAAGGCGATTGGGCCGTCACCTATCTGGAGAAACTGCCCGCCATCGCCCCATCGGGAAGGATGATGGACAGCACGCTCGTGCTATCCGGGGCAGTGGTGCTGCCCGACAGTCTTGTACGCTCGCTTCCCCGGCCCATCAGAGGAGAATTGCTCAAGGGCCTTAAGCGGGCGGGGGCCCAATTGTTCATCCGTTCCTCCGACACCAAACTCACATGGCATGTCAGTGCGAATCAGGGCGACCTGCCGGAGTTCACCGTGCGTGACAGCTTTCTCTCGACAAGGCCACAGCGCATCAGTGTGAATACTGAGGCCAAACTCCTCAAGAAACACCGCACGCAGAACGTGCTGGCCTACACTCCCGGCACCAGCGGGTGCGACAGCACCATCGTTTTCACGGCCCACTACGACCATCTGGGCAAAATGGGCTGCAATACAATTTTTCCGGGGGCCAACGACAATGCCAGCGGGGTCACCATGCTGCTTTCGCTTGCCAAGCACTTCTCCATGCCCGAGAACGCCCCGTTGCACAACATCGCATTCATCGCATTCGCTGGCGAGGAGATCGGACTCTTGGGCAGTACACATTATGTGGAACATCCTGTTTTCCCTTTGACCGACATCGTTTTTCTCGTCAATCTCGACATTGTAGGCACTGGAGATGATGGTGTCAAAGTGGTGAATGGCGCTGTTCACAGGAAACAATTCGACAAGTTGGTCTATCTCAACGGTGTGGGAAAATATCTGCCCAAGGTGGAGTCGCGCGGCAGGGCGGCCAACTCCGATCACCATCCCTTCACCGAAATGGGCGTGCCTGCCTTTTACATCTACACCCTTGGCGGATCGGCCTCCTACCACGATCCCAACGACCGGCCCGAGGGGCTTTCGTTGGCCGGATTCCAAGGACTGTTCCGCCTTCTGGTAGAATTCACTTCGTTCTTCTGATGGCCACGCTCTACATGGTTCCCACGCCTGTGGGAAACCTTCAGGACATGACCTTCCGCGCCATCGAGGTGCTGCGCAATGTGCAGACCATTCTGGCCGAGGACACCCGAGTAACAGGCAATCTGCTCCGGCATTTCGACATCCCCACCAGGATGTTCGCGCTGCATCAGAACAACGAGCACCGCATGGTAGAGCGGCTGGTGGAACGCATGGCGATGGGCGAGGATATGGCCATGGTGACCGATGCCGGCACTCCGGGCATCTCCGATCCGGGGTTCCTGCTCGTCCGCGAAGCAGCAAAGGCGGGTGTCACAGTCATCACGCTGCCGGGGGCCACTGCCTTTGTCCCAGCGCTTGTCAATTCGGGCCTGCCCAGCGACAAGTTCTTCTTCGAAGGATTCCTTCCTCCCAAGAAAGGCCGCGCCACTCGCATTGCGGCCATCGCGGCCATGCCCTGCACGGTCATACTCTATGAGTCCCCACACAAACTCCTCAAAACGTTGGAGCAACTGCAAGAGGTGTGTGGCCCCGAAAGGCCCATCAGCGTCTCGCGCGAGATCTCCAAGATGTATGAGGAGACGGTGCGCGGAAGCATCTCAGAGGTGCTCGCCCATTTCAATCACAATGGGGTGCGAGGGGAATTCGTGGTGGTGCTGGGGACGGCATTGCATTGATGATGCTACTTCAGCACCGTCTCCTTCAGGATGATGTAAATCCCCATCACGAGGACGAACCACCCGAAGGCGGGCTTCAACTTGGCCCCATCGATCTTCTTGGAGAGGGCCGTGCCCACGAAGATGCCCACAATGGCAAAGGCCGAGACGGTGAACAGGAACTTCCAGTCGATGTTGCCGCTGCCCAGTTCGCCAGAGAAACCGATCAACGACTTGGCCGCAATGATGGCCAGTGAGGTGCCCACCGCCATCTTCATCGGCAGTTTGCTCAGCACCACCAGTGCAGGGATGATGAGGAAACCTCCGCCTGCACCCACAAGTCCTGTGAGCACACCTACCACACCTCCTTCTGCAAGGATGAGCGGATAGTTGAATTTCTGTTCACCAGCGTTGTCCTCGACCTTCTTCCCGTCCTTGCGGATCATGCTGTAGGAGGCCGCTATCATCAGCACAGCGAAAAGCAGCATGAGCAGCAGTCCCTTCGTCATCACCAACCCACCGATGGCGAAGACCTCATCGGGAATGGCGGGCACGATGAACGCCCGTGTGGCATAGACCGCTGCAATGGACGGTATGCCGAAGATGATGGCCGTCCTTACATGGATCAGTCCCTTGCGGTAATAGCCCACCGACCCGACCGCGCTCGTAAGGCCCACGATGAAGAGCGAGTAGCCCGTGGCCATCACCGCATCGAGGCCGAAGAGATAGACCAGAACAGGAACCGTCAGGATGCTGCCACCACCACCGATGAGACCGAGAGCGATGCCGATGGCTATGGATGCGATGTAGCCGATGATTTCCATGAGAGGTGGTTTTCGGCCGCAAAGGTCTCCCTACGTCCATTGGGCCACAGCTACTTTAGTCACAGAAGAGTTGAACGGTTCCGCAAATATCAACTCTGTTGGGCAGGTTGCTGCAATTGAAGTTTTGCGGTTACCATCGCAAGACTTAAGAAAACGCCTGTATCGCAAGCTGCGACAGTATCTCCGACCGCAGCAAAGTCTTCACCTCCTCCTCGTCAACTGCCCTGCCCAGCTCCTGCTGCATGGAGGTGATCCCACGGTCGTCAATGCCGCAGGGCACGATGTGGCGGTAATAGCTGAGGTCTGTGTTCACGTTGAGCGCGAAGCCGTGCATCGTCACCCAGCGACTGGTGTGCATGCCGAAGGCGCAGATCTTCCTTGCCTTGACGGGGTTCTCCCAATCGACCCAAACGCCCGTGAATCCCTTCGGCCCACGCCCCGCCACAATGCCGTAATGCGCAAGGGTGCCGATGATGGCATCCTCCAGTTTCTCAATGAAAAGATGAATGTCGTGGAAGAAGAAGTCGAGGTCGAAGATGGGATAGCCCACGACCTGCCCCGGCCCGTGATAGGTAATGTCACCACCTCGATTGATATGATAGAACTCCGCTCCGTGCAGCGAGAGCTCGGACTTTTTCAGAAGAAGATTCTCCTCCTTTCCGCTCTTGCCGAGGGTATAGACATGCGGGTGGGAGCAGAAGATGAGCGTACTCTCCGTTGCCTTGGGAAAATCAGGATTGTTGCCGTTCCATTTCTTCCGCTCCACCATTTCCTGAAAAAGGGAGAGCTGATAATCCCAGCACTCCTTGTAGGCGATCAGACCCTTGTCCTCGAAACGGACGGTGTGGCTCATGCAAGTTTGGCCAGTTCGCCTTTCAGGTGGTCGATGACCTTGACCTCCATGATGTCAACCCCACGCTTCTCACCGAGGAAGAATGATATCCAGTCTCCGAGGTGGATGAGGTAGATGGCTTTTTCGAGGTCACTGTTGCCCTTCGACCATACCTCCACAATGGTGTCGGTGTACTGGGCGAAAGTCTGCTTGTTGATCTCCATCCGGGCCTGAATACGGTCAGGATCCTTGTCGTTTCTGAAGATGACAACTGCAAGGTCGTTATTCTCGGTGCGCCATCCCACCAGTTCGTTGTGGTTCATTTCTGGAATCACATGGTGCCAGCAGAGCATCTTGCCATTCTCGTTCACCTGCTGACGGAACCGGGTGGCCACTCCCCCGAAACCATCTGCAGCATAGATCACCGGTATCTTCCCGAAGAGCTTCTCCGCCACATCTCGCCCATCCTCCTGAATGGCACGCTCATTCACGTCCAAAAGTGAGATTGAGACCTCCAGTTCTTTCACAAAATCATTGGAGATGATGCCAAAAGCATTGAGTACGAACAGCACCTGTGGGAACGAGAATCCGAAGCTGGCCCGTGGTGGCTGTCCTCCGGGAATGACAATGGAATCCCAGCCATTTTCTTTGGCCATTTCGAGCAGTTTTCCCCCGCTCACAATGACCACGACCTTGGCTCCGTACTTGGCGGCCTGTTCGGTGGCCGATATCGTTTCCTCAGTGTTCCCCGAATAGGAACAGGCAATGAACAGCGTGTCCTCATCCACAAAACCCGGTGTGGTGTAGCCGTTGTTGGTCACAATGGGGATGACCGCCTCCTTGGCCATCACTTCTGCAGCGATTGTGCCCCCGATGCCTGAGCCTCCCATTCCCGAAATGACCACGTTGGAGAACCCACGGTCTGTTTCTGAAGGGTCGAATGCGCCCCCGATGCGGATGGCCTCGGCCAGTTGTTTGGAAAAATCCTCAATCAGCTTTTTCATTTCTTTCTCTTGATCTCAATCATAAATTTTTCAATCCGTTGACCGGGAGTTTGGCCAAACTCCCTGACCCCTCGCCCACAAGTATCCGTAACTCGTTCGGGCGGATGCTTTTCTCTGGAATATCAAAATGGTCCACATCGGCCGTGCCCACTGCTATACGCACACGGTTGCCCTTTTTCACAAGGTAGCTGGTGGGGATGAGGTTGACCAATGCAGGGCGGAACTCTCCGGGCTGCAATGGCTGGCGGTCCTCCAACTTGAACGACTGCTGTGGGAAACGGCATTCATAATCGCCTTTCACGCAGACCTTCAAATGGGTGATGTCCAGCTGCCCCTCGGTGATGTAGCGGCTGGTGCCATCGGGAAGCACCTCCTCCAGATAGACGAAAAGGTGGCCGTGACCTGTGGTGGTGCTGACGTTCAGTGTCACTTCGGGGTGGCCGGTGATCTCGGTGTCCTCGGTCAGCGCAGGGCTGTCGAAGACCACCATCAGCGAGTCCTGCCTGTTGCGCGGGCCGTAGAAGGTGTCCTCATATTTGTACAGAACGGTGAGCGAGTTCCATCTGGTGCCACCGCCCTTCTCCCCGTAGCCTGTGGTGGTGGTGTAGTTGCAGGCATAGTTGATGGTATCAGGTTTGGCAGACGTGGAAGTCAGCGTTCCATTGCCGAAGAACCACTCCTGAGGTTGCACGGTGGCTGGCGGCCATACATCCGTGGCCTGCCACTTTTCAGACCCCATGGTGTAGAAGTTCACGGGAGGTTCGTTGTCCAATCCGGTGTCAATGCCCTTCACATGATGGTCGAGGAAACGGAGAATCTCCAACTCGATGTTGATGTCCTTCTCTTTGTTTCCGGTGAAATTGGAGAATTGCTGTCCGGGGCCGTGATCCCAAGGGCCTACCATCACCCGTTTGGTGTTCTTGGTGTTCCATAGACCTTTGAAGACCGAATTGGGAAGTGCGCCATCGAACCAGCCCCCGATTCGGAAAATGGGCACTCCACTGGCCTCAATGTCCTCTTTGCGCGCGTGGATGCTACAATCGTCCGCAGTCAGCTCAGCTCCGTAGCCCTTGTCCGGCTCATTGCGCGAATTGATGCGGTACAGCCCATCGAAGATGTCGTAGTTGGCCTTATGCTCGGCCATGGCCTGCTGCAGCAGAATGCCCTTCTTGTCGCCATCCACAGGGCTGGGCCATTTCACGAAGGTCTCGACCTTCTTGCCCAAAGGAGCGAGTGTGTTGAAATCGAGGGAATTTGTGGTGAGTTTCCACACCTTGACGAACGGGGACTGGCGGATGCCGCCCGGATAGACGATGTCGGTGTAGAGGTCGAAGATGTTGCTGCGTGGCACACATGCCTTGAGCGAGGGATGCCTGGTGATGAGGGCCAGCTCGGCCGTGGTACCCGTGTAGGAAATGCCCGTGGTGGCCGTCTTGCCATCGCTCCACGGCTCTTTCACTATCCAATCAAGCATTTCGCCCATGTCCTTCACTTCCTGCGGACTGAACTCCATGTCGCGGTGGCCGAACGATGCCCCTGTGCCACGCAGGTCAACTATGGCCACTGCATAACCATGCGAGGTGAAGAACTTGACCTCCTCCTCGGCCACGCTGCCAAAGGCGGGGTCCTTTATTCCCCTCCAGAACGCTTTCAGTTGGAAAGTGCGCACATACCGCACGAAATAGACGATGGTCGGCACCTTCTTGCCTTCCTCCAGTTTCTTCGGAAGAAAGACGTCCACGGCCAGACGCACGCTGTCCGTCATCGGCACGTATTGAGAATAGTAGCTGAAGCCTTTGTAAGCGGGTTCGGGGGAATACTTGACGGTGCCGAGGGTCTGGTTGCCGCCCTTGCCACTGCCTGCGGCCACGGGAAGTATGAAAAGCGCGGAAAGGATAATGGCAAGGAGGGGTGTTCTCATAGTTGCGCGAAGATAAGGCCGAAGCCGCGCCTACAGAAATGCAACCTCAATGGGGCGGTTATCTTTGCCGCCCTTATTTCAACGCACATGCATCAAGAATTGAGCGAACAGGAACAGGTGAGGCGCGAGGCCCTGCAGGAGATCATCAACCTCGGCATCGACCCGTTTCCCGCTGCAGAATACACCGTTACCCACACGGCTGAAGGCATCCGTGACACGTTTGACGAAGGCGCGGAAATGAAGGACGTTTCGCTGGCAGGCCGCGTGATGAGCAAGCGCATCATGGGTAAGGCATCGTTCGCGGAGCTGCAGGACAGCACAGGCCGCATCCAGCTCTATTTCAACCGCGATGAGGTGTGCCCGGGCGAGGATAAGACTCTCTACAACGAGGTGTTCAAGAAGCATTTGGACCGTGGTGATTTCATCGGGGTGCGCGGTTTCGTGTTCAAGACACAGGTGGGCGAGACCAGCGTGCATGTGCTGGAGTTCACCTTCCTTGGAAAATCATTGCGCCCATTGCCGGTGGTGAAGACCGATGCCGATGGCGTGGTACACGATGCGGTGCACGATGCCGAAATGCGCTACCGCCAACGCTATGTGGACCTCGTGGTGAATCCCGGAGTGAAGGAGGTTTTCGTGAAGCGCACCAAGCTCTTCAATTCCTTCCGCGAATTTTTCAATTCGAAAGGCTATTTAGAGGTAGAAACGCCCATCCTGCAACCCATTCCGGGCGGGGCAGCGGCACGGCCGTTCATCACGCACCACAATGCGCTGGACATCCCGCTCTACATGCGCATCGCCAACGAGTTGTACCTGAAAAGGCTCATCGTAGGCGGGTTCGATGGAGTGTATGAATTCTCGAAGAACTTCCGAAACGAGGGCATGGACCGCACCCACAACCCGGAGTTCACGGCCATGGAGATCTATGTGGCCTACAAGGACTATGAGTGGATGATGCGTTTCACCGAGCAGTTGCTGGAGAAGGCCTGCATCGACCTCAACGGCAGCACCAAGGTGATGTATGGCGATGTGGAGCTGGACTTCAAAGCGCCCTATCCGCGCGTGACGATGTTCGAGGCTATCCAGACCCACACGGGCATCGACATCAGCGCCATGGAAGAGGACGGCCTGCGTCAAGTCTGCAAGGATCTCGGAATCGAGATCGATCCCACCATGGGAAAGGGCAAGCTGATCGATGAGATCTTTGGAGCGAAATGCGAGAAGAACTACGTGCAGCCCACCTTCATCACCGACTATCCGGTGGAGATGTCGCCCCTGTGCAAGAAGCACCGCAGCAAGCCCGGTCTGGTGGAGCGTTTCGAGCTTTTCGCCACGGGCAAGGAGATCGCCAATGCGTACAGCGAACTGAACGACCCCATCGACCAGCGCCAACGTTTTGAGCATCAGCTTGCCCTTGCCGACCGTGGTGACGATGAGGCGATGATGATCGATCAGGACTTCCTACGTGCCCTGGAATATGGCATGCCGCCCACATCGGGCCTTGGCATCGGTATGGACCGTTTAGCGATGCTGCTCACCGACAAGCACACCATTCAGGACATCCTCTTTTTCCCGCAGATGAAGCCCGAAAAGAAGGAGACCAAGAAGGTGGAACTGAGCGGCAACGAGAAACTCATCTTCGACATCCTCTCCAAAAGCAGCCCCATGGACCTCAACGACCTGAAAATCCGCAGCGGCCTCAGCGGCAAGCAGTGGGACATCAGCATGAAGGCGTTGGGGAAACTGGGATTGACGAAGGTGACGAAGACAGAGGAAGGGTTGACGGTGGAGGTGGCGGGGTAATTACCTCACTTCCAGCCTTGCCACCACCCGCTCCCAGTATCTCGGAGGATAGACGAACACATCGTCACCGGTGTAGGCCACGCAATTGTTGCCGGCATATACCTGTATCAGATCATCGGTGATGAAGCTGATGGTGGAGTACATCTCGATGCACACAACATCATCGACCGGCCTAGGCACAGCACATGCAGACTCCCGCACGGTGACATCCTCCCAAAGAAATAATGACTTGGAACGATGAAAAGGCATTGGTGTATATCGCGCAAAACATATAGATAGCCGCTTAATCTACTTGTGCTTCCGCCCATAATTAAAATTATCCGATTATATGTTTTGTTCAAATGCGCATGATTATTGCATAGATGTTTATTAATGGGAGAGCTCTCCCATTAATAAACATCTATGCAAGAGTATCTTTCATTTATTCAACATCTCCAATCATATAGACATATCTTTCAATCCCTTTGAATATATTTGTAATCATGTCTCCAAGTAATCCATCCTAAACGCAATACTACCCCTACATCTGAAAAAGCTAAGGCCGCAGATAGCGCAGCCCGCCTACCGAAGCACCATTTGAACCGACAACATCATGGAAGAACTGAACGACCGCCCCTATCGCATCACAGATGCCGCATCAGTGCAGAACTCTACCGTGAGGCAGAAGCTCTTCACAGAGTATATGGCCGACTTCATGGACTTTGACCCCGACTTCGACACGCCTTTCGCGCAGAACTGGACGGACGCGATCAATCTGGCAGTAGCCCAATACACGGACGAGACCACGATGGACCAACTGTCCGGCTACACGGCCGATTTGAACACGGCCGTGAAACAGGCCCGCAGCACCATGGCCGATCTGCGCTTCTTTGCCCAGAAGGCCTTCGGCACGCGGGGGATGTACACGGTCTTCAACTTCAAGGTGCACGACCGCATGACGCGCCAGCCGGCCAACTACGTCATCTACCTGAAGGTGCAGCACGCGCTGGCCGTGGAGTTCGCCACCGAACTCACCAATAAAGGCATGACCCCTGCCCAGATAGCGGCCATCGCCACCGCTGCCGATCTGCTACAGACGGCCGAGGTGGCCCAGGAGAAGTTCAAACGCACCCGGTTGCACCGCACCCTGATCCGCAAGGATGTCATGGCGCGGATGTACAGCTTCGATCAGAGTGTGAACCGCGCTGCCGAAGTGATCTATGCCGAGGATGAGGTCAAAAGGGGGCTGTTCAGGTTGGACTGAGGCTTCCCGCTATTGCCAAGGCATACTTTTGTTTCAATCATTGGTCAAAAGCAGGGCACCAGAATGATTCGCTTCATCCTATTCATCTGTATGCTTATCCTGCCGCTTACCACGGCCTTCGCCCAGTTGCCAGATATTGATGCCCGCGACACCCTTGGACGAAAGACCTCCTTTCGTCCACTTCTTGGACGGGTAGCTGTCTATAATGAGATTTTCGGACTGGGCATCGGCCATTCGTTCAATATAGAGGCATCTCCCATAATGACCGATGCGGTCACAATGAATATAAGGTGCGGCACTGGCAGACCCATTGTGATAAATGCCGAGGACAAGGATGGGTTCAATATGGTGTATGGTGTCGGGGTCGATCTTGGCAGAAGGCGCAGTCGATTTGTGCTATCCGCTGGGCTCTGGAATGTGATAGTCCCTCCATATATACGACCCTACAGTGGCGACACGACAGATACACGCATTGAATTCAACTGGTTCGGTTCCTTGGGCTATCGATATCAGGCCCCAAAGGGCTTCTTTTTCGGAATCAATGTTTACCTGATGGCCGTGAACTCGGATTACACACCCAAATTCAACCACGATCCTTACGGTAACGAATTCTCTGTGTGGCCAAGCACCTACATGGGCTATCGGATACCCTCGGCCAAACAACACCGTGCCATGGTCGCATACGCCAGACTTTCCAAAACCGAACGTGTTCAGATAAGGAATGAAGCTAGGCAGGAAAGGGCATCAATGAAGCTGCAAGGCAAGCTTTTGGATTCAACAAGTACTGTCGCCACAGGCAAGAGCGAATTCGGCCTGACCTTTTTCGGCCCCGCCTTGCTCACATTGAATTACACGCTCTATGTGCCTTTTAAAGAGAATGGCCTTGCCAACTATTACCTCCGAAGTGGTCTCGGTACCGCTATGCCTCTGTTTCAGTGGAGCATGGAAACGGGGATGGCCTTTTTGAAGAAAAATTCAGGGGTGATGGTCGGGGGTGGAGGCGCACTATCGTTCGGAGAGAATAGCCTTGAGGCTTTCGTTGTACTTCGAGGAAAGGTCAACATCGGAAAAGGCTTTTCTGGCAATGCAGGACTCATGGTCTTATGGAGCACTGGTGCCCCGTACCCCTTCATTCAAAAGGGGGAACGGCCCCACGTACTACCTTCGATAGGTTTCGCTTTCAGAATGCCGAGGAGCAGGCGGTGATCCAATGACAGATCTGACAGTTCCTATCTGTCTCCCTTCCCCACCCCATGAATGAACCCTACCACCCCGTTCATATACACCTGCTGGTCGTCCCATAGCGCCATGTGGCTGCCGTTGGGGCAGTAGTGATACTGGCCGTTCTGCACAAGGGCGGCCATCTCTTTCATCTCTTCGGGGTTCATGCTGTCGTATTTCGCGCCCACGGTGAGGGTCGGCACGCGGAGCTCCTTCAGCCTGTCCCAAACCGTCCAATCCTTGAGAATGCCGCCCGGCACAAACTCGCTCGGCCCCTGCATGTAGGCATACACCTCCATGTTGAAATGCTTGAAACTCCGCGCCACAGGCTCTGGAAAGGGATAGATGCGGCAGATGTGCTTGGCATAGAATTCCTTCTCCACCAGCCCCAGATAGAGCGGGTCGGTATAGAGGCCCTTGTCCTCAAAGGCCTTCAGCGTGTCCACCAGCGAAGGGCGAAGCTCCTCGCGCAGCTTGTTGTTGTAGGCCGCATACTTGTGGAAATCGGCCGTCATGTTGCTCACGATGAGGCCTTTCATGTTGTGCTGATACTTCAGCGCATACTCCAAAGCCAGAATGCCGCCCCAGCTGTGGCCCAAGAGGAAGAAATTGGTGCTGTCCAGCCCAAGGGCCACGCGCACCTGCTCCACCTCCTCCACAAACCGCTCGATGGTATAGAGGCCCATGTCCGTGGGCTGGTCAGAGCGGTAGGAACCCAACTGGTCATATTCATAGAACTCGATGTTCGCCTGTGGGAAAAAGCTCTGGAAGCTCTCCAAGTATTCGTGCGTCCCGGCCGGGCCACCGTGCAATATCAGCACCTTCATCGGGCTGTTGCCGTGGCGCTTGGTCCACACCTTGTAGCCTTCGCGCAGCGCAATCATCTGCACCCCGCCCATCTGATAGTCACCGGGTGTGGTGGCGTAGAGATAGGAACAGGATTCATCCGTGGTGGGCATGGCCCGGTCCTGATGGCAACCGGCCATGCCTATGACCAAAGCGAGCGCAATGAACAGGTGGCGCATATCAGCGGATCAGGAAATGGCTCCGGTAGCGTGCCACGGGCGATCCCTCTCCATCCAACAGCCAAGGCAGCACCATCTTGCGGGGCACCTTCACGGTCTCTCTCAGCGTAGGCTCGAAGGTGCCGAACACGCGGTCCCAGAAGCGCACCGTCACCCCGTGGTTCATCTTCGGATTGCCGAAATGATGATAGAAATGGTGCTTGCGGATGATGAGCCCATAGCCGATCAGCGGGGCACGCGCATGCAGCCGCTTGTGGGTGATCTCATACAACAGATACATGCTGGCCGTGCCCAAGGCGAATGACAGGCCCGTGCCTATGCCGAACAGGCCGCCCGCCACGAGCGTGCTGAGCGAAAGGAATGCCAACGAGGCCAACAGCTTCTTCCAGAACGGAGCGAAATAGTCGCCCTCGCGGTGATGGCGCAGATGCTCATCGGTGACAGGATTGTTCGCTCCCTTGTGGTGAAAAAGGAAACGGTGGATCACATATTCGAGAAAAGTCCAGAGCATAACGCCCAGCACAAAAGGGAAAAGGTAGGTCAGCATGACAGGAGGTTTTGGGTGCCCTAAAATAGCAATCCAGGCCCTTGGTTGCGCAACGGCCTTATCTGATCAGATAGACCTCTCCGGTGTACTGATGCCAGTTGAGGTTCATATCGCGCACGTTGAACCGATAGACATACATCCCCTGCGGAGAATACTTGCCGCCAGTGGTGCCGTCCCACTTGTAATCCGGCTCATTCGACTCGAACACCAACTTGCCCCAGCGGTCATAGACCTGCATGTTGTAGGTCATGATGCCCGCTCCCTTTCCGAAGAAAAGCTCGTTGCGGTCGTCCGAATTGGGCGTGAACGTATTGGGGATGTAGAACCTGAAGTCGGAGAAGACCTCCAGCTTCTTCAACGTGGAATCCTGACAGCCGAAGTTGTTCGCTGCGGTCAGGATCACATCATAAGAGCCATGCTGACCATATTCATAGATGGGGTTCTGCATATTTGACGTGGTGCTGCTAAGCGGGTCTCCGAACTCCCAGGTCCAATAGTCTGCCCCATAGCTCCCGTCCTGAAAGAACACCCTCGGGTCGAACATGCTCACCGAGTCGGGATCCCACTCGAAATCTGCGTACGGGGTCGGATAGACCTCCATCATGTCGTCCATCACCAGAAGCGACACGCATCCATTGTCGCTCACGGTGCGCAGACTCACATCATACAGGGTGGATTCGAATATCTCCTCGCTATAGTAGCAGTGCTGCGTGTTGCGGTCGGCACTGGTCTGCAGGTCTCCGAAGTTCCAAAGCCACTCCACAATTCCCCCGCTTCCGATGGTCGATGCATCGAAGAACTGTGTACACATCGGAGGGCAGCCTTCGGTCACTGTAACGATCATCTCTGCATCGGGCATATAATACACCTCCACAGGAGCGGTGATGGAGTCGAGACATCCGTTGCCCGAAGTGATCCGCAGTTCCACCTGAAAGATTCCTCCGTCAGGATAAATGTGATCTGGATTGACGGCCAGCACCGTGGGCGAAGCATCACCGAAATCCCACGCCCATTCTATGATGTTGTCGGGAAATCCGATGCCGCTCTGATTGAAGAACGTGGTCGGATTGCCCTCGCATACCGTGGTGCTGCTGAACAGCGCCTGCGGCAGACTGTAAACGATCACTGTCTGCTTTATGGAGTCCCTGCACTGGTCTGCACTGGTCACATGCAGCCATATTTCATAGATCCCACTGTTCGGATAATCATAGGCAGGATGCTGCTGGGCATTGACAGGCGATGCATCACCGAAATCCCACTGCCACTGCGACACCTGCCCCGCAGTGAGATTATCGGGTGCCACCGGGGTCCCGAAACAGGTGTTGGAGACAGTGAAATCCGCATCGGGTACCGGATAGATGGTAATGGGCCGGGTCACGGTGTCAGAACAGCTCAGATTGCTCGAATAGACGATGAGGGTCGCGTCATAAGTACCCGCTGCCGGATACTGATGCGCAGGACTGAAGGCCGAGGCACTGGTGCCATCGCTGAATATCCAGAACCACGAGGACATGGTTCCCATTGTGGGCGGCTGCGACAGATTCTCGTACTGGGCAAGCGCATTTGCACAGACGTTGTCGACCGTGAAATCAGGAATGGGCGCATCGAACACGAACACCTGTTTCCATGTGGTGTCGTTGCACCCGTTGGGGCTGATTCCCACAAGGCGCACATCGAACGTGTCAGCCACAGCATAGTCGTGCGACACATGGAAATTGCCATCGAACGGGCTTAGGTCCCCGAAATCCCATTCATAGACCCCCACTCCCTGCGACTGGTTGGTGAAATCCACCGTATTTCCGAGACACACGTTCGAGAATATGAAATCGGTGAACATGGCCGCATAGACGATTATCGTGTCGCGGAACTCGTCAGTGCAGCCCAGTATATCTGTCGAAATGCTCAGCACCACAGGAAAGGTGTCGGGCAGCGAATAGGTGTGGGTGGCATCCCATGTATCGGCACTGATGCCGTCACCGAAATTCCAGCTCACGGCCCCGATCGCATCATTGGTGGAACCGATGGAGGTGTTCGTGAACTCGGCCTCCACGCTCAGGCACACATCGCCCGAAAGAGTGAATGATGCCACGGGATAGTCATAGACCGTCACCTGCTGCATGATGGAATCTGTGCAGCCATCCGTGCTGGCGGCAATGAGCCAGACATCGTAGGTGCCTGCCGCTGCATACAGGTGCGCCATGTTGTAGGTGGCCGTGTCGGTGCCATCATCCAATCGCCATAGGAATTCTGTGGCGGCCGCAGGCGGGGTGATGGTCGTGGCATTGTTGAGGAACACCGTATTGCCGAGGCACACGTCATTGAAATAGAAGTCGGGTATGAGTCCCTGATCGTCCTGAAGTTCAATGGTGATGGTGTCAAGCACCACGCAACTGCCCGAAATGGCCTCATAGATCAGCAACAGTGTTTCCGATCCTTCCACAATTCCATCTGCAATGGGAGTGATGGTGAGGGTCTGGCACTGCTCACCGGCCGCAAACGAGACCGTATTGGGCAAAAGGTCGAAATCGACCCCGTTGATGGCCGTTCCTGCCGTGCTGATGCTCAGGTCGTAGGGCGCAGCAGTATTGCCCTGACGGCAGAATTCCACCTCGTAGTCGCGGCAGCCTTCAATGGGCTGGTCGGCAGGGGCGGTATAATCGGTCACGATGGCGATGTCCACGCCACAGTCAAAGCTGTTCTCCTCTACGAACAGTCCAGAGTTGAAGATGCAGTCGGCCGCATCGGCCACCGCTATCTTGATGTGATAGGTCTCGCATGATGTGACATCGGCTGTTGCTGTGATGGGCACTGTGAACCCATCGAACTGAATGGAAGCACCTCCGCCATTGTTCACATAATAGGCGTTGTTCTGGTTCTGATTGACCGTTCCCACTCTGATCGGAGTTGCCGTTCCGGGCACAAGCGCAATGTTCTGATTGCCCACGAACCCCGGGCCGGAAATGGTGATCACCATCGCATCAGAGAACTCGTTTCCTATGTTCTCCGGATACTCCTCGGAGGCGAACACGAAAGTGAAAGAGACCTGTGAGCAGGTGGGCACAATGTCGAAGTCAAGGATGCAGGCATCGAATGTGTTGCCGCCTGCCACAGCCTGCACATCGGGATCGCCCGGAGCACCGAAGCACGTTCCTCCTACACCGGTACTATTGTTCGGGCCAACTGCGGCCGCTGCTAGACCTGACGAAAGCAGTACCCCGCTTGGGAGACCGATGTTGCTGCCTGTTCCATCGAAATATCCACTTCCACCGGCCGGGCAGTTCAGCACCACATTGGTCACCACAACCCCATCGGCCACTATCAGATCCACCAGGTCTTCGGGCGTGTAGGTGTCATCCACCACCAACTGCGCGTTGACAGAGACGGCTGCCGTAAGCAGCATCAGGGATATGGAAACAAGTATCCGCAAAACATTACTTAACGACATTCACTCTTCCATGGTACCAGTGGTCCTCTCCGAAAATATCGGTCACACGCACCGCGTAAACGTATGCTCCAATCTGAACGGTCTCGCCATTGTCGTCCACATCACCGGCCCAGCCTTTCCCAATATCCTCGCTGAAGAAGATCTGCTGGCCCCAACGGTTGAAGATGCTCATTTGGAAATCGGTGATCCCGGTTCCCGTCACCATGAAAAAATCGTTCACCCCATTGTCATCAGGCGTGAAAGCATTGGGGATATAAACGGTGAAGTCGGGTCGGACAATCAGGCGATAATCGCTGGTGTCGGTGCATCCGAATTCGTTGAAAACGATCTGGGTGATGACATACTCACCGGAATCCAGATAGGTGTAGCGTGGATTCTGATGGTTGGATGTGTTGTTCACCTGCTCGTCCCCAAAATGCCACAGCCACTGCACGGCATCGATGGACCGGTCGGTGAAGGTGATGTTCGGAAAAAGGATACTGGTCCATCTTGGCGTCACATCGAATCTTGACATGGGCACCGGATAGGTAGTGATATAATTGTTCTTGGTGAGGGTGGTGGCACATCCCTCATTCGAGGTCACTGTGAGGGTCACCGGAAAGCGGTCGACCACGTTAGTGGTGGTATTTATATAGCAGTGTGCCGGGTTCTGTTGGGCCAGGCCGCTACCATCGCCAAAATCCCATAGGAAAGTCTGGTTGAATCCGCTGCTGATGCCCGAAAGCTCGTAGAAATCAACACAGACGGGCGCACAGCCCTCAGTGGGCTCACCTGCAAAGTCAACAACCGGATTGGGATGAACCGTCACCGGCTGCGACAACGAGTCTATGCAGCCCTCACTGGTCATGACCAGATGCTTCACATTGAAATTCCCTGCAAAACCGTAGAGATGGCTCACACTTCCTCCCGAGCGGGGCGGGCTGCCATCTCCAAGATTCCATCCCAGATTGACTATTGTGCTGGGCGAGGGCACGGATGAGGTGCTCCAAAGCACCGTAGTGTCGCCTTGACAGACCGTTGTCGCACTGAAAGACACGGACGGGGACGGATGAACGGTCACAGCATCCTCCATGAAATCGGAACACGTGTAGATGGTGGTCACCGTCAACAGCACATTATAGGTTCCCGGTCCAGGATAGGTATGGCTGATGTTCGCATTGAAATTCGGTGGGGTGTTGTCCCCGAATTCCCATTTCCAACTGTCAATCTCCCCAGAAGAGAGGTTGGTGAAAAGCACAGGCTGCCCATCGCACACATCCTCGAAGGTGAACCCTACCAAGGGCAAGGAATAGACCCTTACCGAGTCAATCAGCGTGTCGGTACACACCATGTCCTGCGACCTTGTGATAAGCATCACATCATATACCCCTGATGCCGAATAGGTGTGTTGCGGTTCCCATGCCGAGGTATTGGGTGCCGAGCCGTCACCGAAGTCCCACACCCAACTTCCGATGGTGTTGCCGGCCGGTGGGATGCTGCTATTGTTGACGAACGGCATGGGCTGGCCCTGACACACGTTGGTGAACGAGAAGGCCGAAATGGGTGACGGGCTCACCGTGACGCTCTGGGTACTGGAACCACCGCAACCCTGCTGGTTCACAATCTCCAATGAAACGTCATACGTGCCGGGGGTGATGTAGCTGTGGGTCGTATTCTGAAAAAAGCTGGGAGGACTGTTGTCTCCGAACTCCCATCTGAAATTGGAAATGGTTCCCTGCGAGGTGTTGGTAAGCACCACGGGTTCACCGAAGCAGATATCCTCCACATCGAACGAGGCCACTGGAAGCGAGGCCACGACTGCGGTCACGAGCACCGTGTCCGTGCACGCCCCGTTCTGCGACCGGGCAATGAATTGCGTATCATAGCTTCCGGGGGTGCTGTAGGTGTGAGCCGGATTCCACTCGGTGGTGTTGCCGGCCGAGCCGTCACCGAAATCCCATTGCCAAGAACCGATGGTGGGCGGAAACAGGGTGGTGTTGATGAACTGTGACGGTGCTCCATCGCAGACCGTGGGCACGGTGTATCCTGCCTGAGGAAAGGGATTCACATTGACAGTGGTGGAATAGGTGTCCATGCAGCCCGCATCGGTCTGTGCCGTGAGGGTGACAGTGTATAGTCCACTGAGGGCGTAAGTATGGCTCGGATGCTGATCGGTAGAGGTGGTACCATCCCCGAAATTCCAGTTCCACGAAACAATTGTGCCGATGTTGCTCGTGCTCACATCAGTGAACTGCAAAGGAACACCGGGACATGGAGGAGGAAAATTGAAGCCTGCAGTCACGGCCGTGGAAGTGATGGTGGCATTAAGCGTGACCTGACAACCGGTCACTGCGGTCAGTGTGCAGGAATACACGGCCCCGTTGGGAGGGTCGGTGATGGTGATCTGCTGCGTGGTCTGCCCATTGCTCCACAGATAGTCGAATCCACTGGGGGCGGTCAGAATGGCCTGATCGCTGTTGCTGGGGCAGTAGTCCACTTGGATCTCCAATGGACTGCATTCGCCCACGATGTACGCATAGCCATAGTGTCCACCGAGCGAGCAGTCGCCTGTCGAGAATTCAATGGTCACGTTCTGGCCTATCTGTCCCGACAGGTCAATGCCCACAGGTGTCCAGGCCCTGTAGCGCACCGCACCGCACGACCTGAAACCAGCGATGTTGGCCGCTGCCGTCACCTGATAGAAACCGCACTGCTGGCTGATTACCTGCCCTCCGGCATTGAGCACACGAATCTCGAATCGCGGCTGTTGGGCCGGAGTGTGACCCGGGTCCTGCATCACGACTGCATATCTGTATATGAACAGCGATGTTTCGGGAGCCACCTGATAAGTATAAAGAAGACGCTCTCCCTCCGCCCCGGTCTGCGGATTTCCCAAACGTGCCGATTGCGTGTATCCCGGGGCCACCACCGTGATGTCGTTGCACGCATTGGCATCGGTGCCATTGCCCACCATGATGGTATGACGGCCATTCACAATGCCTGCTGCCGGGGTATTGATGGCACAGCAGCTTCCCGTGCGACCTACCCAATTGGAGAAATCCCCTGTTCCGAAATCTGCGTTGATGCATGTCTGCGCGCGCACTTGTCCCGATCCAAGTTCAGCAACGAACATTGCCACGGCCAAAGACCGAACAACAAATTGGACAACGCCTCTCATTGGTGTGGACATGTCATGCAGGTCAAAGACGGTACAGGTCGGACTTGGCTGCCTCTGTGGTCTGCCAAATGACGCAATTGACCTCAGCAAACTTAATCAGAACCTGAGGAAAATGACATGATTTCGCTTAAAGTCAACCACATAGATTCCACTCCGTCATCATGGACATTCAACAACACATCTATCCGGAATCTGTAGGTTCATTTTCTGTTGCTACATTCGAGAAGGTCTGATATGAACGAATCTTTGGCGATGGTCCTCAATCCACGGAAAGGCCGACAATCGTTGCTTTCACGTACGTTTGAGACCGATAAGTCCAACTCCATGACTCCTACCAAACTCAGCGTCAACATCAATAAGATAGCCACCCTGCGCAACAGCCGTGGGGGCCTGTTGCCCAGTGTCACCGAGGCGGCCATGCGTGCACAGCAGTATGGGGCACAGGGCATCACGGTCCATCCGCGGCCCGATGAGCGCCATATCCGCTATGCTGACGTTTTTGAACTGAAGCCTCTCGTCACGACCGAGTTCAATGTGGAAGGCTATCCGTCAGAGGATTTCATGCGGTTGGTGCTGGATGTTGTCCCAACGCAGGTCACCTTGGTGCCCGATCCGCCCGGGGTGCTCACGTCCAATGCCGGCTGGAACACGATTGCATACAGCGCCTTTCTCAGCAGCATCATAGGAAGGTTGAAGGAAAAGGGAATACGGACATCCATTTTCGTTGATCCGGTCGGAGAGATGGTGGAAGGTGCCAAGGCCACAGGCACCGACCGCATCGAACTTTACACTGAGTCCTATGCCGAAGGGTATGCCCAAGACCGCGACCTTGCCATCGCCCCATTCATCGCGGCAGCAAAAAAGGCCAACGAACTGCGAATTGGACTCAATGCAGGCCACGACCTCAATCTTGAGAATCTCGCGTTCTTCAAGCAATCCGTCCCCGGCCTGTTGGAGGTGAGCATCGGCCATGCGCTCATTGCCGATGCGCTGTATGTGGGCCTGTCAAATGCCGTGCGCATGTATCTGCACAGGTTGACGTAGCACCATCCCTTGATGCCAATAAAAAACCCCCGGACCTGAGGTCCGAGGGTTTTTGACAAAGTCCGTGCGATGTTCTCAGTTCTCTGCGGGAACCACAGAAACGAATGAACGGTCATCTCTGCGCTTGCGGAACTCAACCGTTCCATCGACAAGGGCGAAAAGGGTGTGATCCTTCCCGATTCCAACATTCTCACCGGGATGATGCTTGGTTCCGCGCTGACGCACGATGATGTTTCCAGAGATAGCGACCTGTCCTCCGAAGATCTTCACTCCGAGGCGTTTGCTATGCGACTCCCTTCCGTTCTTGGAACTACCTGCTCCTTTCTTGTGTGCCATGGTTTCGAACTATTTATTCTGATGATGAAATGATCCTTAGGCGGTGATGCCGTCAATCTGCACCTGAGTGAGGTATTGACGGTGACCGTTCTGCTTCTGATAGCCTTTCCTTCTTTTCTTCTTGAAGACCTGCACTTTCTTGTCCTTCATGTGGGATAGGATTGTTGCAGTGACCTTGGCGCCTTCAACTGTAGGAATGCCCACTGTCACCTTTCCTTCATTGTCAAGGAGAAGCACCTTGTCAAAATCGACCTTGGCGCCTTCTTCACCCTCCAAACGGTGAACATAGACCTTGGCGTCCTTCTCAACCTTGAACTGCTGTCCCTGAATGTCAACTATGGCGTACATCTGCTGCGTTATGATGTGATTGATGTTCCCTCAAAAAGGGCTGCAAATCTACTAAAAGAATTAAATGCGCCAAACGATCGGTGAAAAACCTTTTTAACGGTTAAGCAACAGCCGCTGGGTATGCGCCTCACCGTCCACCTCCAGTCTGATGAGATAGAGCCCGTTCGCGCTGTCATGCCCACTGATATCAAACCTATGCAGATGATTCCCTGCGCTCCGGGTTCCGTTTGCCAGCGTGGAAACAAGCTGTCCCATACCATTGAAAACTTCGAGCCGCACGTTCGCTGTACGGTCAATGTCATAGCTGACCGAAGTGTTCCCCTCGGTCGGGTTAGGGTAAACGCTCAGCGGTCCGGTGGCGACTCCGAGCGAATTCACCGATACATTTCCGGGAAGTGGCTCCATGGTGTATTGTATGAAGGCCAGCATCATCTCATCATCGGTGGTCAGGCCGAAAGAGACTGGCAATATCTGGTTGGGATTATTGATCCGGAATTTTGTCTCTTGCAGCACACCAAGATTTTTCGCAACAGGGACCAGCTCATCAAAATATCGGTTGCCGGGGTGCGACCAATCGTAGAATCCCTGATTGAAGTCGTAGGTCGTGTTGTAAAAACCTTCATAAAGCTGCTCTCCTTTGCCGCCTCCGGGAAGACGCTTGTAGATGTCGTAGTCTGTGCCATACTTGTGCGTGTGGGAAGAAAGGAACCAGATATAGATGGAGTCTCCCGGCACATCGCAAAAGCCCGGATCACCGCCTCCTGATCCACAGAATTTACTGTTCGTGAAGGTCTGTTCCTGCCCGCCCGGGAATATCAGAAGCTGGAGATTGATGAGCAGCTCGCTGTACATCTGGATCATGTCCGGGGAATCTGCCAGATAGAAATTGACATAGGCCTCGGCCGCAAGCACGGAATCTCCATTGGCCGCATAGTTGATCAGATGGTAGTTGAGGTCGAGCACCCCGTTCTGACGGATCTTGTAGGCCGTACCTGCGGGCAGATCCGTCACATCAGAATCCACCCATCCGACCATGTACCGCGCATCTTGAAACGCATTCTGAACGGTCACGGGCCTCATGCCCTCAGCAATGGCGGCATCGGTGCCGGGATCGAATTGGAACAGCAGGTAGTGGTGCGACTCATCATTGAACGTGGACTCGAAAGTCACCACGTTCAATTCCTCCGCATTCATCAGCTTTTCTTTCTTGTAAAATTCCACTTCCTCACCGGGATTCAGGAAGAACGGCCCCATGTGGAGCTGATGTCCTTCGCCTTCGGCCGGGGGTGCAGGCCGCGCAATACGTGGCTTCCCATTCACATGATAATAGTTGTAGAGCGTCTGTGGGTTGACCACCTGCCCGCTCTGTGGCGCCCCATAGAGTATCCATTGGCGTATCAGTTCCACGTTCTCTTTGCTGAGGGACGGCTGGCCCTGCGGCATGGACGAACCCTGCTGCTGCGGAAGGTCATAAGTGTCATCCCATGCCTCGTAGGCACATTTGCGCAGCAGAAAACTGTTGGTCGGATATCCGGGGTCTATACGCTTATAGCCGTTCGCAGCGGCCTCAGGGTTTGAGGGGGTGACACCCACCAAGTTGGCATACAGTGCATTGAGGTCTCCTCCGGTATCAAGGATCAGATTCCCGCTGGGACTTGCAGCCGTATGGCAGCCTATGGCGCAGTTGGTCTGAAAAATGTCGTTGATGGATGAAAGGGTACTCTGGGCATTGACATGCACGGCAAAGGCGGCCAAAGCCACAAGGGTCAGGAAAAGTCTCATCGGGTGTCGGGGGTAGGGTTTTAAGCGCGCCAAATGTAGGGCGAGCGCACTTGGCTAAATGTCAGTCTATTGCGATTTGTTGATGAGATATACTCCGAACAGCACTGTGGCGACCCCGATAACATGAGCCGCCAGCAGTTGCTCACCGTCCAGAATTCCCCACATCACAGCAAATACGGGAACCACATAAGTGACCGTGGAAGCGAAGACCGGCCCCGCCCTTTGTATCAACCTATTGAAAATGAGCACCGCCAATGCCGTGCCCACGGTGGCCAGCAGTAAAATCGAACCGAAAGCCAAGGCAGCGCCCGGGTGTTGCAGTCGGACCGTGAAATCGGACAGCATCACATAAATGATGCATGCCGGGCCCACCCAAAGGAACGCCCCCGCAGTGATAATCATGGTAGGCACCTCCTGCAGATGTCTTCTGACGATGTTCAGATTGAACGCATAGCATGAACTTGCGGCAACAACCAGCAGCGCGGGCCATTGAAACCGTGATATTCCCTGAGGCATGATCAGCAACAGTGCACCGGCCAGCCCCACAAGGATGCCGATGGTCTGCCTGCCTCCCACCCTGAGTCCGAACATCAAAGCACCGAAAATCACCGTGAGCACCGGCACCAGTGAATTCAACATGCCTACGACAGAGCTGTCCAGATGTGTCTGTGCCGCAGTGAACAGAAAGGCGGGGATTCCATTGCCGAACAGCCCAACGGCCAATAGGATGCCCCATTGTTTCCTTGTGATGTCGCGTAGCGAGGGAATGAGGAACGGCATGGTGACCAGCCATGCCAGACCAATGCGCAAGGCCGCGACCTGAACATCTGTGAATACGGTAAGGCCCCTCTTCATCAGAATGAAGGAACTGCCCCATATCAGGCCTATTGCAAGAAGCGTGACCCAGTTGCGGGCGGCCATGCTCACCGGTCAGACGCGCTCGATGATGGTGGCGATGCCCATGCCTCCTCCAACACAGAGTGTGACGAGGCCCACCTGCTTGTCCTGCCGTTCCAACTCATCCAGCACGGTTCCCAAGAGCATTGCTCCGGTGGCGCCCAATGGATGGCCCATGGCGATGGCCCCGCCATTGACATTCACCCTTGAAGGGTCTGCGCCCATGTCGTCCATGAAACGAAGCACCACTGCAGCGAAGGCCTCGTTCACCTCCATCAGGTCAATGTCTGCGATGTTCATTCCCGCCTTCTTCAAAGCCTTACGCGTCACGGGGGCGGGGCCCAGCAGCATGATGGTGGGTTCGGTGCCTGTGAGCGCCATGGCGCGAATGCGGGCCCTTGGTCTCAGTCCTATCCGCTGACCCACTTCGCGATTTCCGATCAGGGTCAGTGCCGCCCCGTCCACAATGGCCGATGAGTTGCCCGCGTGGTGGACGTGATTGATCTTGCCAACTTCTGGATATTTCTTCAGTGCAAGCATGTTGAAGCCTATCTCCTCACCCAGTTTCTGAAACGCTGGTCTGAGTTCTCCCAATGTGTCTGCGGTTGAAGTGGGCCGAATCATCTGATCGCGGTCGAGCAGAGCAGTCCCATCAACATGGCTGATGGGCAGGATCGACCTGCTGAAACGGCCTTCGTCCCACGCCTGTGCTGCTTTCCGATGCGAATCGGCAGCAAAGGTGTCCAACTGCCTTCGGTCATATCCGTACTTGGATGCGATGAGATCGGCCGAAATGCCCTGCGGCACCAGGCCATGCTTCATGATGAACTCGCGGTCGTCATACATGGGACCTCCATCGGAAGCGATGGACACGCGGCTCATGCTTTCCAGTCCTCCGGCAACTATCAGGTCGGCCTGTCCGCTCACCACGTAGGCCGCTGCCATGTTCACGGCCTCCAGGCCCGAAGCGCAGAACCTGTTGACCTGAACCCCGGCCACGGTCTCGGCATATCCGGCCTCGATGGCTGCGGCTTTGGCAATGTTGGCGCCCTGCTCCTTCACCGGGGTAACGCAACCGATGATGGCGTCCTCTACCAAAGAGGTGTCAAGACTGTTCCTGTCCCTGATGGCGTTGAAAGTGGCCGCGAGCAGTTCCACGGGTCTCACACTTGCCATTGCCCCATCGGGCTTTCCTTTTCCTCGCGGTGTGCGCACCGCATCATAGATGTATGCTTCCATGGTCGTTGATTTTCGCCAATGTTAGGCATTGCTTTGCAATGGATAAAAGTGTTTTCTGACAATCATTTGCAATACACGAGGAGTTACATTTGTCCAAAATTCCGACCATGCAGCTCGACACTTCATTCTCCACTGCCATTCACATCTGTGTATATCTTGAAAAGGCCGGCAAAAAGCTGGTGAACTCAAACGAGCTGGCTGCGAGTATCGGGACCAACCCCGTGGTTGTGAGGCGCATTGTGTCGCGGTTGAAGGAATTTGGGATCATCAAGGTGAAAGTAGGGCTGGGCGGTGGCTACGTGCTTGGCCGAACCGCTGGGAACATCTCGCTGTGGGACATCTATCTGGCCATGCGCAAGGACAATCCGTTCAAACTGCGTGTAGGAAATTCTGAGGATGCCTTGGCCGCTTCATTGCCTGCTGCCCTGGAGGAAACTCTTGCTGATACGGAATATGCCATGAAGAAGCCGTTGGGAAATACCACGGTAAGACAGGTGGCCTCCAAGATTGACCTGTGACGGCAGTCGGACTGACGCACTATTCCAGCGTGTCCAAGAAGCGGAACAGGTTCTGAAGGCCATCATCATCCAGCTTGAAGAGACGTTTCAGCTCACTCCCCGACAGTGAGCGCAGTTTGACCGTGTAATCCTTCATCACCTCTGTACAGTAGGCATCCTCCACATTATGGGCAACCTGGGCTGCTGCGATCTGGGTGAACTGCTCCAACACTTCGGCCGCCCTCTCATACTGGCCCGTTTCCACCAATGCTTGGAAAAGGAAGAACTGTGCCGGAAGAGAACCGTCTGCAGCATAGATGCGCTGTGCTTCCGCCCGTTCACCGAAGAGATGGAGGCACCTTGCCCTCAACATGCTGTCGCCATGGTGACGGACAAACAGGTACCACCGGTTCAACGCATTGGAATATGGTTTCCCTCCTATTGAATGGAACAGCCCCAAGATGTACGATAGCAGGCCCCTGCCGCCCGTCATGGACGATGAGAGCAGTGTCCAGCTCCGGTGCCTGCCACAGGTGAGGATGTCCCGCTGTTCATATCCTGCCATGTCCTGACCGTGGCGGGTGACGATGGCCTGCGGGTCCGTCAGTAGGTCGTCAAGTCCCGCGATGCTGTCTGGTTGGTAGCGGTCCAAGAAGTAGCTGTTGTAGGTGGGGTCGAACAACAATGGCCGTCCATGCACGATGACCTCGGCAAAGGTGTGGCAGGGGAACATCACCATCCGAGCATCAATTCCCAGCGGAAGCAGCAGGTGGGCCATGGCATTCGACTGTTGGTCGCACCAGCCCACATTCCGTACAAGGTCGTGCAGAACATCGCGGTCCCGGGCAAGTGTCCAATCGCTCAGGTGGGCCTCGTGAAGATGAACGTATGCCATCACGGCCATCGTCCGCTCCAGATCGGTGCTGCATCCTTCGGTCACCTCTTCACTTATAGAACCGTATGCGGTCTGTCGGTGGATGAACCCCGCCAACGATGGATGCAGCAGGACCAGGACGAATGGTAGGAAGACCGCTGCCACAATGCCGAGTATTCCGAAAGCAATTACAGGACTGCGCTTCATATCCGTTGAAAATGAAGGTAAAGGTATCTGCACGGATTGTTTCTTGACAGTCAGTGACGTTTGCCACCTTTGTCGCACATAATGAGACGTATCTCCGTTTATCCGCTTCTGATACAATGCGTTCTGTTGATCGCCTTCATTCACGTGGGCTTTGCTCAGACCGCACTTGATTCGCTGGTGGTGGCAACATCTGAAGGACACGACACATCAAGGGTTCAGGCCTACGCTGAACTGTGCCGCCAATTGCGCAACACAGATACTGAAAGGGCCATCGCCTACGGAGAACAGGGATGTGCCCTGGCCGCTTCCATCCAGGATGCGAATGGAGAGGCCGTGGGGCGCCAGACCCTGGCCAATGCTTTCATCATTGCCGGCAACTATGGCCAGGCACTTCGCGAACTGCATCTTGCCAATGACCTCAACAGGAGATTGGGCAACAGGCAACGGGAGGCGGCATGTCTCAGCAATCTGGGCATCATCCATCTGAATCTTGGAAATCTGAGCAAGGCCCTGGAGCATCACACCTCAGCACTCGCCCTTCGCGAGGAGTTGCAGGACTCTGCCGGCATAGCCAACAGTTTCAACAATCTCGGGGTGCTCTACACCGAACTCGGCAATCATGCGCAGGCATTGGTCTATTATTCGTCCAGTCTGGACATGAAGCGAAAACTCGGACAGGACACCCGTTTGGCAGTGAACCTCAACAATATAGCCGTGTGCCATCGGGAAATGGGAGAAACGGCCAAGGCCAAGGAGCTGTTCCTGCAGAGTCTGGACAGCTATCATGCGCAGGGCGACCTGCATGGAGAGGCCATGGTACTGGGAAATCTCGGAAATCTTTCGTCCCAGACCGGGCTTTGGGACGATGCCCGGGACTATCACAACCGTGCCTTGCGCCTACAGAAACAGGTGGGCGATCCGGAGGGCGCGGCCCTTGAACATCTCAGCCTTTCGGAATGGCACGGGAAAAAGGGCGGGCACCAATTGGCATCGGCCCACGCTGACACGGCCTTGCAGCTTGCAACAGAGATAGGATCCATCAAACTGATGCGCGATGCCAACCTGCGGCTGTCAGAATCGCACGAACAGGTGGGCAACATCGTCAAGGGCCTTTTTCATCTCAAAGCATATCATCGCCTCAACGAGGAGCTGAGCACCGAGGAGGCATCGCGGCAGATGGCCGAGCTGGAGACCAGATTGGAGACCGCACGCATTGAAAGTGAACTGGATGTGCTGAAAGCGGAGAACGAACTGAACCTGCAGCGCATCGTGTTTGAAAAGCGCGTTGGCAGGGCCACGCTCGGCCTCCTGATCATGGCGTTGCTGCTCATAGGGATCTCCGCCTATGCCTATCGCAGAAAAAAACAGGACAACCTCATTCTCGAGGAGAAGAACACCATCATCGGGCAGAAGAACCTTTCCATCGTGCAGAGCATTCAATATGCCCAACGCATCCAGCGCGCAGTGATCACTTCCGAGGCGGCACTGCAACTGGTGTTGCCGGGATCATTGCTGCTTTTCAGGCCTAAGGATATTGTGAGCGGAGATTTCTTCTGGGTCGCGAAGCAGGGCGGGCGCTGCTATGCCGCAGTGGCCGACTGCACCGGCCATGGCGTTCCGGGCGCGTTCGTGAGCATTGTGGGACACACGGAACTTTCCAAGGCGCTGCGCGAATTGAACGACCCGTCACCGATGCAGATCCTGACCTACCTCGACCAACGTATCCGCGAGACGCTGAGAAACGAGGAGGACAACCAGGTGAGCGATGGGATGGACATCTGTCTGACCGTGTTGGACCCGGCAACGCGCCAACTGAGCTTCTGCGGTGCATTGCGGCCCCTGATGGTCTTCTCAACGCGTGCGCTCGTCCATGAAAGAGCGCAGGTCGTTGAAGGAGCGGACGGCTTCCTGCACATCATTCCGGCAAGCAGGCGCCCGGTGGGCAAAACAGACCGCGACACCCCGTTCGAGGGCATCACCCTCCAGCTGATCGCCTCCGACCGCGTTTTCCTTTATTCAGACGGTTTTGCGGATCAGTTCGGTGGCGCTCAGGACAGGAAGTTCGGAAACCGGCCGTTCCGCGAACTGCTGCTCGCCACCTCGGTGCTGCCTACCAATGAGCAACAGCAGCAACTGGAGAAGACGCTCGATGATTGGATGGCCGCCACGTCTCAGACGGACGACATCTGCGTGCTGGGCTTCACCGTGGGCTGAGGGGCACTGTGGTTTGAACCACGAAGGCGCTTGTGGAGCATCCTGCGGATGCTGTTTTTAACCACAAAGGGACACGAAGGGCTTTCACGAGGTCACACGAAGGGGTGACTTGTGCGGACTTTCTCCTTTGTGATACTTCGTGCGCCTTTGTGGTTAAATCTTCAAAGATGTGCCTTGAAGATTCTTCGTGTTCAGGAACGGCCCATCACCACTTCAGCACCCATGCGAACACCAGCGGGGCCACGATGGTGGCATCGCTCTCGATGATGAACTTGGGGGTGTGGATGTCGAGTTTGCCCCAGGTGATCTTTTCGTTGGGCACCGCGCCTGAGTAGGAACCGTAGCTGGTGGTGCTGTCGCTGATCTGGCAGAAGTAGCTCCAGAAGGGCACATCGTGCCACTCCAGGTCCTGATACATCATCGGCACCACGCAGATGGGGAAATCGCCCGCTATGCCACCCCCGATCTGGAAGAAGCCCACGCCCTTGCCGCTGCTGTTGTTGCGATACCAGTCGCTGAGCCACACCATGTAGTCGATGCCGCTCTTCATGGTGGTGCTGGTCAGTTCGCCCTTGATGCAATAGCTGGCGAAGATGTTGCCCATGGTGCTGTCCTCCCATCCGGGGCAGACTATCGGCAGGTTGCGCTCGGCAGCGGCCAGCATCCAGCTGTTCTTCGGGTCTATCTCATAGTACTGCTCCAGCACGCCCGACAGCAGCATCCTGTACATGTACTCGTGCGGGAAATAGCGTTCGCCCTTCGTCTCGGCATCCTTCCACAGTTTGAAGATGTGCTTCTGCAGCCTGCGGAAGGCCTCCTCTTCGGGAATGCAGGTGTCGGTGACGCGGTTGAAGCCCTTCTCCAGCAGGTCCCATTCGTCCTGCGGGCTCAGGTCGCGGTAGTGGGGCACGCGCTTGTAGTGCGTGTGGGCCACCAGGTTCATCAGGTCCTCCTCCAGGTTGGCGCCCGTGCAGGAGATGATATCGACCTTGCCCTGCCGGATCATCTCGGCCAGCGAGCGGCCCAGTTCGGCAGTGCTCATGGCGCCCGCAAGGGTCACCATCATCTTGCCGCCCTCGGTGAGGTGCGTCTCATAGCCTTTGGCGGCATCTACCAGCGCGGCTGCGTTGAAATGCCTGTAATGTTCTTCAATGAAATGGGAGATGGGTCCGCGTGTCATGCCTTTGGTCGTTTTGGGCCGCGAAGGTAGGAAAGGCATCGGCCCCGCATTTGGGCCTCATGATGGGCGGGGAAGAGACGGATGTGGGGGTTTATTATGAGCGCTCCATTTTTAAGATTTTCGTCAAAAACTTAAAGATGCGGCCCTCATTTTTAAGTTCTGACCGCTTTTCTTAATTGTCCCTCTGGATGGTCTGGCAAAGCCATCGTTCATCACGCTCAAAAGTGGAAAGCACCACTGGTGCGATGACTATATCAAGCTGGTCAGATAGAAAGCCTATTGCCAGTATATTTGACCGCAGGGATTTGGAATGCAGATGGTTAACAGAAGGAGGGAAATCCAGCTAAAGCAACTTGAGTTGTCTTAGCGATAAGTTGGGGTTAATTGTAAATACGGGAAAGATGGCAAATACAACTCAAAACAACCAATCTGTGAGACTTGGAAATTGGTTGGCCCAGCACGTTGACAAATTAGAGGCAATTCTTGCGGTAGTAACCACTTTGGTACTAGTTCTTCACGCAGCAACTGATTGGCCAGTAGGCACTATTACAACGGTCTGTCTCAGTTCGTTATCCGTCATTTATTTCTTTACGGCATACGCAGTTGATCAGGACGATAGTGTAGGTCCAATGGATTTGTTCATTGCTAAACTTTCATCCTTTGGAGCATCTGTAGCAGTTATAGGAATACTATTCTCGCTTCAAAACTGGCCTGGGGCGACAATTCAATTAATGGTTGGATGTGGCACTTTAGCCGCAGCTTTACCTTTCGTTTTAATCGCTAGATCAAATAATAGAGGTTTGAAACTGTTCAATTCACGAACCATTCTTCGCATCATTGTAATCGTAGCAATTGGCGCAATGACATTTTTTTCATCCGATGAAGTACCCGGATATAATTCCGAAGCTGAGAGGACGCCTATGGAAAATGTTGAGTAAGTAGGAAAAATTGATTTTATTATCTCTTCTAAAAGGCACTAAACAACGACACGCCAACAACCACTAAACCTAATGCTTGCGACTGTACGTCAGTCAGTCTCAGTTTCGTTCTGCGCTGTCTGCGCATGGCGACAGGACGGCAGTTTCTAACGCATTATCTTTAGCGGAAAACGTTGGCAATAATATTGAAATGGCACACCTCGACCTGACAAAGTTGCCCGTGGTCTCCAACAGGGTTAGCCTATTGAGGTACAATCCATTTGACGAGTTTCCATCGCTTGCTGACCTTGGTGAAATCTCAGAAAGAATTTATGGTTGCAATAAGTTTACCAGCGGAAAGTCAGACGAAGACTATCCGACATTTTTGGAAAAAGCAAACCTACGAGCGGCTCTGAATGAACTTGTTTCTCTGAGTGAAATGCTGCGAGCTAAGTATCCAAATGCCATTATCGACAAGACAGACTTACCCCTACTACATTTCTTCAAAGAGTTAAGGGTGACTAACTTTCACATTAAGACATTTAACTATGGCACGACAGAAGGAGAAACTGTACTCATCGGATCAGACGGTGTCGTAGGAAAGGAAACGTATCCGTCATCATATTTTATTATTGCCGACTGCAACCTAAACCTGTTTACCGACAACTTGAATTACAAAAAGCATTATAACTCCCACGAGTTCGAAAGGACAGTTGAGTGGGTTGCGACAAACCAAGAAATTTGGGGTATCGCTCATTTAGTTGAAGTTGGTCTTAGACAGTACTGTGAATTAATTGAAAATACTATTGCCAACACCCGTGACTGTGGCGCAACTCCCCGTTGAAACGGGAAGTTTCCGCAAATAGGATGTGAATTTTAGAACTGCCTATCCGTATTGCAATCTGCTCATATTCAGTTTATAGTGGCCCATTTCATTCATATAGGCCCGTAATGCGG
>JAIPBJ010000161.1 GCA_021739625.1 Flavobacteriales bacterium | reverse complement strand
CTATGAGACCATCCGCACAGCGGCCAAGGACCTCAAGCGCGAGTTCGACTATGGCCGCCACCCCGATGGCACCGCGTGGCTGGTGAAACGGGTGAGCTAAGGGGTTCCGGTCTCTGGGAAGGAAGGACGGTTCTGATATTGCCGCCCTCCTCGGACCACCGCGACCGGACCTGTGCGGAGCACGATGGAAAACAGCACCTCGCTCCCATTCCCCTTGCTTCCTTAGCCCGTCCGCACCTTAGCTTTGCATGGCCCGTAGGGAACATCATCCCAACGGCCGACCATCTCACCCGAACCAATGCTCCGTATCCTCATCCCCACCGATTTCTCGCTGCTGGCCCGCAAGGCAGCGGTGTATGCCCACGGCCTCTCGCAGCATTTGGATGCCGAGTTCGTCCTGCTGCACTGCGATGACAAGCCGCGTCCCGCCTACGCCATGGTGCGGAAGCTGGACGATGTGCTTAGGAAAGAGGCGCTGGAGTCGTTGCAGGAAGTGGCAGATTCGGTGAAGAAGGAAACAGGACTCACCGCCCCGATCACCGTGGATTTTGTGCTGGGCGACCCTATCGCCTCCTTGGAGATTTATTGTGAGGAACACAAGGTGGACCTGGTGGTGATGGGCACCAAGGGCGAGACCGTGATCCAGAACAGGCTCTTCGGATCGGTGGCCAGCGGAGTGATGGAGAATGTCTCCATCCCCATCCTGTTCGTGCCCGCTGCGGCCGAACCGGTCACTCCACGGCACATCGTCTTTGCCACCGACCTCACCGACCTCGACCGTGAACTGCCCGAAGTGATAGCCTTCGCCCGTTTCTTCGGTGCCACGGTCAATGTGGTGCATATCTATCCCGACATCATGAAGCCCGAGACCTTTGATGAGGAGCGCACCCAGCTTGACCTCATTGCCCGCACCGACTATCCCAACATCACATTCAGTGCGGTGATGGACTCGGACATCATCCAAGGCATCAACCGCTACATCAATGCCGAGAACTGCGACCTGCTCACCATGTTCACCTATAAGACCGGCATCCTCGAATATCTGTTCAACGAGAGTATTGCCGAGGAACTGGCGGCCCACGCCACCCGGCCGCTGCTGGTGCTGCGCAAAAAGTGAGGCGATAGGTCGTGTGCCGCCTTTCACCGCACCGCAGCCGTGCAGGTTCTGACGTAGGTTTGAACCTTGCAACCCGGTGAGAAAATGAATCCGCTGCGACCCAAGGTCTATTTCGAGCATCTGGACGCACTGCGTTTCATCGCCTTCGCGTTCATCTTCCTCGGACACGCCTTGGACACCGACAGTGCCGCTGTGCGCGATTCGTCCGTCTATCAATGGGTGCGGCACTACGTTCACATCTTCGGCACCACGGGATTCAGCTTCGCCTTTGTGCTGTCGAGCTATGTGAACACGTGGGTGATCCTTGAGGAAAGGGAACGCGCGGGCAGTTTCAGTCCATGGAAATATTATGCGAGGCGCGCACTGCGCATCTGGCCGCTCTATTTCCTGGTGCTGTTCATCGGTTTCGTGGTGCTGCCCGCCTTCATGGCCTACATAGGTGAGCCCTACCGGGAAGAGGGCGGCCCTTGGCATTTCATCCTCTTTGTCGGCAATTTCTACCTCATAGAGCACGGATGGACGCACAGCCCCATCATCTCGGTGCTGTGGAGCGTGAGTGTGGAGGAGCAGTTCTACATCTTCTGGCCGTTTCTGCTCATCCTTTTCAGGGGCAGGGAAAAATGGATGATGGCCGCGCTGCTGGTGGTCTTTGCCATCACTACAGTGCATTATTTCCACACCGATGTGCACCTGTGGTTCCACACGCTCTTCCTGCTCAGCGACATCTGCATCGGGGCAATCTTCGCCTTCATGTCATTCCACCGCAACTGGGGGTTCCATTGGCTGCGCAATTTGGGCCGTCCGGCCATTGCGGCCATCTATGCGCTGTTCTGGGCATGCCTCATCTTCTATAATGACGTCTTTCAGAACGAAACGCTTGCCAGTGCAGGCATGCTCATCATCGAGAAACTGCTGTTCGCGATGTTGCTGGGCTATATCATCTTCGAGCAGAATTTCAGCCCCAACAGCTTCTTCAAATTCGGCAGGCTCAGGTGGGTCACCTGGCTCGGCATCATCAGCTACGGTCTATTCTGTTTCCACGAGATAGGGCTGCTCACGGCCGGGCGGCTGCTCCGTCATTTCTCCTTGGGCGATGATGTGACGGCCTTCCTCCTGCTGAAACCCCTCATAGCATTCCTGCTCATCCTGCCCTTTGCCCACCTCAGTTGGAACTGGTTTGAGAAGCCTTTTTTGAGGTTGAAAAGGCATTTTTATACAGCCCCTGTAGAGACGCATTGAATGCGTCTCTCTGAGTGGGACGACAATTGTGCTAGACGCATTCAATGCGTCTCTACCTTCGCGGCCATGAACATCGTTCGGCACATTCCCAACACGATCACCTGCCTCAATCTGCTGTGCGGCTGCTTGGCCGTGGTGGCCATTTTCGATGGCGATCCGCTGAGTGCGGCCATCCTTGTCGTTGTGGCGGCCATTTTCGATTTCTTCGATGGTTTTGCTGCACGGCTGCTCAAAGTGTCCTCACCCATAGGGAAGGAACTGGACTCTTTGGCCGATGGGGTCACTTTCGGGGTGGTGCCGGGGCTGATGCTGCTCCATTACCTGCAAGCGGCCATGGGCATGGGAACGCTCTCGTTGGAGGCCTTCGTTCAACAGCCCTTGCTGATCCCGCCCCTTGCAGTGCCCATCTTCTCCGCCCTGCGCCTTGCCAAGTTCAACGTGGACGAGCGTCAGGCCCTCGGATTCCACGGCCTGCCCACGCCTGCAAGCGCGCTTTGGTGCATATCCATTCCGCTCATTCAATTCTACACGCCACCGTATCTGCCCGACATGAGCAACGTGGTAGGTTCGCCCGCATTCCTCATCGCAAGCAGCATCGGACTCTCTGCCCTCATGGTGAGCGACATCCCGCTGATGGCCATGAAATTCAAGGATTTCGGATGGAAGGGCAACGGACTGCGCTACGGATTCTTGATAAGTGCCCTGCTGCTGTTGATAATTCTGCAAACAGTGGCCCTGCCCGTCATCCTACTTTTGTACGTCATATTTTCCATCATCCACAACCAAGCGAAGACCGCATGAAATTTCAGGCAGAGATAGACGTGATGCCCCTCAAGGAACTGCTAGACCCGCAGGGAAAGGCTGTTTCTTCAAGCATGAAGAACCTCGGTCTGCCCGAAATAGGCAACGTGCGCATCGGCAAGCACATCACGCTGGAAGTGGAGGCGGCCAACGAAGCGGAGGCCAAGGTGAAAGTGGACAAGGCCTGCATGGAACTGCTCCACAACCGCATCATGGAAAGCTATCGGTTCGAGCTGAAGGCAGCTTGAGAAGAGCGATTCAGCTGATCAGGTCGTCAAGTCGTCAGCAGATCAGAAAGTGACTGATGCCCTGATAACCTGATGTGCTGGGATTCCTCCGTCATTCGGGCCGATGAGATGTGCTCGTATGGGGTTGATAGCGTAGCTTCTCAAGATTTTTTTCATGGAAAAGATGACCGTAAATAGGTTATGGTCATCAGGTGTTGGTTTGCCGATGTAATCAGAACCAACCACCCATGAGAACAAGAAGATCACCCCACCGCGAGCTGTTGCTGGAAGTGGAACACAATGGTTTCCGCTGCATCATCCACCGCAGTCTCACCCCCGCTGGCGCAGAGATATTCATTGAAGAGTCGGACCTGCCGGACTGCTCACGCCCACAGTCTGACGACATGGGCTATCCGGTCCATTTCGGAATGAAGGACGCATGGTCTGCGTTGACGGCCTACACCAGTCCCGAAGGCATGGTGGCCCGCAGGGTGTGGCATCAGGGCCGCAGCGAATGGATCGGGCTCACTCCTGTGTTCATCCACTCCGATCTGCGGCCGCTTGTGCAGCGCTCGTTGGCACAGGTGACACGCGATGCGGCCATCGACCACACGGTCACCAACAGCATCGGCCAATGGCTCCGCGCCCTTTCTCCCGACAGCACCCCCGTCTCCAATGGATTGTTCAACCATCTCAACACGTACCGCCATGCTTCGTGAAACCACTTCATCTGCCCCGGTATTTTTCCGCTCTTCTGTAATGGTGGCCCGCCCCAACACCCTGTTGGGCAGTCTGGGCAGCATGGAACGCAGCGACCTCCCTTATATCTATCATCACCTGCGCAATGGGTGCATCCTCACCGTGAGCCGCATGCAGGGCATGGACCAACAGCACCTGCTGTTCAATGTCGGCTATGCAGGGCTTCACCTCGGAGTGCTCAACCGCACGCTGGCCGACCGCATCGTGCAACTGGAGGCCGAGGGTCGCCCCTACCGCCTCACGGTCGCAGGTCTGGAACGCGAGAAATACCTGCCTCCCACCGCTGTTCATGTGATGCTTGATTGGGGATGTGAGTGACCCGGACAATTCTATGGGGGTTTGAGGGCATTCAGCGCTTAAGTGTAAATAATCGGTGTGCACGCGGCCCTATCTTCGCGGCCGCTATCGGCATTGTGCCGAAGCACCACGGGTGATTCCCCCAACTCATAATCCTTAAGAAATGGTCCCCTTCAAAACCCTTCTCCCACTTGCCGCCATCGCACTGCTCTCTGCCTGTGGCGGTCAGCCCCAACAGCCCGAACCAGTGGTCCGGGTGTGCCGCTACGATTACAACCACGATTCCACATCCGTGAAATGGACAGCCTACAAGTTCACTGAAAAAGTGGGCGTGTCGGGCAGGTTCGACACCCTTCAGGTGAGCGGCACCTCCGAACAGACAGACAGGTTGGCCGTGCTGGCCAATGCCTCTTTCAGCATTTCTGTGGCCTCCATCAACTCGGCCAATGCAGAGCGCGACCCCAAGATCAGGGAGCATTTCTTCGGCACCATGAAGGAGACCTCCGTACTGCAAGGCAGGATCTTCAGCATGGACAGCGCCATGGCCGTGGTCGAACTCACTATGAACGGGCAGATGCATCCCATGAGTCTCGCGGTGGTCAACAGTGGCAACGAGGTGAAACTTGAAGGTGTGATCGACCTTGCCGATTGGAACGCGACCTCTAACGTGGAAGGTCTCAACAAGATCTGTCGCGACCTTCACATAGGCCCTGACGGCATCAGCAAACTGTGGCCCGAGGTGAAACTGGAGATTCGCACCGTGCTGACCGAGGTGTGTGAATGATGCACTCCCAAAGATATGAGGGCCATGATGTCCGAAATGTTTCTGGGCAGCACCACCGGTCCAATGTCGCCAATTGAATTTTGAACACAATGGAAAAATTGAACAGGCCTCCGTTCCTCAACGACCTCACGCTGCCCGTTGTGGCTGCGCCCATGTTCCTGATCTCCGGTCCCGAACTGGTGATCGAGTGCTGCAAGAACGGTGTGGTCGGAACGTTTCCCGCCCTCAATGCACGCACCACCGAAGGCTTTGAACAGTGGGTGGTGCGGATCCAATCAGAACTGGAGGAGTTTGAGAGGAACACCGGTAGGAAGGCCGCCCCGTTCGGGGTCAATCTCATTGTTCACAATACCAACCCACGGGTGCAGCCCGATCTGGAGGTATGCATCAAGCACCGGGTGCCGCTGATCATCACCTCGCTTGGCGCGGTCTCTCAGCTGGTCGATGCGGTACACGCTTATGGTGGCCTCGTCTATCACGATGTGGTGAAGGCGCGCCACGCCCAGAAGGCGGCCGAGGCCGGGGTCGATGGGCTCATTCTGGTGGCGGCCGGTGCAGGTGGTCACGCGGGGGTGCTCAATCCCATGCCATTTGTGCAGGAGATCCGCAGTTTCTTCAAGAAGACCATTCTGCTATCGGGCTGCATGAGCAATGGACGCGATATAGCATCGGCCATGCAGATGGGGGCCGATCTGGCCTACATGGGCACCCGCTTCATCAACACTGCCGAGAGCACGGCCAGCGAGGGCTATCGCGACATGATCATCAGCAGTGGGGCCAGCGATGTGGTCTATACGGCAGCAGTGTCGGGTGTTCCGGCCAACTTTCTGCGTGCCAGCCTTGAGGCCATGGGCATCACCCAGGATATGTGGGACCGCAAGGTGAAGGTCGATTTCGGCAAGGAGCTGGATGCAGCGCAGGCCGAGGCCAAGGCGTGGAAGACGCTGTGGAGCGCGGGTCAGGGTGTGGCGACCATCAAGGACGATCTGCCTGTTGCCGACCTTGT
>JAIPBJ010000160.1 GCA_021739625.1 Flavobacteriales bacterium | reverse complement strand
AGCAGATGGATGCGGCCAAGGAACGTCTCAATCACATCTCGGTTCGGGGCGAATGCAGGGGAGTGGTGGTCGTTGCCAATGGTAACAAGAAGGTCACCGAGGTCGTCATTCCTGAACAGTTGGCCAAGGACGGTCGTACGGACGAGATCGGTCAGCTTGTGATGACCGCCACCAACAGCGCGATTGAGAAGGCGGAGGGTGTGTTTGAAAGCGAGATGCGCACTGTGGCCGGAGGGCTTATGGGCGGTATGGGAGGTCTGTTCTGACCAGTATTCACATTTCGCTGTCAGGGTCGGCCGCCAACAGCACATATCGCACGATGTTGGCCCCCATCTGCAAGGCCTTTCTGCGCGTGTCCTCGCTGTTGCCGTGAACCTCAGGTGATTCCCATCCATCGCCCAGGTCGCTCTCAAAGGTGTAGAGCAACACCAGCCTGCCATCCTGAACAATGCCGAATGCCTGAGGCCGGCCCATGTCGTGCTCATGGATCTTGGGCAGGCCCTTATCGAACCTGTACTGCTGTTGAAATATAGGGTGGGATGGAGGGAGTTCCACGAGTTCCTCTGAAGGGAATATTTTTTTCAATTCTCTGCGGACGAACTGATCCATGCCATAGTTGTCGTCCACATGCAGAAAGCCGCCTGAAAGCAGGTATCTTCTCAGGTTCTGGGCCTCCACATCAGAGAACACCACATTGCCGTGTCCGGTCATGTGAACGAACGGGTAGTTGAAGATGTCCGGTGAACCGACCTCCACAATAGCCTGTTCGGGGTCGATCTGCGTCTTCATGTTACTGTTGCAGAATGCTATGAGATTGGGGACGGATGTGGCGAGATTGGCATACCAATCGCCACCTCCACCATATTTGAGCACCGCCAACCTGAGCTGCTGCGCCTCTGTGGCCTGCAGGAGTGTCATGGTCAGCAGAAAAGTGAGGAACAGTCGCATGATTTATTCGGGGATGTCGAAAATGAAAAAACTGAAAATACGTAGGTCGTATGCCGCGACACCTCTTATTGCTTACTCAGTGCCACTCGTTACCACACTAAGTGCAAAGATACCTGCGGTCTCGGTGCGCAGGCGGTTGTTGCCGAGGGAGACGGCTGTTGCGCCATGTTGCATCGCGGCCTCGACCTCCTGCACGGTAAAATCGCCTTCCGGCCCGATCAGTATCCAGCTTCCATTTGCGAATTTGGAACGTATGGGCAGTTTCTCCCCATCACGGCAGTGCGCCAGCAGCAGATGTCCGTCCGTTTGTTTCAGGAAATCCATGAAAGGCGTAAAGGGAAGCAGTGCGGGCAACCAGTCCTGTTGGCTCTGCTTCATTGCGGCCAGCATCACCTTCTCGCAGCGATCGGGTTTCAGAATGCGCCTTTCGGAGTTGCTGCAAAGGATGGGACACACGCTGCCCACTCCAATCTCAACTGCCTTTTCGAGGAACCACTCCAAGCGGTCCATATTCTTGGTAGGAGCAATGGCCACGTTCGGAAAGGCGGGCCTTCCGGAGAAACGCTGCTCCAGCACTTGGAATGCACACCCCCGCTTGTTGGTGTCCGAAAGTTCTACCGTGGCACGGGTTCCACGTCCATCCGTCACTTCGGCCCTGTCGCCAATGCCCATGCGCATCACCCGCACGGCATGGCCTGACTCTTCTTCGCTGAGGCGATGGAGGCCGTTGGTCAGTTCGGGCTGGTAGAAGAGGTGCATTTTATTGAGCTGTTCGCCTTTGGCTGTTCGCTACTCGGGCAGTTGGAAAGCAGCCTGTCTCTAACGAAAAGAGCGGGAAGAACCTATCGTCCTTTCCGCTCTCTTCTTTCATGATCCGGATTTTCAGACGGCTTCGCTCACTTTGGGAGCTGCCGCGAGAATCTCTGCATTGGCGTTGTCGGCATACTTCTGGAAGTTCTTGACAAAGGCGGCTGCGAGCTTATTGGCTGTTGCGTCATAGGCATCGGCATTGGCCCATGCTGCACGGGGTTGCAGCAGTTCGGTCGGCACATCGGGCACTGCGGTGGGCATGGCCAGTCCGAACACCTGATGGGTCTTGTATTCCACGTTGTCGAGCAGGCCGTTCATGGCCGCAGTGATCATGGCGCGGGTATAGCGCAGTTTGATCCGGCTGCCAACGCCATAGGAACCGCCAGACCATCCTGTGTTGATGAGCCACACATTGACATTGTTCTCGCGCATCTTATTGCCCAGCAGTTCGGCATACTTGGTGGGGTGCAACGGAAGGAATGCTGCACCGAAACACGCGCTGAAGGTCTGTTGGGGTTCGGTTACACCCACTTCGGTGCCGGCCACTTTGGCGGTGTATCCGCTGATGAAGTGATACATGGCCTGTCCTGGGGTCAGTTTGCTGATGGGAGGCAGCACACCGAAGGCATCGGCAGTGAGGAAGAAGATGTTCTTCGGATTCTTGCCGATGCTGGGCACGGTGATGTTGTCTATGTGGTGGATGGGATAGGCCGCACGGGTGTTCTCGGTCTTCTCAACGTTGGCATAGTCCACGGTGCTGGTGCTGTCATAGAAATCTGTGTTCTCCAGCAGGGTTCCGAATTTGATGGCATCAAAGATCTGAGGCTCGGTCTCGTGGCTCAGGTTCACGCATTTGGCATAGCATCCGCCCTCGAAGTTGAACACGGTGTCACCGTCCCAGCCATGCTCATCGTCACCCACCAGCTTACGCTCGGGGTCGGCAGAGAGGGTGGTCTTGCCTGTGCCGCTGAGGCCGAAGAAGATGGCGGTGTTGCCGTCCTTGCCCACATTGGCCGAGCAGTGCATGGAAAGCACGTTGCGCTCGTGGGGCAACAGGAAGTTGAGCACCGAGAAGATGCCTTTCTTGATCTCGCCCGTGTAGGCCGTGCCACCGATCAGGATCACCTTTCTGGTGAAATTGAGGATGGCGAAGTTGTGCTGACGTGTACCGTCCTTCTTGGGGTCGGCATGGAACTCAGGTGCGCAGAGGATGGTCCACTCCGGGGAAAAGGTCTTGAGTTCTGATGCCTCAGGACGCAGAAAGAGGTTGTTGGCGAAAAGGTTGCTCCAAGGATATTCGGTCACCACGCGCACATTGAGGCGGTGCTTAGGGTCGGCACAGGCATAAGAGTCGCGCACATAGACCTCCTTGTTCTGGAAGTAGGCGCAGACCTTGTCATAGAGCCTGTCGAAATTCTCGGGAGTGAATTTGATGTTGATGTCGCCCCACCAGACAGCATTCTCGGTCTTGGCATCGCACACGATGAAGCGGTCCTTGGGCGACCGTCCGGTGAATTCACCGGTGTCCACCGCCAGCGCGCCCGTGTCGGTGAGGGTGCCCTGCCCGCTCAGCAGGGTCTCTTCGATCAGTTCGGAAGGAGAGAGGTTCCAATATGCGGCTGCAACATTCTTCAGGCCCAGGTCGGCAACTGTCGCCCCATCGGCCTTTACACCATACTCGTTCATGGAAAAGGTTTTGGTTAGAATTAGGGCCGCAAAGGTATCGCATTTCACTATGGTCACTACGGCATGAAGCCGAGTTTTGCACAGGTTTCAACCGCTAAGAGCGTCCGGAAAACATCAATCCTTCACTTTTCTGACGAAGGCGAAAGCGAGCGACAGCCATCCGGAAATGAGCAGCATTCCTCCGATGGGGGTGACCGGGCCCAGGATCCTCAGCTCTTCGATATGGTGGAGCGGCAATGTGGCAAGCACATAGATGGATCCCGAGAACAGCAATGTTCCGAAGGCAAAGAGCCAGAGGGGCAGCAACAACGACACGTTGAACTGTCGGGCAAGGACAACCGTGAGCAGCACTGCAAAAGTGTGATAGACCTGATAGCGTACGGCCGTTTCAAAGCCGGCCATCTGCGCTTCGGGCAGCAGCTCTTTCAATGCGTGGGCGCCCAATGCACCCAGAACGACCGCCAATGCCCCGCTTGACGCTGCTGCGATGATCCAGTTTCTCATGCTGCAAAGGTGGTGCACCTGTGGGCATCGTCCGCACTGCCCGTAGAATCTGCATACGTCTGCGGGTGTGAACTGCGGGCATCCCATGCCTCTATCACCCGATGCGCTGATCCCCCTACCTTCGCAGCATCAAACCCATAGAATCGAAAGCCATGAAAAAGTATCTTGCCATCATCTGTATCCCTCTGATGCTCATTGGCTGCGACACGGCCGAGAAGGAAAAGCTTCAGGCCGAGGTGGACCGCCTTGCGCTGGAGTCCACACAGAAGGACACCGATATTGACGGATTCATTTCGTCACTCACCAACATACAGGACAACCTCGACAGCATCAAGACGCTCGAAGGCATTGTAACAGCCAAGGCGGTGGGCGAGGCCGGAAAGAATGCCACTGCTGAAGATGACATCCTTGGCGACATGCGCTCGATCTATGACAAGATGCGCAAGAACCGCGAGCAGATCTCCAACCTTGAGAAAAGGTTGAAGGAGAGCAGCATTTCATCGGACAAGCTGACCAAGCTGATCGCCAAACTGAAGGCCGATCTGGCCGACAAGGACACGGAGATCTCGGTGCTGCGCGATAAGCTTGCACAGGCGGACATCTATATAGATGCGCTGATGACCGACATAGACAATCTGGCCCTTGAAGGCGAGCACAAGACAGAGGTGATCGAGGAGAAGGACCGCATTCTCACTGCGAAAGAGAAGGAATTGCAGACGGCCTACTGGGTAAAGGGCACCAAGAAGGATCTGATGGAACGCGGCATCATTGACCGCGAAGGTGCATTTCTGGGCATGGGCGGGGTGAAGAAGGTGGCGGGCGATGTTCACTACGAGGACCTCATCCGTATCAATATATATGAGACCACCGAGTTTGCGATCGGTGCCAAGAAGGCCGAGATCGTTTCGACCCATCCTTCGAGCACGTTCGAAGTGGTGGGCAACAAGACGGCCGACAAGCTGGTGGTGAGCGATGCTGACGCGTTCTGGAAGAACAGCAAGGTGCTGGTGATCGTGACCAACTGAGCATTGGAGACGGCCGATTTCGTCCGAACGGTCCTTTTGGACGAGGTGCGGGCAATGCACCGGGCGGGCATCCATTTCCATACCCTGTCTGCCATTGCGCACGGAATCGAGGTGTGCGGGGCCTTGCTTGACAAGCGGCCCTTCAAAGCGAAGGGGCTTGGGCGTTCGCGGTTCGGGCTGGGGCTGTCACAGCTTTTTCCTGCGGAGTATGCCAAGGCGGGCATGAAGGTGGACCTCTATGGTCAATTGCGCAGCCATTTGAGCCACAGCATGGTGCCGGGCAAGATGATCGCATTGACTGATGATGGGCCGCACCTGGAGTTTGATGGCGAGCGCCTGTCGGTTTCCCTGACGCGGTTCTTTGCCGACTATGAAAAGGCGGTCGAACAGTTGCTGGACCGGCTGGGCAGGGGCATCGTGAAGGAGAAGGTGATCGGGGGGCAGGGCTGATTGCTCGGGATACGCTGCTGGCGGGTCGGGGAATGCGGCTGACAGCTCGGGATACGCGTCTGTCAGTGCGGGCAACGCGTCTGTCGGGTCGGGATACGCGTCTGTCACCTCGGGATACGCTGCTGTCGGGTCGGGGAATGCGTCTGTCAGTGCAGGGAATGCGGCTATCACCTCGGGATACGCGTCTGTCAGTGCGGGGAACGCTGCTGTCGGGTCGGGATACGCGGCTGACTTTTCGGGTGGAGTCTTTCCATTAAAAGATTTTTTGCGTTGCAAAGAGGCTCGCTGCTTCGGTTCAGGGCCAACGCATCAAATCTAACCCCAAGGAGAGTATTTCGAAGTCTTCCTTCGGAAGACTTTGGTTTTCAACACAAAGGCACACGAAGGGCTTTTTTGCTCCGCAAAAAGCTCGCTTCGCTCCGGTTCACAAAGGCACACGAAGAATTTTCTTCGTGTGCCTTTGTGTCCTTTGTGGTTAACAGCATTTGGCTGATAATCAATGTGTTTTCGTGGTTGGGAATTTTGATGCGTTTGCCCTGCGCTTCGGTTCACGCAGAGAACGCAGCGTCTATTCGCAGTCCGGCCTTCGGTGGACAGGGTGGTCGAGATTTTTTTTTTTGGTGGATTGCAATATATGAGGTGATCGTGCGTTTGAGAGATGCGGCCGGGACGGACAGAACGGCAATGCACCTGTGAACAAGGCCGCGACAGGTGGACTGCCACAAAGGATAGAAATCATGAACGACAAACAGGAGAACAGGTATTCGATGTTCCTGGCCACCGAGAAGGTATGTGACCTGAACCTGATGGTGTGGTCGGGGGTGCCCGCCACAGTGGCGGCCGTAGGGAAATTCAAGCAGCATGTGAACCGGTTGCGGGATCTGTTGGAGAAGCAGGAGCTGATCATCACAGGTGTGCGGAAG
>JAIPBJ010000159.1 GCA_021739625.1 Flavobacteriales bacterium | reverse complement strand
GGATGAAAGACGGCTTGATTGACAATTAACAATGGGCAATTATCAATGAACAATTCAACAGCCTATGACCATTGTCCATTCCCGAAACCCAATTGTTAATTGCTAATTGTTCATTGCAAATTGATTTCCAGTGTTTGACGCGGATAAGTGGCAGGAGATATTTGAGACCATCGGCAAGAACAAGCTGCGCACGTTCTTGACGGGGTTCAGTGTGTTCTGGGGAATCTTCATGCTCATCATATTGCTGGGGTCGGGCAATGGGCTGCGCAACGGGTTCGAGCAGGAGTTCAAGGGCGATGCCATCAACAGTATATGGGTCTATCAGGGACAGACCACCATGCCGCACAAGGGTCTGCAGCCAGGCAGGCGCATCGGTTTCACAGATACCGACCATGAGGCATTGGCCGAAGGGCGTGTGGCGGGCATCGAACATCTGTCGTCACGGCTGTGGTTGGACAATCAGGATATGGTGAATGGGAAGTTGAAGGGCAATTTCCAGCTCATAGCCTGCCATAACGGGCAGTTCTATGCCGAGAATGCGGAGATGGTGTCGGGGCGTTTTATCAACGAAACGGACAGCAAGGAGCGCAGGAAGGTGGTGGTGCTGGGCGAGCCTATCCAGAAGGAATTGTTTCCGAATAACGACCATCTGGGCAAGCAGTTGCTCGTGGGCGGCCTCGCTTTCACGGTGATAGGAAGTTTCATCGATAAGGGCGGTGATAACGATATGAGACGCGCTTACATCCCCATGACGGTAGGGCAGACGGTGTTCGGTAGCGGCAGGGATGTGCATGCCATGAGTATGCTGATCGGGGATGCCACGCCAGAGGAAAGCCTCGTCATCGAACAGAAGATCCGCGACCGACTGGCGGCCCTGCACAACTTTTCGCCAGAGGACAAGCGCGCGGTGTGGATCAACAACAGCACCGACCAGTTCATGCAGGTGCTCAATGTGCTGAACGCCATCAGTCTCTTTGTGTGGATCATCGGCATCGGCACCATCATAGCGGGCATTGTGGGCGTGGGCAACATCATGATGATCGTGGTGAAGGAGCGCACCCGCGAGATCGGCATCCGCAAGGCCTTGGGGGCCACGCCCTTTTCGGTGGTGTCGCTCATCATCATGGAGGCGATCTTCATTACCAGTATCGCGGGCTATCTGGGACTGGTGGCGGGGGTATTCACCTTGGAGGCGGTGAGCGGGATGATCGAGGGTGAAGGCATTTTCCAGAACCCGGAAGTCGATATGACCACGGCCATCATCGCCACGCTGGTGCTGGTGGTGTCGGGCACATTGGCGGGGCTGTTCCCTGCGCTGCGGGCGGCATCCATCAGTCCCATAGAAGCATTGAGAGAGGAATGATGATGAGCTTTTCGCCTTTCGCTGTTCGCTATTCGCGGTTCGGGCTTATGCCTTGCACCTTACGACTTATGCCTGATCTCTGATGAACATCTTCGACACGGACAGATGGCGGGAGGTTTTCGCAACGCTGGGCGCCAATAAGGTGCGGACAGCGCTAACTGCCTTCGGGGTGATGTGGGGCATTTTCATGCTGGTGGTGATGCTGGGCGCTGGGTCGGGACTGAAGAACGGGGTGACGGGCGAGTTCCAAGGCTTTGCGTCCAACTCCTTATATATATGGACACAGCGCACCACGATGCCCTACAAGGGGCTGCCGGCAGGGCGCAATTTCTGGATGACGAACGAGGACACGAAGGCCATCCGCGAGCGTGTGCCCGAAGCAAGGGTGATTGCCCCGCGCAACGAGGTGGGCGGGTGGCGCGGTGCGGCCAATGTGGTGCGCGGTATGCGAACTGCCGCGTTCGGCATCAAGGGCGACTATCCCGACATCCGTGAGATACAGCCCTTCGACATGGAGCTGGGCCGCCATCTGAACATTGTGGATGTGGAGCAGAAGAGGAAGGTGGCGGTGATCGGTGCCAAGGTGATCAACGACCTCTATGTCGAGGGCGAGGAGGTGATCGGCAGCAACATCCGCATCAACGGGGTCTATTTCACGGTGGTGGGCACGTTCACCACCAAGAAGTGCGGTCGCGAGGCCGAAGACGATGCGCAGAGCATTTTCGTGCCGCTCACCGCTTTTCAGCAGGCATTCAACTATGGCAACTGGGTGAGCTACTACGGGTTTGCGCCTGCGGAGGGCGTTTCAACAGCCGTCATCGAGGAGAAGATCATCAAGCTGCTGAAAGAGCGGCACCGTGTGCATCCCAACGATGAATTCGCCTTTGGCAGCAATAACAACGAGGAGGAGTTTGCGGAGTATGCCAGCGTGTTCACGGGCATCGACTTCCTGATCTGGTTCGTGGGCACGCTGACGTTGGTGGCGGGGGTCATCGGCATCAGCAACATCATGTTGGTGATCGTGAAGGAGCGCACGAAAGAGATCGGAATCCGAAGGGCGATTGGGGCCACACCATGGAGCATTGTGAGCCAGATTGTGCTGGAGGCGTTGGTGCTCACCTCGCTGGCGGGCTACATCGGCATTGTGCTGGGCGTTTGGGCCGTAGAATTGGCGGGGCCACTGATAGAGGACGAATCGTTCAAGAATCCGGAGGTGAACTTCGGTACCATCGTCACCGCGCTGGGCATCCTGATGGTATCGGGGTGCATGGCGGCACTCATACCGGCCTATCGGGCGCTGGAGGTGAAACCGGTGGAGGCGTTGAGGACGGAGAATTAGGTGTTTAATGTTTAAGGTTCAAAGTTTAAGGTTCATAACAGCCCCGAAGGGGTGTAATCCATTAACGAGGGGTGCAGCCCCTCACTAATCATCACAACATCAATGAAAAATCTCGTAAGAATCCTCATCCTGACGGTCATTCTCGGTGCGTTCGGCTATACGCTGTGGCACCTGTATGAAAAATCGCAGGAAGTGCCTGTGGTGTTCGAGACCGCAAAGGCATTCCGCACGGACATCATCAAGAAGACGGTGGCGACCGGCACCATCATTCCGCGCAAGGAGGTGGCCATCAAGCCGCGGGTTTCGGGCATCATCGAGAAGGTGTATGTGGTCGAGGGGCAGCGGGTGCGCACGGGCGACCCCATCGCCAAGGTTAAGATCGTGCCCGACATGGTGAGCCTCAATAACGCCCAAGGCCGCGTGCAGATGGCCGAATTGGCGGTGAACGATGCCCAGCAGCACTACGACCGTCAGAAGATGCTGCTGGACCAGGGGGTCATATCCAAAGCCGATTTCCAGCCCGCCAATACTGCCCTGCTCAACGCCAAGCAGGAGCTGACCGCTGCGCAGAACAACCTCCAGCTTATAGAGGAAGGCGCACTGAAGGGCCATGGCACGGCATCGAACACCATCATCCGCAGCACGGCATCGGGCATGGTGCTGGAAGTGCCGCTGAAGGAGGGCAGCTCGGTGATCGAGAGCAACACCTTCAACGAGGGCACCACCATCGCCACCATTGCCGACATGGGCGAGATGATATTCGAGGGCAAACTGGACGAGAGCGAGGTGGGCAAGGTGAAGGAGGGCATGGATCTGCTAATCACCATCGGGGCGTTGGAGGGGCATACGTTCACCGCGCGGTTGGAGCACATTTCGCCCAAGGGCGTGGCCGAGAACGGGGCCATCCAGTTCAAGATAAAGGCGCAGGTGAAGCTGAAAGAGGGCGTGATGATCCGCTCGGGCTACAGCGCCAATGCCGACATCGTCCTGAGCCGGAAGGACAGCGTGCTGGCCCTGCCCGAGGCGCTGCTCATCTTCGGCACCACGCCCGATTCGGTGTTCGTAGAGGTGGAGACCGCCCCGCAGACCTTCGTCAAAAGGCCGATCAAGACCGGGCTATCTGACGGCATCAACATAGAGGTGCTGGCGGGGTTGGACACTGCGGACAGGGTGAAGAAGCCGCAGTGAGATGAAAGGTGAAATAGGAAGGATGAAAAGTGAAATAGAAAATGGTAGCGCCATTCAAACACTCAATTTTGTTCATCTCGCCATAAATAAGTCCATATCGGAACTCTGATCATCTTTGAGGGATGAAAACGATTGCGTGTTCCTTTCTCATATTTATCAGTCTTCATGGCTTTGCGCAGGAGTCTGAAATCGATCTATGGGAAAACGACACATCTTCTTTCCGCAAGGCGGTGGACTTTCTGAGGGAAGGGGATACGCCTCGGGGTATTGCCGTTTTGAACGAAAGGCTTCAAACTGACTCGGTCTGCCCTTTCCTGTATCTGGCAACCGCAGTCATAAAACTATGGGACTTTGATTACTTCGGGGATTCTGCTATTGCTGATGTTGACCGCTACATCTATCTCCGGACACATCCTGATGAGGCCGTCTGTTTAGAGCAAAGTGCGCTGTTTCAACTATGGGAATTTCATATGTTGAACTATCAGAGGCCTCGTGAGTTGGGCATGAAAAGTCTGCCAAGGAGGGCGATTGATATTCTCCAAGGACTGAACGCTTATTTCAAGCCAGGATTCAATGACCATTGCTATCACTGGAAAGAGGCGGTGGAAAATGGTTTCCCAAAGGCGCAGTTTCTGGTTGACAAGTATTGTAAGGGAGAGTGATTTACATACTTACGACTCGCTACTGCGAACGTGGTGGTGTGAATCATGTAACTGTCCCACAGAATGATATAATCCGGGCCACGCACGCAGGTGTCACTTTTGTGAAGGCTTTCTGGGCGGTTCACAGGCGCGGGGAGCTTCCATGGGATGAGGTTTCAGTTGCTTCTGTCGTTCAGTATAATACTGATGCTCACATCGTGCATCGTTCAGTCGCCTGAGTATGCGCGGTTCAGCAATGTGCTGGCGCTGGAGGTGGGCATGACCAAGGCCGAGGTGGAGCAGGTGCTGGGCGTAGGGCCGTACGACATCAAGGCCTATAACGACTCATCGCGCACCCTCATCTATGTCTATCGCGTGGACGACCGAAGGACGCTATCGGTGCTAACCAAAGAGAACAACGGTAAGGCGACATTGGGGAAATACGTGCAGCTCAACGTGACCTATTCCAACGATGGGCGGGTAATGGCCATCGAAACCTGCAGCATGTGCCCAGACAACATGGTCAGCGTGACCAAGATCGACTTCGAGAAGATACTGGGCTTCCTGATGGTGACGGTGCCGGCCTTGCTGATATTGGTGGGGCTGCAGTTGTAGCTGGTGAGGGTGAGTGCCTGCTGTCGGCCGCCATTTTCATTCTTCCATTTGCAGGACACTTTCCCTGTATCTGATCTGGGGTGAGAAATCGGTGTCCCATGGCAGCCAAGGAGGAACTACCTTTGCGCGCCTTTTCAAAGACCCTCATGACATCAATTAGGAATATCGCCATCATTGCCCACGTTGACCATGGCAAGACCTCGCTCGTGGACCGCATACTCAGTGCCGCCAAAGTATTTGCCGACCATGAGGTGATGGGCGAACTTGTGATGGACAGCAATGACCTGGAGCGCGAGCGCGGCATCACAATACTTTCCAAGAACGTTGCGGTGACCTGGAACGGCTACAAGATCAACATTATTGACACTCCGGGCCACAGCGACTTTGGAGGAGAGGTGGAACGGGTGCTCAATATGGCCGATGGCGTGCTGCTGCTGGTGGACGCATTTGAAGGGCCCATGCCACAGACGCGTTTCGTGCTTCAGAAAGCCATTGAACTGGGACTGAAGCCCATTGTGGTCGTCAACAAGGTGGACAAGCCCAACTGCACGCCCGAAGAGGCGATGGAGGCAGTGTTCGACCTGATGTTCAGCCTTGGGGCCACAGAAGATCAGCTTGACTTTCCGACCGTTTATGGATCGGCCAAAGAAGGTTGGATGAGCGAGGACTGGAAAGTGCGCACAGATGACATCTCGTATCTGATGGACCGGATCATCGAGTTCATTCCTGAGCCGAAAATTGCAGAAGGGCCGTTGCAGATGCAGATCACCTCGCTCGACCATTCGCCCTACACGGGCCGCATCGCCATCGGACGCCTGTTCCGTGGGGCGTTGAAGGCCGGACAGCAGGTGGCGCTCATCAAGCGTGACGGAACGATTCAGAAGAGCCGCATCAAAGAGCTCTACCTCTTCGAAGGGATGGGAAAGACGAAGGTTGACAGCGTTCAGCCGGGCGACATCTGTGCCATAACGGGCCTGGAAGGCTTTGAGATCGGTGACACGGTGGCCGATGTGGAGAACCCTGAGGCCATGACGCCCATCACCATCGATGAGCCGACCATGAGCATGGTGTTCACCATCAACGACAGCCCATTCTTTGGCAAGGAAGGCAAATTCGTGACCTCGCGGCACGTTCGCGAACGTTTGGAGAAGGAGTTGGAGAAGAACCTCGCCATGCGTCTGGAACCGACCGGCTCGGCCG
>JAIPBJ010000158.1 GCA_021739625.1 Flavobacteriales bacterium | reverse complement strand
CAGTTTCTGAATGCGCAGCTTGAAGCCGATGCCGTCATCATCATCCGCAATGCTCTCGATGATGGCCTTGCCGGGCACAGGGCGTGCCTCACCGGGGGCCGGCCCAGCCTTGATGTTGTACTCATTGAGCTTTCCCGGATCCGTGGCATGGATGGCCACGGCCCGTTTCTCAATGATGTCTGCCGCTTGATTCTTGGAGTTGGCCAGGGCACGGGCCTGGGTTATTTTCTGCTGGCGGGCATCTTCCAACTGGTCGATCTCGTTATTGATGGTCACAAGGGCGTCCATTTCCAACTGCACTGAGGCAGGGGTGTCGGGCTGCCCGGTCCAAGAGGTTGCATTGAGACCTATTCCGTTCCTGAGCGCACTGAGGCGGTCGAACACTGTTTGCAGGTACTTTCTCATGGCATTTGGTTTTTGATGGTTAGAACATTGATTGTGAATTATTTAATTGATGAACTCTTCTTATGCTGACAGACGTGCCCCCCGAAAACACGGGTGTTCTTGGCAAAAACACCCGTGTGATCGGCAAAAACAGTCGTGTGATCGGGGAAAACAGTCGTATGATCGGCAAGAACAGTCGTGTGATCGGGAAAAACACCTGTGCGGTTGGCAAGAACAGTCGTGTGATTGGCAAGGACAGTCGTGTGATCGGCAATGACAGCTCTGGTTTTGGCAAGAACACCCGTGTTCTTGGCAAAGACATGGCCCAAAGTGGGGGCCGACATCATCGCATGTCTCCGCTCACTGGGCTTTCCGTAGGTCTTCTGTGCTGATGTGAACATGGGCATTGAGATTTTGAGCAAAGGAACAGGGGCCTGTAGCACTCCACCAAACGATCTTTTTCCAACTTCGACAATGAGACAGGCTGTTTTGGCACTTATTAAATTGAAAAACAGATGATTGTCCTACCACGCAAATCGGGTCTTTTCACTCCCCAAGTCCGGTGGTCATAACCCTATTTACTTACGTTGATGCCGTTGCTCAGAGTAGTGAGGACAAAGCAAAAGGATAGGAATAAATGTCCACTGCCAAATTTTGGGGGCCGGTTCCAACGATATTGGCCTACATCACGCTCAATGCACATATCAAACAACTGTTGTTCAATCGTATATGACAGCATCATACTTCTGTCCGGTTCCAAAATGAAGGCCAAAACGGTGGACATGATTTTCTTGACAACGAACCTTGAAAGCCCATGAACATTGAGGCTCACAGATTTTCGGAAAAATGGCGGAATCCGTTGGACAGACGGCAATCCGACTCTGTTCCGCAGTCAGTTCATGCGCAGAAGAGCCGTTATGGCATGCTACGTCATTGTCATCAACAGGAGAATACACGCTGACAGGGTCATGACAGACCCCAGCAGACCTGAGGCCGGACGCCCCCTTCCTGTTAATAACTCCGCTATTACCCTCCCCTGCCCTGTGGCTACCTTCGCGGCAAACATTTCCCCGCGAAAAACACGCCATGTCTGAGACCGCATCACAGCCCCTCACCACAGTAGAAACCGCTAAAAAACTGGGGCTGCTGCCCGAGGAATTCGACCGCATCAAGGAGATACTGGGCCGCGTGCCCAATTTCACCGAACTGAGCATCTTCTCGGTGATGTGGAGCGAGCATTGCAGCTACAAGAACTCCATCACCTGGCTGAAGACATTGCCCAAGAAAGGCAGCAAGATGCTGGTGGAGGCCGGTGAGGAGAATGCCGGGCTTGTGGACATAGGTGACGGCCTCGCCTGCGCCTTCAAGATAGAATCGCACAACCACCCGAGCGCATTGGAGCCCTATCAGGGCGCGGCCACGGGCGTGGGCGGCATCAACCGCGACATCTTCACGATGGGTGCCCGCCCCATCGCGCAGCTCAACTCCCTGCGTTTCGGCAACCCCGACAGTCAGAAGACCAAATGGCTGATGAAAGGCGTGGTGAAAGGCATTGGCGACTACGGCAACGCTTTCGGCATCCCGACCGTGGGCGGTGAGGTCTATTTCGATGAATGCTACAACCAGAACCCGCTCGTCAATGCCATGAGTGTGGGCATCCTTGAGGTGGGCAAGATGGTCTCTGCAACCTCTTATGGCGCAGGTAATCCCGTTTTCATAGTGGGTTCAAGCACTGGCAAGGACGGCATCCACGGAGCCACCTTCGCATCGGAGGACATCACCGAAGCCTCGTCCGAGAAGATACCGGCAGTGCAGGTGGGCGATCCGTTCCAAGAGAAATTGCTGTTGGAAGCATCGTTGGAGGTCATCACCACAGGCGCGGTCATCGGGATGCAAGACATGGGCGCAGCAGGCATAACGTGCAGCACCAGCGAGATGAGTGCCAAGGGCAAGCATGGCATGGAGATACACTTGGACAAGGTCCCTACCCGTCAGGAAGGCATGCTGGGCTGGGAAATCCTCCTGAGCGAATCGCAGGAGCGGATGCTCATTGTGGTGGAAAAGGGCCGTGAGGCCGATGTGCTGGCCGTTTTCGACAAATGGGACCTCAACTGTGTGCAGATCGGCACGGTGACCGAGGGCGAACGCCTGCGCTATTACATGCACGGTGAGCTGGTGGCCGATGTGCCTGCTCACGACCTTGTGCTGGGCGGTGGCGCTCCGGTCTATAGCCGCGAATATGCCGAACCGGCCTATTTTCAGGAGTACAGGAAATTCAGCATCGACAGTATCCCCGTGCCTGATGCCGAGGGGCTGAAGAAGGCCGCATGGCACCTCATCGGCCATCCCAACATCTGCTCGCGCCAATGGGTGAGCGACCAGTATGACAGCATGGTGGGCACGGTGAACATGAGCACCAATGCCCCATCTGATGCAGCCATCGTGAACATCAAAGGCTCTGACCGCGCATTGGCGCTGACAGTAGATTGCAACTCGCGTTACGTCAAGAGCGACCCTGAGACAGGCACTGCCATTGCCGTGGCCGAGGCGGCAAGGAACATCGTGTGCAGCGGTGCAGAACCAACTGCCATCACCAACTGCCTCAACTTTGGCAACCCGTATTCGCCAGAGGTATATTGGACTTTCGTTGGGGCCATCAAAGGGATGGGCGCGGCCTGCCGGAAGTTCGACACCCCGGTGACAGGCGGCAATGTGAGCTTCTACAACCAGAGTGTGTTCGACAGCAAGGTGGAGCCCGTTTTCCCGACCCCGACCATCGGCATGGTAGGTCTGTTGACGAGCAAGAAGCACCTTATGACGCTGCATTTCAAACATGCAGGCGACCTCATTTATCTCGTGGGCCGATCGCGCAACGACATCAACAGCTCAGAGTACCTGTACTCGCACCTTGGGGTGAAAGGCTCTCCCGCCCCGTTCCTTGACCTTGACGAAGAGGCCCGGCTCCACGGCCTGCTGCTCGACCTCATCTATAATGGTGAGGTTGCCTCTGTGCATGATGTGAGCGATGGTGGCCTGTTCATCAGTCTCTTTGAGAGTGCAAGGGCAGGCAGACTCGGCTTCGACATCAGCACCGATGAGGAATTCCGCACCGATGCCTTCCTTTTTGGCGAGAGTCAGAGCCGCGCAGTGGTCTCCGTTCGCCCCGAAATGCAGGAAGCCTTCGTGGAACACCTCTCCGCCAGCGAGGTTGACTTCACCTTCTTGGGAGAGGTGACCGATTCACCCGAAATGGTCGTAGACGGCCAGAACTTCGGCAACCTCAATGAGGCGGTGAAGGTCTATGATGGGGTGTTGGCAGGGAAGATGGCATGATACAAGGCAGCGGTCCATTATTGCCACGGTAAGCGGCCTATACGGCTATTTTGCGATAGGCACAGCCTCCTTCGCCCTGAGACTGTCAATCCATTCCATTGCCTCCCACTCTGTGCCGAACATCCTTATGGGATGATTTTTCCTGCGTGTGCGCGCATACAGGGTGCCGAGGATGCGATGGGCCAAAGACCTGACCACTATGGCCTCGGCCTTTTTCAGTGGTTCCAGAACGGGATCCACATACTCTCGGGCCTCCACGGTGAAATCGGCAGTCTCCTCGGCAACAATGATCAGGTAAAATGGACGGCCCTTGATCATGTTCCTCACCACTTCCGCATTCTCCTTGATGTCCGCAAGGGTCATTCGGGAATGCGGCTTCGATGCCGAACGCACCATATCAGGCCCACGGAAGGACAGTATGGAACTGGTCGTCTCGACAAGACTGTTCATCGAAGAAAATGGGCTATTCGGAACCTCAAATGTATATATTCATGGGCTGTTTCAGACATTTGGTCGAAATCCATCCGCCATGACTCCGAACTCAACATGTTCGCACTGCCATCTGAAAAGCTGTCACCTTCCACAGCCAGCACGAGCGAATGAACTGACCCGATGGCAGTCCATGGCAGATGGCACGACCATTGACATCCGCGCAGCGAACCAAAACCATTGATGCATCATGTCTGCAGAAGCCACTACTGAATCAAAGGCCCCGAAAAAGGGAACCATCAATGTCTCTACGGAGAACATTTTTCCCATCATCAAGAAATTCCTCTACAGCGATCACGAGATATTCCTCCGTGAACTGGTTGCCAATGCCACCGATGCCACCCAGAAGCTCAAGACCCTGAGCGGACTGGGCGAGGCCACGGACGAGCTGGGCGACCTGACCATCGAGATCGTGCTGGACGAGAAGGCCGGAACCCTCACCATCAAGGACCGTGGCGTGGGTATGACGGCCGCGGAGGTGAACAAGTATATTAATGACATCGCCTTCTCGGGTGCCGAGGAGTTCGTCAACAAATACAAGGACAAGGCGGAGGCCATCATCGGCCATTTCGGTCTGGGATTCTATAGCTCCTTCATGGTGGCCAAGCAGGTGGAGATCATCACCAAGAGCCACGTTAAGGGTACCGTGGCCGCCCATTGGACCTGCGATGGCAGCCCCAACTATGCCTTGGAGGAGCATGCGCGCACCGAGCGTGGCACCGACATCATCCTCCACATCGCGGACGACAGCAAGGAGTTCCTCGAAAAGAGTCGCATTCAGAGCATCCTGGACAAGTACTGCAAGTTCCTGCCCGTGAGCATCAAGTTCGGCACCAGGACCCGCACCGAATATGCCGAGCGCGATGACGAAGGCAACAAGAAGGGCGAGGACAAGGAGGTGACGGAGGACAACCTCGTCAACAACCCAAACCCGGCCTGGACCAAGAACCCGACCGACCTCACCACCGAGGATTACAACAACTTCTACCGCGAACTCTACCCGATGAACTGGGAGGAGCCGCTGTTCCACATCCACCTCAATGTGGACTATCCCTTCAATCTGACGGGCATCCTGTACTTCCCCAAGATCAAGGACAACATCTCGGTGCAGAAGGACAAGATCCAGCTCTACAGCAATCAGGTGTTCGTCACCGATTCGGTGGAGGGCATCGTGCCCGAGTTCCTCACGCTGCTGCATGGCGTGCTCGACTCGCCCGACATCCCGCTGAACGTTTCGCGCAGCTACTTGCAGAGCGATGGCAATGTGAAGAAGATCAGCAGCCACATCTCCAAGAAGGTGACCGACAAACTGGCCGAACTTTTCAAAGAGGACCGCGAGGACTTTGAGAAGAAATGGGACGACATCAAGATCTTCATTCAATACGGGATGCTGAGCGATGAGAAGTTCCAGGAGCGCGCCACCAAGTTCTGGCTGTTCAAGAACACCGATGGCAAGTATTACACCATCGAGGAATACAAGGAGAAGATCGCACCCGTGCAGACCGATAAGGAGAGCAAGCTGGTGCATCTCTACACCACCAATGTCGAGGCGCAGCACACCTACATCGAGACGGCCACCGAGCGCGGCTATGATGTGCTGGTGATGGACAGCCCCTTCGATGCGCACTTCGTGAACCAACTGGAGCAGAAGCTGGAGAACAGCACTTTCGCCCGTGTGGATGCCGACACGCTCGACAAGCTCATCAAGAAGGACGATGCGGCCCCGTCAAAACTGAGCGATGACGACAAGGCGAAACTCAAGCCCGTGTTCGAGGCGCAGGTGAACCCCGAGGGTGGCCGTGGCAAATTCACCGTCACGTTCGAGAACCTGAGCGAGAAGGACATGCCCGTCACCATCACCCAGCCGGAATTCATGCGCAGGATGAACGACATGCAGAAACTGAGCGGCAACAATGGCATGATGGGCATGGGCGGCTTCGAGTTCTTCAATCTCGTGGTTAACGCCAACCATCCCAAGGTGAGCGAGATCCTTGCAGAGACCGACACCGAGAAGCAGAACCAGCGCACCAAGCAGCTCACCGACCTCGCCCTTTTGGGTCAGGGCCTTCTGAAAGGAAAGGCGCTGAGCGAGTTCCTGAAAAGGAGTGTGGAGCTTGTGTGAGACCCCCCGACCCCCCGAGGGGGGGGGGGATTTTGAAAAAGGTCGCTCCAAGAAATTCGGAGCGGCCTTTTTTGTGGCATC
>JAIPBJ010000157.1 GCA_021739625.1 Flavobacteriales bacterium | reverse complement strand
CCCCATAGACCGCAGCCCCTGCACTCGCCCAGCCACCGAGGTCGCTCACGTTCACCCAGTCAAGACCGTCCTGTTGGATGGCTTCCACCCAGGCATCCTTGCTCTTGTCGAGCGAAAGGCCATAGACCGTGAAGCCTTTCGCATGGGTGAACTTGGCATCCTTGAACTTCTTATAGGCACTCACCACATTGGGGTTCTCCATGCGACAGGGGCGGCACCATGACGCCCAGAAGTCGATGAGCACCACTTTGCCGCGCAACGAGGCGAGGCTGATGTCCTTGCCCGCTGCGTTTTTGAATTTGAGGTCGGGGGCAATGTCGCCCACGTTCAGCCCCACTTTGGGCTGCACTTCGCTGGAGGTGGCTGCTTTTCTGTCACCGTTGCCCGAAGTGGCAAGGAAGGGAAGGGTAAGCAGGGCAATACCCATTATCAGAGCATTCTTTTTCATGTATCGGGTTTTTGGATGGATGGGGTTTGGTCGGGGATTTCCGCCCGGAAAGATGCCACTTGGCAACAACCGTACCGAATCAGAACCGCCTGATCTTGGCCCCGATGGCATTGAGCCGCGTGTCGATGTCGGTATATCCCCGGTCAATCTGCTCAATGTTGTCGATGACGCTCTTTCCGCTGGCCGACATGGCCGCGATGAGCAGGGCCACGCCTGCCCGGATGTCGGGACTGGTCATACGGATGCCGCGCAACGGCTGTCTATGGTCCATGCCGATGACCGTGGCGCGGTGCGGATCGCAGAGGATGATCTGCGCGCCCATTTCAATGAGCTTGTCCACGAAGAACAGGCGGCTCTCGAACATCTTCTGATGGATCAGCACGCTGCCCTTGGCCTGCGTGGCCACCACCAGTGCAATGCTGATGAGGTCGGGTGTGAAGCCCGGCCATGGATGGTCGGAAATGGTGAGGATGGATCCGTCAATGAAGGTGTCGATGGCGTAATGCTCCTGTGCAGGGATATAGAGGTCGTCACCCTTCAGGTCGATGTGGATGCCCAGTCTGCGGAAAGTGTCGGGAATGATGCCCAGATCGGGATAGCTCACATCCTTGATGGTGATCTCGGAATGCGTCATTGCCGCGAGACCGATGAAACTGCCGATCTCGATCATGTCGGGAAGGCAGCGGTGTTCAGTTCCGCCCATTTCCTTCACCCCTTCAATGATGAGCATGTTCGACCCGATGCCGCTGATCTTGGCACCCATGCGATTGAGCATCTTGCACAGTTGCTGGAGATAAGGCTCGCAGGCCGCGTTGTAGATGGTGGTGATGCCCTCGGCCATCACTGCGGCCATCACGATGTTGGCCGTGCCAGTGACCGATGCCTCGTCCAGCAGCATGTAGGTGCCCTTGAGCGGGTTGCCTTCCACCTTGTAGAACTGCTGTTCTGCCACGTAGGTGAAGGTGGCCCCGAGCTTTTGGAAACCGATGAAATGCGTGTCCAACCTTCTGCGGCCGATCTTGTCGCCACCGGGCTGCGGGATGTAGCCCTTGCCGAACCGGGCCAACAGCGGCCCTACCAGCATGATGGAACCGCGAAGTCCCGCTCCTTTCACCTTGAAATCCTCTGAGGTGAGATAGTCAAGATTCACGTCATCGGCCTGAAACGTATAGGTGTCGGCACTTATGCGCTCCACTTTCACTCCCATGTATCCCAGCAGCTCGATGAGCTTGTTCACATCGCGGATGTTGGGAATGTTGGAGATGGTCACCTTCTCCTTGGTCAGCAGTGGGGTGCAGAGCACCTGCAATGCCTCGTTCTTTGCTCCCTGTGGCGTGAGCGTGCCTTTGAGGCGTGTGCCTCCCTCTATCTCGAATGATGCCATTGCTCAGACCCGTGGGTTACGTCTTTTCTTGTTGCGCTTGTTGCGCTTGTTGCTGCGGCCCGATTTCATGCCGCTGTTCTGCTGGCTGTGGTCCACAAGGTCCTGCGCCTTGCCCAGCACCGTGTCGGCAGGCAGCGCCACCACGCCTTTCGACAGCTTCCTGAGGTCTGCGATGATGGTGTAGTCGTCCACCGTGTCGCGGTTCCATTTCAGGTAGGCCGATTTCATGGCGTTGGCCGCTGCGATGGCCGACTTCTGCCGCTTCTCAACATCCTCCTCTGCGGCAAGCTGCTGCACCATCTTGATGATGATGCGGCCATAGTGACGCTCGCCCACCTCGGTGTCGGGATACGCGATGGGCTCAGGCTTTTCCTTGAACTGCTCAGGGTTGGGCACAGGATAGGGCGAGTCCACATCGAAGTCGAAGTCTGCGATCATGAACATGTGGTCCCACAGTTTCTGGTTCAGGTCCTCGGTCTGCCTCAGGTTGGGGTTCAGCTGTGTCATCACCTTGATGATGGCGCGGGCCGCCTTGTTGCGCTCCTCGCGGTCGGCTATGGCCTTCGCCTGTGCCACCAGCTTCTGAATCGTGCGGCCATACTCGGCAATGCGCATCGGCTCGCGTTCGGTGTTGTAATCCATGCTCTGTACGTCCTTATTCATGGATGATGCCTGTTGGTGGTGCAAAGAAACGGGAAACAATGCTTGTGGAAGGAAAGCGAGAGGGCCGGAGGGAGTGATTTCCCGTCCGGCCCTCATGCATCTTCTCCTTTCCTATTCTCAGTAACGGTAGTAGTCGGGCTTGTAAGGGCCGTCAACCGTCACACCGATATACTCGGCCTGATCGGGGCGAAGCTCCTCCAGCACCACACCGATCTTGGCAAGGTGCAGGCGGGCCACCTTCTCGTCCAGGTGCTTTGGAAGGGTATAGACCTTGTTCTCGTAGGCATCGGCATTCTGCCAAAGCTCCAATTGCGCCAAGGTCTGGTTGGTGAACGAGTTGCTCATCACGAACGATGGATGGCCCGTGGCGCAGCCAAGGTTCACCAGACGGCCCTCGGCCAATAGCAGCAGATCCTTGCCGTTGATGGTGTATTTGTCAACCTGCGGCTTGATGGTGTCCTTCGTTTGGCCGTGGTGCTTGTTCAGCCAGGCAACATCGATCTCGTTGTCGAAGTGGCCGATGTTGCATACGATGGCCTTGTCCTTCATCAGCTCGAAATGTTCTTTGCGGATGATGTCCTTGTTGCCGGTGGCGGTGACGATGATGTTGGCCTCGGTCACGGCATCGATCATCTTCTTCACCTCAAAGCCGTCCATGGCGGCCTGCAATGCACAGATGGGGTCTATCTCGGTGACGATGACACGCGCACCGGCCCCGCGCAGCGACTCGGCAGAACCCTTGCCCACATCGCCATAACCTGCCACAACGGCCACCTTGCCGGCCATCATGATGTCGGTCGCCCTGCGGATGGCATCTACCAGCGACTCGCGGCAGCCATACTTGTTGTCGAATTTCGATTTGGTCACCGAGTCGTTCACGTTGATGGCGGGCATCACCAGGGTGCCTTTCTTCTCGCGCTCATAGAGGCGGTGTACGCCTGTGGTCGTCTCTTCGCTCAGGCCCTTGATGCCTTTGGTCAGTTCGGGATAGCGGTCAAATACCATGTTGGTAAGGTCACCGCCATCATCCAGTATCATGTTCAACGGCTTTCCGCCCTCGAAGGCGAAGAGCGTCTGCTCAATGCACCAGTCGAACTCCTGTTCGTTCATGCCTTTCCAAGCATAGACCGGTATGCCTGCGGCAGCAATGGCAGCGGCAGCGTGGTCCTGGGTCGAGAAGATGTTGCACGATGACCAGCTCACTTCGGCACCCAGCTCGATAAGCGTCTCGATGAGCACTGCGGTCTGAATGGTCATGTGCAGGCAGCCTGCGATGCGCGCTCCGGCCAATGGCCTGCTGTTTCCGAATTCTTCGCGCAGCGACATCAGGCCGGGCATTTCGGCCTCTGCCAATTCGATCTCCTTGCGGCCATACGCGGCCAGGCTGAGGTCTTTTACCTTGTAGGTCAATTGTGTGGATGTGGTCTCCATGGACAGCTGTGGGTTTTTTAGGGTCGCCAAAGATAGGACTTCCCTTTCATATCCTCCCTGCCCCGATTTCCCATCCGGCAGCGCTGCACCCGGCATGGGACTCACATTTCCAGCAGCTCCTTCAACCGCACGAAATTCTGTTCCTCCTGCTGCTGCATGCGGTTCTGGGCCAGACCCATCATCGAGCGCATGAACCACGATGTGCCTTCGACCGTCCCGCTCATCGTCACCGATGCAGACTGCTCGTCCACCGCCTCGAACGCCACACGCATCCGCTGGGTCAGCACCTCGTTGCTCCACGTCAGCTCCACCAGCCGGTTCTCCACATAATCCTTCAGCTCTTCCTTCATCACGAATTTCTTGCCATCGTGGGTGAAGAACACGGTGCTCACGCTTCCGGGAATGCCCGCCCCGCCCGATACCCGCTCGGTGCCCTCATAGCCCTCCAGCCAGTCCATGCGGTCGAAGGGTGCGTTATAGGCCGCGAACACATCGGCCACCGGGCGTTCAATTTCGATGCGGGCCGAAATGGGCACGCTCGGTCTCATCACACCGATGGCGAAGAAGCCCGCGAACACCAGGGCGCTCACCGCCACCAGCGCGAAAAATACCTTTATCAGTCTTGAGCTCATCGCAGGCGGTTATGATTTCCCAATATCCTTGTCCCTCGTCCCTTGTCCCTTGTCCCTCGTCCCTTACTCTCACCCCATCGTGTGATACACGTGCTGCACATCCTCATCCTCCTCCAGTTTCTCCAGCAGTTTCTCCACATCGGCCTCCTGCTCGGGGGTCAGTTGCTTGGTGATGGTGGGGATGCGCTCAAACCCTGAGCTCAGTATCTCCAGCCCCAGTTCGTGCTCCAATGCCTTCTGTATGGCCCCGAAGGCGGGGAAATCGCCATAGACCATGATGCCCTCCTCGTCCTCGAATATCTCCTCCACACCGTAGTCTATCAGCTCCAGTTCCAGTTCTTCCAGGTCCTTGCCCGTGTTGGGGATCAGGAAATGGCACTTGTGGTCGAACATGAACTCGACCGAGCCCGATGTGCCCAGGCTGCCATCATGCTTGTTGAAATAGCTGCGCACATTGGCCACCGTGCGGTTGTTGTTGTCCGTGGCCGTCTCTATCAGCACCGCGATGCCGTGGGGCGCATAGCCCTCAAACAGCACCTCCTTATAGTCCGATGTGTCCTTGTCGGTGGCGCGTTTTATGGCCCGCTCCACGTTCTCCTTGGGCATGTTGGCCGCCTTGGCGTTCTGCATCACGGCCCGCAGGCGCGAGTTCGAATTCGGATCGGGGCCGCCCGACTTGATGGCCATCACCATGTCCTTGCCTATGCGCGTGAAGGTCTTGGCCATGGCCGACCACCGTTTCAACTTGCGACCCTTGCGGAATTCAAATGCCCTTCCCATTGCTGTTGTTCGTTTTGAGGCTGCGAATATAGAAAGGCCGCAAGAGACGTGCGAGGGGGCGGATGTTCGCCAATTCCTCTCCACCGCCCTCAGCGGGCCATTCCTGCCCACAGGCCACAGCACGGCCTATTCACGCATGGCACAGGCAGAGGGCTTGGGGAGGTTGTTGGTAGGGTGATTCTGCTCGGAATCAGCAGTATTGCAAAGAAGTCCTAAGGACACTCAGAACCATCCTTGATGGGCCGCTTATCCCGCGCAATTCCTTTTACGCGGGATGAATGTCTTTGCAGGAAGAGGGGAAAATCAACGTTTTACTGCTATAAAATTAGGGCTTAAACTCCTTCGTACTTTCAGCCAAAACCGAACTTGATAGAAACTACCAAAGCTTGCGTACCTGTCGTCACGCCCTATTTTGATAGCAGTTGTTGTGCAAGCGTGCTTTCATTTCACTGTTAACGACAAATTTTTATACGGTCATAAAAAAGCTATTCCTTGAATTCATCGGGTAGCTGTACACCATTACCATTGTTGGTCCAGAGAACGCTTGTTATCCACCATCGTTTGCCATCAAACATCAATTGAAGACTGTTGACTCCTTCTTCTTCAATATCTAATTCTTTAGCATAATAGCTTTGAAATACGTTTGCAATACCGTTGTACTCGTGTATTACTGTCCTAATTGGGCGTTCAATAAATCCATCATTTTCGTAATACTCTTTTCCAATTCTAACGAATTGTTCAAGCGTATACGTGCGTAAAATCCCATTACCAGTTGAGTCATGTAAAAGGACACTCATTTGGGCTTGAGGTGTAAAGAGCTGTCTAAATGCTTCCCAATTTCTTTTTTCACCTCTCTCGCCAGAGATGATTTTGTAAGTCTCGTTGATTGTGCCTTCGATTGTTTTGACAATGTTCGAGTCTAAGTCCTGAGCTACAAGATTAAAACTGAATAGAGAAATTAAAAACAGGGAGACGATGATTTTCATATTATGTGATAATTGGTAGGGCTTATGTTTCGTAGCATGTTGCACAACGTTTACTGCTATGAAAATAGGGCTTTAATTCCTTCGACCTTTCACCCGAAGCCGAACTTGGTGGAAACCACCAAAGCTTGCGTACCTGTCTTCACGCCCTATTTTGATAGCAGATGTGCCTGTTGCACAACTGCGAAGATGTGGAAAACTTCCAGACGCGGATCTTGACAATGCGGCATCGTTGATCCGACCTTGGTGTCATGCAAGGCAACAAGAAGTATTCGGAGAAGCTGTTCATGAGCTTCCAGTTGAG
>JAIPBJ010000156.1 GCA_021739625.1 Flavobacteriales bacterium | reverse complement strand
ACCGTGGTGATTCCCGTGCCGGATGCAATGTGTGCCCCGCTACCTATCTGCACAGTATATCCCCGATAAGGCGCATGAAAGACCGTATGCCCGTGAGAGGCTATGATGTCGGGCCTCGGCAGGCCTTTGTCCATCAAGAGCAGATTGACCTGATTCGCAATGAAACGACCGAGATCGGCATCCAACAGTGCCAGTTCTTCCCCACTCAAATTATGGGCCTCGGCAAGTCTTTTGCGCCAATCAGGGCCATAGTCAACACATCTAGCAGCGTAAATAACGTAACTCCACTTCACACCATTCTTGGAAAAACTGCAATAAGCAATGTCCAGCCCATCGAGTGATGTGCCCGACATTACACCGATGGCTGATATGCGCTGCGACATAGGGCAAGATTAGCCAAAACATCGGTTGCGGACATTCGTTCCGGATAAGTGCCTTCCACTAGGCTTGGGACGTGACCGGCAATGCCTGAAGCAACGGCCCTACGCAGCGGAAGGCAATCCTCCGATCCAATTCAACGATAATATCCGCCTGCCATTCGCACCATCTGCGACTTTCCTTTTCTGCGCCTCGGGGTTACATTTGCCGCCCAAACATCCGCACCATGAATGTACAGTTGAGCGAAGAGCATCTGATGATCCAAAAGGCCGCACGCGATTTTGCCCAGAGCGAACTGCTGCCAGGAGTCATCGAGCGGGATGAGACCAAGGAATTCCCTCACGAACAGGTGAAGAAGATGGGAGAGCTCGGTTTCCTCGGTCTGATGGTAGATCCCAAATATGGAGGAAGCGGCATGGATACCATCTCGTACGTGCTTGCCATGGAGGAGATCTCGAAAGTCGACAACTCGGCCTCGGTGTGCATGAGCGTCTGCAACTCGCTTGTCAACTGGGGGCTTGAGAAATATGGAACCGAGGAGCAGAAGCAGAAATATCTCGTGCCCCTTGCAAAGGGGGAGAAGCTGGGCGCATTTGCACTTTCGGAGCCTGAAGCGGGCAGCGATGCCACTTCTCAGAAGACCTCCGCCATCGACATGGGCGACCATTATCTTCTTAACGGCACCAAGAATTGGATCACCAACGGGGGCAATGCATCCACCTATCTGGTGATTGCCCAGACGGACGAATCGAAGAAACATAAGGGCATCAACGTGCTGATAGTGGAGAAAGGTATGCCCGGGTTCACCATAGGTGCCAAGGAGAACAAGCTTGGCATCCGTTCGTCCGACACACATTCGCTGATGTTTCAGGATGTGAAAGTGCCCAAGGAGAACCGCATAGGTGAGGATGGCTTCGGTTTCAAATTCGCGATGATGACACTTTCCGGTGGGCGGATCGGCATCGCGGCCCAGGCACTTGGCATTGCAAGTGGCGCCTACGAATTGGCCCTTGCCTATTCTAAAGAAAGAAAGGCCTTCGGAGTGCCCATCTGCGAGCATCAGGCCATCCAGTTCAAACTGGCCGACATGGCCACCAACATCGAGGCCGCCCGTCTGCTTGTTCTCAAGTCAGCGTGGGATAAGGATGCTGGCAACAATTATGACACCTCAAGTTCCATGGCAAAGCTGTTCGCCTCGAAGGTGGCCATGGATACGACCATCGAGGCCGTACAGGTACATGGCGGTTACGGCTTCGTCAAGGAATATCACGTGGAGCGCCTGATGCGTGATGCCAAAATCACACAGATTTACGAGGGCACATCAGAGGTGCAGAAGATTGTGATCTCGCGGGCCATGCTGCGCTAAATTCCACCGTTCAGCAGCCACTCGCCAGCCTTTTCCAAATGGTTGCCGCGCGACCCTTTGATAAGCACCACCTCGTCCTGAGATCGGTGTGAGGGCAACCACTGCACCAGGGAGTCCACATTCTCAAAGAAATTGAAGGGGAAATCGCCTTTGAAAGCAAAGAACTCACGCCCCACAAGACAGACAGTGGTCAATCCCAGTGTGGCAATCCGCTGGCAAATGGCAAGATGCTCGTCTGCACTTGTTGGCCCCACCTCCAGCATTTCACCCAGAATCACCGACTTGCGCTGCCCATCCATCGACATGAGGTTGTTGATGGCCACCTCCATGCTGCTGGGATTCGCATTGTAGGCGTCCAATATCAGCAGGTTCGTGCCCGCCCTTCGCACTTCCGAGCGGCTGTTGCTCGGCTCAAAACCTGTTAGTCCCCTTGCAATCTCTATATCTGTCAGTCCGAAATGAACACCCACGGCAACAGCAGCCATTATGTTGGGCAGATTATAGGTTCCGGTGAGATGTGTAGGAACCATTGGTACAAGATCCCAATTCAGTTCTATACTTCTGCGCCACTGTACCACTACGAAATTTCCATTAGGCACGATTCTGCCGATCACATCATCTGTAGGAAGCGCTCCGTAGCTCACTGTGCGCACTCCTTGAGCAGCCTTCAACAGATTATCGTCACTTGAATGCAGGAACAGCGTGCCTCCACGTGCTGCCACATGCCTGTAGAGTTCTGTCTTGGTTCGCAGCACACCATCCAGTCCGCCCATGCCCTCCATGTGCGCTTTGCCAACATTGGTGATCAGACCGTAATCCGGGTCTGCAATGTCGCACAGCTCTTCAATGTCCTTCGGATGGCTGGCCCCCATCTCAATGATTGCGATGTCATGTACCCCTGTCAGACCCAACAATGTGAGCGGCACACCGATATGATTGTTCAGGTTACCCTTCGTTGCCAGTACATTGAACCGCTGCGAAAGCACCGCATTCATCAACTCTTTTGTGGTGGTCTTCCCATTCGACCCTGTCACCCCGATCACAGGAATGCTGAAATGGTCGCGGTGCTCTCGTGCCAGCTGTTGCAATGTCCGCAGCCCATTGCCGACCAGAATGAACCTCTCATCGGTCGCCACCTTGGCATCATCCACAATGGCATAGGCCGCGCCTGCCTCAATCGAAGCTTTGGCAAACGCATTACCATCGAAGCTATCGCCCTTCAATGCCACATAGACGCAGCCGGGAGTGACCTTTCTGCTATCGGTGCAAATAGCGGGGTGCTTGAGAAATAGGCTATAGATACTGTTAATGTCCATCATCATCGGTCACAAAAAAAGCCCTGACTGCAACTGATGCAATCAGGGCCCTTATCACAAAAGTCTTATCACTGTTCGCCTACACGGGTCATGGCGCAACGGAAACCTATGTCATCCGTGCTCTGCAACTGATCCAGGTATCTACGGGTGCCGGGTGTGAGCCAGTAGGCGCGGTCCTTCCACGAACCTCCTTTGTACACGTGTGCCTTATCGTTGATCAATGAGGTAACACCCCACTCATACATCCGTTTATTGGCCTTCTCTCCATCCTTGTACTCGTCATTGCTGTAATAGACAGAGGAAGAATAATCACCGTCAAGGAAGTTGATGTTGTCAGACTTCTTGTAGTTCCTGCGCTGGGTGTTCTCCTCTTCGGTCACATCTCTCCAGATGATACGGCCCAAGCTGTCCTTCTCTGCAATCTCACCCTCCTCTTCACGGAGTTGCGTCTTGTATTCATTACCTCTGTATGTACGGAAATCATCCATGTCCTCAGGGCTCAACGGGCGGTACACATCCATCACCCACTCATTGACGTTTCCGGCCATACAGTAGAGGCCGTAGTCGTTGGGCCAGTACGAATGCACATCCGTGGGTATGTCAGCACGGTCATTCAGGTTGCCTGCCACTCCCATGTTGTCGCCCTTGCCACGCTTGAAGTTGGCCATCATTTCCCCTTTGAACTTATCGTCAGCATTGCGCAGATAAGCACCGTTCCAAGGGTAAAGCCTGCGCTCGGTGATCCGCTCGTAAACAGTGTTTCCGATGAGTCCCATTGCTGCAAACTCCCACTCGGCCTCCGTAGGAAGGCGATAGCGCGGAAGAAGGATGCCATCTTCCATGCGCACCTTGCGGGTGTCCTTATTCGGGTCGAGGTCTATGAGGTCCGACTTTACAAGGCCCTCATATTGACCTGCCAGATAGGCATCCGTGTTGAAATTGTCCTCATCGACCTGATTCGGGTTTTGACGGAGTATCCCTTCACGGATCAGAATCTGTTCGTTCACACGATCGGTCCTCCATGCACAGTAGTCAGTGGCCTGCAACCAATTCACCCCTACAACAGGGTAGTAGTTGTAGGCAGGGTGACGGAGATACAGCTCCACATAAGGCTCGTTATATCCGAGTTTGCTTCTCCAGACAAGCGTATCCGGAAGCGACCGCTTATAGACCTCAGGGTAGCTGGCAGAGAACACTCGCGACAACCAGAACAGATATTCGCGATAGTCCACATTGGTCACCTCGGTCTCGTCCATATAGAAGGAGGAAACAGTGGCACGCCTTGGGATGTTGTCCCAATCATAGCGCACGTCCTGCTCTGCACGGCCCATGGTGAATGTGCCACCTTGAATGAAAACGAGGCCTGGTCCGGTTTCCTGACCCTCCCAAGGTGCCACTTCAAATCCCCCGTTCTTGGAGTCGTTGACAGACCAACCGGTAGTGGCGGAACGTTCCTTGTTGCACGCTGGCAGCACCGCTGCAGCAGTCACGATCAGACCTAAGGCCACCAATGTTCTTGTTCGGAAAATGTTCATGGCTGAAAGTATTTCGGGGAGACTTGAACGCTATAACGCGATTCGGGTTTCATTATTGCCTCAGAACGATGGGCAGCTGATGGCGCGGAACTTTTTCTTCGGCTTGCGGCAGTTGAACTGAAGGCCAAGCGACAGTTCGTGCGAACCTGCAGTGGCATTGGACAGCGCAGAAACGGTCACATCATAGCTGTAACCGAACTTGAAGGCGCCCTGCTGATAGCCGAGGAGGAAAATGAACGCATCAGGATTGGAGAAACTCTGACGGAACCAAAGACCGCCTACCACACCTGATTTGGATAGATAGAACCCGTAGTTCAACTGCTGAAAATCCTGCTGATGCTGGTATAGGATGTTCGGAGACAGCACCCAAGGACGGACCTTGCTCTTACCGAATGTGATATTGCCCCCGGCATGACCTGTCCATTTGATGGGAAGTTTGCTCATACCAGAGAAACCCTCATCAGGCTGAGTGAGGTGGTGTGCCGCAAATCCAAAGTAGATCCACTCGGTATAGCCCACGAAACCGGCAGAGAAGTCAGCGAAGATCTTGCTCTCGTTGGGCTGCACCTCATTGGTCTGATAGATGAAACCATAGCGGGGATCGATCATGTCACCGAAAGTGAGGCGGCTCCAATCGATACTGCGCTGCATGACACTTGCCTGAGCACCGAATCGAAGCGAGAACTTCCTTGTCACGTTCATGTGATAGGCGTACATGAGACTGCCTTCAAAAGTGTTCAATGTTCCCTCTCCGGCCCTGTCTGCCATGAAATAGGCACCGATGCCACCATGCAGCGCATCGATGTGCATATCGAACGATGCATTGTACGTAACGAAAGTACCGGAGATGGCCGGCCACTGGTTCCGGTAGTTCATGTTGACCCTCGGGCACCGTTTCGCCCCTGCAAAGGCAGGATTTAGGTACAGGGGATTGGCATAGAACTGCGTGAACTGTGGGTCCTGCGCGGCAGCGTCATTCGCCCATCCCATCCCCGCTACTACCACCAGCAAGGCAATGAAGTACCTCTTCAGCATGAATCTGTGTCTGAAAAATGAAGGACAATGATACGAATTATTCAAGTCTGCCATCAGGGCGCAAAGTAGATGAAAAATGTTTGAACTTCTGAAATAAATAAGCAACCTTCACGTTATTGGGCCGTCCTTCGCGGTTTGCAGTCAGCATCTTTCGACCGTGTATGAGAACGGGAAAAACCAACGATTATTGTCCGTATTCACTGACATCGAAAACAAACGCTCTGTAAAATGTTGAAAATGAATCGATACACCCGCACACGCACACTCCTTGCCGTCTTTATTTGCATGCTTGCCACGGCTTCTTACGGACAGGTTAGGCAACAGCAGGCCCCGATACGTCAGGATGTCAATTCGGTTACGAAGGACATTCTGCCCGAGGGAGTTGAGCGCATCCTGTGGATGGAACCTGCCCATGAGGTGGGTTATGACGGCTCGGTCAGAAACTTTCTCCGCTTCGCAGATGCCACTTTCGATTTCGGAACAGGACTTCCGCAGGTGCTGCGCAATATGCCCGTTGGCAGTGGCCACACGTTGCGTGCATCGTTGGACAGAATGCGGTTCGCGCCCATTACAAGGGCAGAACAGGACGCTTTGGGCAATGCTGTGATACCTGGTGAGATTTCCATTTCAGTGAGAAATTACACCGAACGCAAGCGCGATTTCGCCTCGGTCGCATTCACTCCTATAAGGAAGAACCCATCCACGGGACAGATGGAGAAACTGGTGGAATTCCGACTCAACACTTTCGAGGTGCCACTGACCAGCCCCAAGGCCGCAGCAGCCAACAACTTTTCCAATGCATCGCAATTGGCCAATGGCGACTGGTTCAAGGTGGCGGTGACGCAGGATGGGATCTACCGTATCACTTATGAGCAGTTGCGCGACATGGGCATGAATGTGGACGGAACAGATCCCCGCAGACTGACGGTGTTCGGCAATGGCGGGGGCATGCTTCCACAGGAGAACAACGGTTTCCGGCACGATGATCTGGCTCAGAATCCCATTGTCGTGGTGGGCGAAGAGGATGGCAGTTTCGATTCGGGCGA
>JAIPBJ010000155.1 GCA_021739625.1 Flavobacteriales bacterium | reverse complement strand
TCCACACCGGATTGCTGCCGAAGCTGTAGGGTATCTGCGCAATGGAATCCATCGGCTCGGTGATGATGATGTTGGCGGTCTTGCCACGGGTGATGGAGCCCAGTTCGTTCTCCAATCCGAGCGCAAAGGCCGCATTGATGGTGGCGGCATTGATGGCCTCCTCGGGCAGCATCCGCAGTTTGATGCAGGCCAGTGAGAGCACAAAGGGCATGTTGCCCGATGGCGAGCTTCCGGGGTTGTAGTCGGTGGCGATGCAGATGGGCAGACCTGCATCCATCATCCGTCTTGCAGGGGCATACGGGATATTGAGGAAGAACGAGCACGAAGGCAGCACCGTGGGCATCACCTTGCTGGCGGCAAGGGCGGTGATGTCGGCATCGGTCATCACCTCCAGATGGTCCACCGACAGGGCGCGGTATTCAATGGCCGTCTCAATGCCTCCGATGCTGTTGAACTGGTTCACGTGTACCTTGGCGGGCAGTCCATGGTAAGCACCGGCTTCCAGGATGCGGTCCATTTCTTGGGGAGTGAAATAGTCCTTCTCGCAGAACACATCGATGAAATCGGCAAGCTCTTCCTTCTCGATCACTGGCAGCATCTCGCGGAGGATGAGCTGGATATAGCCCTCGCGGTCATCCTTATATAAGGAAGGGATGGCGTGCGCACCGAGGAAAGTGGCCTTGGCGACTATGGGATGCTTCTTTTTCAACCGCTTGATGACGCGCAGCATCTTCAGTTCTCCCTGCACGCTGAGGCCATAGCCGCTCTTGATCTCGATGGCACCTGTGCCGGTGGCGGCCATCTCGTCCAGCCGCACCAGTGCATCGGCCACCAGTTCCTGCTCCGAAAACTCTGCCAGCGTGCGGGCAGAGTTGAGGATGCCCCCGCCCTTGGCAGCTATCTCCCCGTAGCTCAGTCCACGGATGCGGTCCACGAACTCCTCATCGCGGATGAATGGAAACACGAGGTGGGTGTGCGCATCGACCCAGGCGGGAAGCACCAGTCGCCCTGTGGCATCGATCACCGCATTGGGGTCGCGCGGGCAGGTGTCCATCGGGCCATAGTTCGCAATGGTACCGCCCTTGATGAGCAGCCAGGCGTTGTCGATAGAGGGAAGTTGGGCCATCTCGGCCCCACGCACTGGTTGCGGGGTGCTCTCGCGCACCTGCACCAGCGTTTGGATGTTCTTGATAAGTAATGCTGCCATGGGCGCAAGTTAAAAACAAGTCCTAAATCTTCTGAAAATCATCAAGAACTCCACTGACCACTGGCTATACGCCTACCTTTGACGTTCATTTCACAGAAAAACAGACCATGAACAGAATCCTTTTCCTTGTGCTCATCGCGGCCACCATGGGCCTTCAGAGCTGCCAATACAACACGATAGTCGAGAAACAGGAGGCCGTCACCGCACAGTGGGCGCAGGTGGAGAACGTCTATCAGCGCAGGGCCGACCTCATTCCCAACCTTGTATCCACCGTGAAAGGCTATGCCGATTTCGAGCAGGAGACCCTCACTGCGGTCATCGAGGCACGCGCCAAGGCCACAGGCATCACTGTTGACCCGACCAAACTCGATGCCAACAGCATCCAGCAGTTCCAGGCCGCGCAGGACGGCCTCTCATCTGCCCTCTCCAAACTGATGGTGGTGGTGGAACGCTATCCCGACCTCAAGGCCAATCAGAACTTCCTCGAACTGCAGGCGCAGTTGGAAGGCACGGAGAACCGCATCTCTGTGGAACGCAAGAAGTTCAACGAGACCGCACAGGACTACAACACCTACATCCGCAAGTTCCCGAACAACCTCATCGCAGGCATGTTCGACTTCGAGAAGAAGGAATATTTTGAAGCTGATGCGGGCGCTGAGAAGGCCCCCAAAGTGGAGTTCTGATGAAGGCCAAGGCGCTTTTCAATCCGCAGCAGAAGGCGGCCATAGAAACGGCCATCTCGCAGGCCGAGCGGAATACATCGGGCGAACTGAGGCTCTACATCGAGGACCACAGCGCGGACGATGTGCTGGACCGTGCCGCCTTCATCTTCAACAGACTCAAGATGCAGGAGACCGGGCTGCGCAACGGGGTGCTCATCTATATGGCCGTTGCAGACCAGAAGTTCGCCATTCTCGGTGATGCGGGCATCAATGCCGCAGTGCCGGACGATTTCTGGGAGAATATCAAGGAGAACATGGGCACGGCATTCAGAAAAGGGGACATTGAACAGGGCCTCATCACCGGTATCCTTGCAGCCGGAAAGGCGTTGGCCGAGCATTTCCCCTTCAATGGGCAGACCGACACCAACGAATTGCCGAACGATATCATTATCGGATGACAGGGTGAACAGACCATTGAATATTGAATATTGAACATCGAAAATTGTAAATTGAACATCGCCCGCCTCTTCCTCCTCATTGCCCTGCTGCTACCACTTTCCTCAGTGGCGCAGGACTTTCCCGAACGGACCGACAGGCTGGTCAATGATTTCTCCAACACCCTCTCGCAGCAGGAGGTCCGGGAGCTGACCACGCTGTTGGAGACCTACGAGCGCGAATCGTCCATAGAGATAGCCGTGGTGCTCATTCCCACGCTTGACGGTTACGAGATCGCGCAGTACACCTTCGACCTTGGCGAGAAATGGGGCATCGGCAAGGCCGGTTCCGACAATGGCGCACTGATGCTCGTGAGCAAAGGCGACCGCAAAATGTGGATCGCCACAGGCTACGGCATCGAAGGAGCATTGCCCGATGCCCTGGTGAGCCGCATCATTGCCAACGAGATCCTGCCCGAGTTCAAACAGGACGACTATTTCGCAGGGCTGAAGGCCGGTGCGCTGGCCGTTATGCAGGCCACCAAGGGCGAATATGCCGACAGGCCCAAGGGTGGAGGCCCACCGGTCGGAGGGCTGGGCATCTTTGCATTGGTGATCCTGGTCTTTCTGTTGATCTGGGCCAGCAAGGCCATGCAGGTGAAACAATATGCCAGTGTGAATCACCTCACCTTCTGGGCCGCATGGGCATTGCTCAACAGCGCGGCAAACAGACATTCAGGTTCTTACCGACATTTCTCAGGAGGCGGTGGATTCTCAGGTGGCGGAGGTGGCGGCAGCAGCTTCGGAGGATTCGGGGGCGGCAGTTTCGGGGGCGGTGGCGCAGGTGGAAGCTGGTAAAGTGTAGGGACGAGGGACGTGGGGCAAGTGGCGATTTGCGATAGACGATTTGCAATAGACGATTTGCGATTTCTGAGGGCACATCACCATTTTCAATTTTCCTTCTGTACTTGTAATCGTTTCTCATAGATGACTGACGGAAAGAAACGCGAGGCCGAATACCTGTACCTGATGCTGGCGGGCATCTTCATCGCCTCACTTGTCTCGTGCAATCTCATTTTCCAGAAGTTCTTCCATTGGAACGCCTTCGGGCTGCACACCTTCGAGCTTTCGGTGGGCATTCTCCCCTACCCGCTCACCTTCCTGATCACCGACATCATCTCTGAGATCTATGGGAAGAATCGGGCCAATGCCGTGGTCACGGCCGGGCTGGTGGCCAGTGTGTTCGTTCTGGGCGTGGTCAGTCTGGCCGATGTGGCCCCCGCCACCGATTGGTCTCCGGTGAGCAACGCCACATTCAGCAAGGTCTTCGGCCTCACAGGTGTTTCGGTGGGCGCATCCATGACCGCCTATCTGCTGGCGCAGTACATCGACATCCGCATCTTCCATTTCTGGAAGACCGTGACCAAGGGCAAGCACCTCTGGCTGCGCAACAATTTCAGCACCATGTCATCGCAGCTGGTTGACACGGCAGCCGTGCTCATCCTGCTCTGTTCGCTCGGTGCCATCGAGTGGGCAATGTTCTGGCCCCTGTTCGCCAGCGGCTATCTGTTCAAGGCCATAGTGGCGGCCCTCGACACACCTTTCCTCTATCTGGCCACGTGGGCCATACGCAGACGTCTCGGTCTCAAAGGCACTGCCGAGGTGCAGGAATAAAGATCGATCGGCATTCAGACTGCTATTCTCCCGGATGATAGATCCGCTCGGCATTGCGCTCTATCTCCGCACGGTCGAACGTCATGGGCTTGTACTGCTGATTGACGAACAGCTCCATCTGGTCGGTGAAGTGCGGACTGTCCGGATGCGCAGAGGCCCCAAAGGCGTTGATGCTGTGAATGATGGGGCCGACCTTTGAAAAGCGCACCTTCTGAATGTATCCGTCACCGTTGGTGATGTGGTAAAGACCGCGCTTCTTGTCATAGAGCTTGGCATCAGCAGCGCGCGGAACCTCGCGCAATCCATGGGCGGGCAGGCTCACATTGCCGCGCTGATGCCGCTGCACCTGCCCCAGCGGTATGTCGATGGAACCGTGTTTCTTCACCAGCAGCTTCTTGGCCTTGCGCAACGCATCCACGGCCTCCTCCTCGGTAATGCGCCTGTCGCGGATCATGAGCAGACCGAAAGGAGCGTCCACTGCACGCATCAGATGATCATGTGTCACCATGGCCAGGGCGGCATCGCGGTCATCGGCATCGCCACGCCAATTCCAGTGCTTCATCTTGGCAATGGCATCTGAGATGTCGGGATACTTGGCCGCATCCAGTTCATACAATGCCTTGAACCTGTCGGCATAGCTGCCATTGCGGTGATAGGAAGTGTTGTATTTGAACCCCTCCACCTGTTGCTCTGAATAAAGGCCCTGATGCGATGCGAACAGGTCGCGGAACACCTCGCCCCGGTTATACTCGAAATTCTGGATTCCCGGAAAGTCGGTCCGCGGATTGCAGCCCTCGCCTGTGCAATGCAGCGGAGTGTTGTTGGCATTGTAAACATATCCGCAATCCGGATTCTCCACATGCGGCATCCTGTCGAACGGGATGATCTCCGTCCACCTGAAAGCTGAAATGTTGGCCTTTATGGGCAGCTTCCAATCCAATGCGGGATTGCGTAGAGGAATCTTGCCGGCCGAGTGCATCATGATGTTGCCATCCTTGTCGCCATACACCACATTGAACAACGGCAGGGCCTGCATTTTCAAAGCGTCTTTGAAACCGATAAGGTCTGTGGCCTTGTTCATCCTATACCACTGCTCGGCAGCTCGGATGTCCGTATAGCTGGGAAACCGGAGCGCATACTTGCCATACTTCTTGGTCTCGAACACGGGGCCGTAGGTGGTCACCAATATCCTTTTCGAGACGGGGATGCGCATTCCGGCCACCTTCACCTTCAATTTGGCCTTCTTCACATAGAAGTCGCGCCATTCGCCATCATAACGGTACTGTTTCCTGTTCTTCGGATTGATCTCCAGTTGGTACGCATCACCGAAAACGTGGAAATTCACCGTGTGTGCCCAGCCCAGATGGCGGTTGGTGCCCACGAATACAGTCATCCCGGCCGGGAACAGGCCTCCTATGATGTCCCAACCCTCTTCGCTGGAAATGTGCGCCTCATACCATGCCACACGGCCTTCGAGCGGTTGGTGCGAGTTGATGTTGAGATAGCCCATCCCGTCATCCATCATCTGTGGGGCAACTGCAAGACCATTCGACCCAATGGTGTTGACATTGAAAAACTCATCGATACGGCCCTCGTTCACCGCCTTGAGCGTGAGGCCCACCCCGGCCATCAGCGAGGTATTCAGCACATAGCCTTTCACCAGATCCTGCGGTATGAAAGGCAACGACTTCTTCAACAATACTTCCTTGGGGTGCGCGGCAGCATAGTCGTTCAGCCCCTGCACGTACGCTTCCAACACTTTCCGATAGTCGGCAGAAAGATCCAGTTCATAGCGCGCATCCACCAATGAGTCGATGCTGAACAGTTGCAGTCCGAAATCGAAAAGAACACCCTCCTTGCCAAGCACCTGACCCAGCATCCGTTTGCCAGTGAGAATGTTGTGCTGAATATGCTCAAAATCGTCCTCCGAATGGGCCCACGCCAGACCATAAGCGGCATCGGCATCGGTAATCCCGAAGATGTGGGGCACACCGAAGGAATCGCGCACAATGGTCACGTCCTTGGGATCGATCTGACCCCACGAGACCATTGGAACAACAAACAGGGCAGCAATGAGGAGGTGCGGGAAGCGCATGGATCGGTCTGATAATTGGTAGGGCGAAAGATAATAGACCAGACAATGCGCATTTATGGGCAGGTTGACAATAAAGTACCCCATGTCACGTTATGGTTCTGTTCAGTTTTTTTCATCACCCTTTGAACAGGATCAGTGATTCCGATGTTTTACCTTCAAGTCTATCATCATGAAAATGCGAATCACCTCCATAATACTGACTCTGAGCTTGGCGGCCTCCTTGCAGAGCTGTTCACTTTTCCAAGAGGTCAGCTTGGGCGATGTCGGCCACCGGCCATACGATGCCATCATTGTGCCCGGATTTCCGTTCGATGATCAGGACGGGCAGATGAACACCTTCCAACGCATGCGGCTGTTCTGGGCCTACCATCTCTATTCGACAGGTGAAACGAAGAACATCATCGTTTCGGGCAGCGCAGTCCATACGCCTTATGTGGAAGCGGAGATATTCGCCCTCTATCTGAAGGAACTGGGGGTCGATCCGCACCACATCATCATTGAGAACCGTGCCGAGCACAGCACCGAGAATGTTTTCTATTCCATGGAACTGGCGCGCCACCATGGGTTTGAACGGGTCGCTGTGGCCACAGATCCCATGCAGTCGCGCATGATCGCGTTCCTGCTGCGCAAGGCGGATGTTCCTGTGGACTATCTGCCCACCGACATTGCCACCATTGCACGGACATACTGGAGCCGGTTCGATACCCGCATAGACGGATCGCCTGCGTTCGTCAGCAACTTTGTCCCGCTGAAAGTGCGTGAAGAGCGCAAGGAGCGCATGAAAGGCACTCGTGGCGAGAAATACTTCGAGCGCTTGGAAGAGGAACGCGTTTCC
>JAIPBJ010000154.1 GCA_021739625.1 Flavobacteriales bacterium | reverse complement strand
CGACTTGCGAATTCTGACCATAATGCGGGCCTGACCTGAGCGCTGGGCCCTTGATGTCCTCAACGGACGTGTCAGGGCTTCTTACGCACGGTTTTCAATTCAGCCTTGGAATCTGCCTTCTTTGCTGGAACCTTTTTCACCGCGACCTTGGGTTCGACAGTTGTCTTCTTCGCAGGCAACTTCTTCGTTTTCACTTCGGCAACTGTCTTTTTCACAGAGACTTTATCGGCCTTCGGGCCAGCAGCCACCTTCTTCACAGGCACGGCCTTCAATTTGGGTACAACAGTGGATTTCTTGACCGGTGGAGTTCTGGTTGCAGGAATCTCCTTAGCGGCAGCCTTCTTTGCCGCAGCTGTCGTCACTTCTGTCGTCTTGACCTTCACCGCTTTGGGAGTGGCCTTCTTGGCAGCGGGCTTCTTCTCAGGCTTCTGCACAGGCATGTCGGCCGCCTCAAAGTACCAGTACACGGCCTTTTCCTGACGGTCGGGCACCACTTGTGGAATCAGTCCCAGTTGGTCGGTCCTGTCCAATCGGTTCATCACATCGCGAAGCGGTTTACCGAACTTCTCATCCTTCTTGAAGAATCCCTGGGCAATGAGGTCGGGCATGAGCTCTTTGGGGCGCAACCGTGGTTGTCCGCTTTTGATGATGATGTCCTGAATGGCGCGGCTGAGGCGCAGTATGAAGTCCTTTTCCATCGGTCTGCTGTGGCTTGCAAAGATGCGTAGGATGCAGGGAGTGCCGATGCACTGCACAAGAGAGACCGGGTGTTGGTTGCGGGCTTGCACGAAAGCATGCGAATCGGGTCATGGAGCACCCTCCAGCCTGAATTCGCCTTCGGTCTCCTCATCAGCATCTTTTGAGAAAAGTCCTTTCCGCTTCTTTGCCGGTGGCTCGGTCTTCTTGGGCGCTGCCGGTATGAGCCCAACAGGCTCACTTTCCAACCGCAGCTGCCCGGGCGAATCGACCTCATCTGCATTGTGGTGCTTCTTTCCTCCGAACTCATCGCGGAAGAGCTGCTTGATGGCACCGCCTTCTTTCCGCAGATCTTCCTTCACCTTGATCCGCACCTCCTTCTTGTCGAATCCCACCTTGATGTTGCCCGGTCTGCCCCTTATCCAGAGGAAAAGCCTGGTGGCCCCTCTGTCGTCAATGATCTCGTGTCCTTCAAAGAACTCCTGCTTTCTTGACTTTCTGCGGATGAGGTCGTTCAGCAGCAGATTGACGTGATAGTCCAGTTCCTGCTTGAACGTGTGTTCGCCATACACGTCCACATTGAGAATGTTGCTCTTGACACGCATATAAGGGATGATGAGCCGCTCGTTGCGAATGCTGAAATGGTTGACGATGGTATCGAACCTCACGTGCTGCAATTCATCCACCGAAATGAAGCGGGAAAGGGCCTGCAACGGCTCGAAACCGATGAGTTCACCACCCGACACACGCAGGTCGGCCTCCACCTGCATCCCGCTCAATATCAACTTGTCGTCCTTGTCTATCGGAAGTTTGAGTTGAATGTCGGCATCGGCCTGCCCACGTAGATTTTTGGCGGTGATGGTGGTCTGCCCAAAGTCATTCCACTCACTTAGCATCCTCGAAATGTCGATCCGTGACAGCGCAGCATCCACATAAAGTTCGGCCCCGTTGGCGCCTGAGGCATATTGCAGTTCGGCCGATATGGTACCGCCCATGGCATCGAAGCGCAGGTCGCGGGCCTGTAGGCCGCCTTCTTTCAGGTCGATGTGACCTTTCAGGTTCTCGGCCGTGAAACCGTGATGTTTCACCCGGTCCACATCCACCGTGGCGGTAAGCTGCAGTGGCCTTTGCTGCGTGGACGCTCCGTCAGGGGCCATAGTCCATTCTTTCGACAGATTCTGAATATCTATCTCGTTGATGGACACATCGGCCCGCAGCCTCAGTGGGTGGAGCGAATCGGCCAGCACCTCGCGCAACTGCTGCACATCCATGCTGCCATCGAACACCAGATGGCCCAACTCGCCCGAGAACTCGGTGACGCGAGTCTCTGCATCCTCCATCGCCACCAGACCATGGAGGTCCTTGAGTGGCGGTATGCCGTTTCCAAGGGCCAATTGTACGTCCGAGAACTGCAGGCTTCCTGTCCAGCGCATCTTGCGCAGCTCCGCCTTGGTGGTATGGAACTGATCGCCAAGCGGTCCTTCAAACACAATGTCCCACGTGATGGCGCCTTTGCCTTCAAGTCTCTCCTGTTGACCGATGACGATCAATAGTTCTTCGAGCCTTGTCCTGCCTTTGCTTCGGAGTACCAGATAGGGGTTCTGAAGGTCTTTCAACTGGCCGTCACCGCTCACTTGTCCACTGGGTGTGCCCAATTTGAAATGCTGGAAAGTGAAGGTGGCGTCCTGTGGGCGATTGAGGTCCTGCAGGTCTATCTCTGCCAAAAAATCGATACCGGTGACAGGAAGCTCGCGGAAGGTGAGGCCTCCATCGGTCATGGCCCAAGTGGCGTGGAGGGCGGGTCCCTGCCGCCCAGAGAGCGGCCCCTCGATGCTCAGGGTGATGTCGCTACGGCCCCGGACCCCAAGATTCTGGACGGGCTGTGGCATGGAAGGCCAAACGTGGGGCAGAAGCTCCTCGGGAAGGATGCCTGTGCCTTGAACGGCCAATGTCAAATGCAATTCCCTGTCCTCGTTGCGCAGGAGCATGTTCCACACCAGCTCGTTGCCTGCCACGAGGGCATTGCCCATTTCCACTCCGATGGTGCGGCCCCTGTTGTGGATGGCGAGCACGGCCCGCAGGTCGATGGGCAGCGCTTGCACTCGGAGCATGCCATTGGTGCTCAATTGCGTCAGCTGCCCGTTGATGCTGGTCTCCATCCGTTGATCCGCTTCGGTGAAACGGCCGCTCATCTTCGCTTTCTCTGAATAAAGATTGAATTGCACCCCTGTGCTCTCCGAATCGAAATCCACCGCGACCCTGTCCAGTGCCAACAGGTCGATATTGATGTCGGTGCCGCCCTCGGTCGGTTCCGTTTCGCGCCACACGGCATAGTTCCAATCGCCTTTTTCATTCTGGCGGATGTGGACGAAGCCATGGGTCACGCGGATGCCCTCGATGGAAAGGCGGTCGGTGAGCACCTTGATGATGTCGAGCTGCACGAAAACGCGGTCGGCCATCAGCAGGGTGTCGTGACGGAAAGCGTCCTGCACCACCACATTGCGCAGCTCCACTGCCAAGCGGGGAAATTCCCTCCAGAGCGAGATCTGCACGTCATCGCTGAAATGCACATCGGTGGTGATGTTGCTGTGAACAGCATTGACCACGAATGCTTTCATCCGCGGCCCATATTGCCAAACGATGACAATGCCGGCCAACACCATAAGTGTCAGCACCACGGTCAATATGAGCAGCATCTTTCGGAGCCAGTGCATGGGTCGGGTTTCGGTCGGTCAAATGTCGTGACGGTCGGTCAACGGAAGTAACGGGCGGATATTGGCGTGCCGACAGAAAATCATCGCCCGATGGGAATGTCTGTGACAACAGTACCAGTATGCCTTTGGCGGAGGTCTTACCTTCGCAGCCTAATTCCAAATCCGTTCACCATGCCCAAAGGAATCTATCGCGTGCCGCCCGTCAAGAATGAACCCGTGCTGAACTATGCGCCTGGAAGTGCCGAGAAGGCCGCATTGAAGGCCGCCCTTGCAGATATGCGGGGCAAGGAGACCGATGTTCCGATGCACATAGGTGGGCAAGAGGTGCGCACCGGCAAGCTGGTGCGCATGGCCCCTCCGCACGACCACGTCCACACGCTGGGCCATTTTCACCGGGGCGATGCCACGCACGTTGCGCAGGCCATTGACGCGGCCTTGGCCGCCAAGGCTCCATGGGAGGATCTGGGCTGGGAGCACCGTGCCAGCATCTTCCTCAAAGCGGCCGACCTTATCAGCGGGCCATATCGGGCAAGGATGAACGCGGCCACCATGCTGGCCCAGAGCAAGAACGCCTATCAGGCAGAGATAGATGCAGTGTGTGAACTGGCCGATTTTCTGCGCTTCAACGTGCAGTACATGACCGAGATATATGCGCAGCAGCCGCCAGCATCCTCGCCACAGGTGTGGAACAGGGTGGAGCAGCGGCCCTTGGAGGGGTTCGTTTTCGCACTCACGCCTTTCAACTTCAGCGCCATTGCAGGCAACCTGCCATCGGCCCCTGCCCTGATGGGCAACACCGTGGTGTGGAAACCGGCCGACAGCCAAGTGTATTCTGCAAACCTCATCATGCAGATCTTCAAGGAGGCAGGGCTGCCCGATGGGGTCATCAATCTGGTGTATGTGAGCGGTCCGGTGGCGGGCGATGTCATCTTCAAGCATCCGGACTTTGCGGGGATTCACTTCACGGGTTCCACAGGGGTGTTTCAGAACATCTGGAAAACGATCGGTGACAACATCCACAACTATCGCAGCTATCCGCGCATCGTGGGCGAGACAGGTGGGAAGGACTTTGTGGTCGCCCACCGCTCGGCCGTGCCCAAGCAGGTGAGCACAGCATTGAGCCGGGGCGCATTCGAGTTTCAGGGGCAGAAATGCTCGGCCGCATCGCGGGCCTATATCCCCAGCAATCTGTGGCCGGAGGTGAAGGAACTGCTCTTGGCCGACCTCGCATCGTTCAGGATGGGAGGCACAGAGGATTTCCGCAACTTCATCAATGCAGTGATCGATGAGAAGGCGTTCGACCGCATCGCGTCCTACATCGACCGCGCCAAGGCCGATGGGCAGCAGATCATCGCAGGGGGCAACTATGATAGATCGAAAGGTTACTTCATTGAGCCTACGGTGATCGTGGTGAATGACCCGAAGTATGTGACCATGTGCGAGGAGATCTTCGGTCCCGTACTCACCATCTATGTCTATGACGAGAAGCAATTCGTGGAGACCCTGCATCTGGTGGACAGCACTTCGCCCTACGCGCTCACGGGGGCCGTGCTTGCCCAGGACCGCTATGCCATTGAACTTGCGACCCGCGTGCTGCGTAATGCTGCGGGCAACTTCTATATCAACGACAAGCCCACAGGCGCAGTGGTGGGGCAACAGCCCTTTGGTGGTGCGCGAGGATCGGGCACCAACGACAAGGCGGGTTCGGCCATCAATCTACTGCGCTGGGTTTCGCCCCGCACCATCAAAGAGACTTTCGTCACACCAACGGACTATCGGTATCCGTTCTTGGGTGAGGAGTAGGGGGAGGCACGCCCCTCAGCGGTGCTCAGATGAGGCTATTTGAAGTTGACCGTGGCCGCAAGCATGAAATTCAGTCCTGCCGCTGCAATGCCCGAGCTGTAGGGGCGGTAACGCTGGTCGGTGATGTTCTCGATGCCCCCGCTGATGGTCACAGACCGATGCACTTCAACAGCAGCCTTCAGGTTGAGGGTGTACCATGCGGGCGAATGCGGGTTGCCGTCCGGGTCAAGGGCATAGAGCTCGGGCTTGTTGCGCTCCTCCAGTGCCAGGTTCACGTGTGTCACCGCTCCGGTGCCGATGAGGTAGAGGTCGATGCGGACAATGCGATTCATATAGGTAAGGTGTGCTGACCCGAACCACGGCCCCGCATGGCGCAGCGCACTGATGCTGCCATCGTCCGTTTCCTCCGTGCCCCGCTGCCAGTTGAACCGGCCCGTCATGCCGAGGCCCTTTGGCAATTTCACCTCAAGCCCTGCCTGAATGCCATAGACCAGTGCGTGGGCGGTATTCTGAACGGCCTGCACACGGCTCAACTGCCCGGCATAAAGAATGCTGTCATGCCCGTTCAGGGCGAAATTCCTGCGCACCAGTGCGTTGTCGAGATAGGTGACGTAAGCCGTCATGTCCACGCGCAGCCATCGGCCCAGCATACGGGCAATGCCCAGTTCGGCACTGTAGGCGTACTCGGCCTGCAGGTCGGGGTTCGGCACGATGACAGCACCCGGTTCCGAGTCGAACACCTTGCCAAGGTCGTCCACGTTCGGGGCACGGAATCCGGTGGCGAGACTCAGGCCAATGGCCCAGTTGCGGGTGGGTCGCCACAGGGTGCCGAGGCTGCCTGTGAGCGCACCGCTGTTCAGCCGGGCCTCATCGAACGGCAGCGGGAACGCGCTCGTGTCGAACCGTGCGTTCAGCAGGAAATGGTTGTAACGTGCCCCTGCCCGCACGGTCACCCGTTCATTCGCCTTGAAAATGTAGCTGAGGTATGCGCCCAGCGAAGTCCAGTCGGAGCGGGGGTAGCGGGCAGGGGCAGGGAGCTGTTCTCCGGTGATGATGTCCGTCTGCGACCCTGTCGAGACCACATCATTGAAAACGGCCTCTGCCCCGTAGAGCAGTTGGTGCCTGTGTCCCAACTGGCGCGAGAGGTCGATGTTGAGCGAATAGGCGTCCACCTGCTCGGCCGTGGTGGTCTGCAAGGGACTGTTGAGGTTGCGGTCGATGCGACTTTCGCGGAAAAGCTGATGTGCCGCCCGCACCGTGAGGCGGTCATACATCACCGTGGTGTCGGTGTGCATCACCGCGAGGGTGTTCATCATCCAGACCTGCGGGCCATAGTCCCAACGTGCGCTGCGGGGCAGCCCGTTGCGGGTGCGCAGATGGCGGTCGTAGCGGGCATAATCGCCCGTGGTGGAGTAGTGGAGACCGTATTGCAGCTCCCAGCCTTTTGCAGGCCGCAGACGGAACTTCTGCATCAGGTTGGTCTGCGCGTAGGCCGAAGGGCGCTGCACCAGCGGGTCATCGTTGTGCATCACCATGTCGAGGGTGTCCTGCCGCTTCACGAATGTCGGGCGCAGGTAGTCGTCAGGCCCGTGGCGGCCCATGCGCAGGTCTCCGAAGTCTGAGTGAGTGATGCTGGTGAGCATGGCCCATTTCCTGCGGCCCACCTGCACATCGAGATGCCCTGTGAACTCCCCATTGGCCGAGGACCATCGCCCAACAGCACTGCCGCTCACCACTGTGCTGTCGCGCTGCGCCAACTGTGGGGTGAGCGTGGTGAACGACATCACGCCTCCGATGGCATCACTGCCA
>JAIPBJ010000153.1 GCA_021739625.1 Flavobacteriales bacterium | reverse complement strand
GCCTCTTCATAGGAATAGGTCTTGCTTTCATCCCCACCAGTGGAACCGTTCATTTTTGGAGTCACCATGTCCATTACAGTTGTTTCGTTACTCATTGCGATTGAATTTGGAATGAAGGTTCCGCAATTGGTGGGGGCTGCCGACCGCGGATTATCGTTTCCAAAGTATGTGAGTAGCAGCGAGGATGTCAAGTGAATCTTCTGAACATTCCCAACAAGTTATTCACCTCGATGGCAGAAATGGCCGATGAGCCTACTTTCATCCCGGAAATCAGGGGCATGCTCCTGCCCATCGTCAGATTCACACTTGTGAACAATCCGCATAGCCAACATTCATGGGAATTGAAAGGAAATCCAAGGCCGGCCCTGCCACCGTTGTGGTGATAGGTTCGGGCTTTGCGGGTCTGGCTGCGGCAAGCTGCTTGGCCAAGGAGGGCTATCAGGTCACAGTGCTTGAGAAGAACACGACCCCGGGAGGCAGGGCCCGCAAGTTCGATGAACAGGGTTTCATGTTCGACATGGGCCCAAGCTGGTATTGGATGCCCGATGTGTTCGAGCAGTATTTCGCACACTTCGGTCACAGCATATCAGACCTCTACGACCTCAAACGGCTCGACCCTTCCTATAATATATGGTTCACCGGAGGCGAGAAGCGCACCATTCCGGCCGACCGAAATGAGCTGTCGCTGTTGTTTGAGGAAATTGAACCGGGATCGTCAACAAAATTGCAGCAGTTCCTCAAAGAAGCTGCATATAAATATGATGTGGGCATGAAGGATCTGGTCTTCCGCCCCGGACGCAGTCTTTCGGAACTGATGGATCTCCGTTTGATAAAAGGTCTGTTCGACCTGCACATGTTCCGGTCCATGACCTCACACATCAAGGATTTCTTCAAGGATGAAAGACTCATCCAACTGCTTGAGTTCCCAGTGCTCTTCTTGGGAGCAAAACCTGCCGAGACCCCAGCGCTTTATAGCCTGATGAACCATGCCGACCTTTCGTTGGGAACATGGTATCCGATGGGCGGCATGCACCGCATCATTGAGGCCATGGTGCGGGTGGCCGAGGAACAGGGAGTGCGCATCCTATGCAATGAGACGGTCGAGCGCATTGAAGTGCGCAACGGTTCGGCCACAAACGTAAAAACCTCAAAGGGCCAGTTCGATGCCGATTTCGTGGTGGGTGCAGCCGATTATCACCATGTGGAACAGCATCTTCTGGAAAAAACCCATCGCCAGTATTCGGAGAGATATTGGGAAAGCCGATCCATGGCACCGTCCAGCCTCATCTATTATCTGGGTGTGAACAGACGCATAGAAGGATTGGAGCATCACAACCTCTTTTTCGATAAGGATCTGCGGCTTCATGCCCACCAGATATACACGGCTCCACAATGGCCCACTGACCCGCTCTTCTATTTGAGTGCCCCGTCCAAGACCGACCCCACCGTGGCACCTGAAGGCTGCGAGAATCTCTTCGTCCTCATTCCGGTGGCGCCCGGGCTCGAAGATTCAGAACAGGTGCGCAATGAATACTATCATCGAGTGATGGACCGTGTGGAAAGTCTGCTCGGACAGAAGATCAGACCCTACGTCATCTACAACAGAAGCTATGCGCACAGTGATTTCAGGTCGGATTACAACGCCTTCAAAGGCAATGCATACGGACTTGCCAACACGCTGATGCAGACCGCCAACCTCAAACCCAAAATGAAGAGTTCCAAGGTGAAGAATCTCTATTATGCCGGACAGCTCACAGTGCCGGGGCCGGGGGTGCCACCTGCGCTCATCTCTGGTCAGGTGGTGGCCCGCGAACTGATCAAAGACCATCTCAAGCAATGATTCAATATTGGCCGTGACCTACCTCATACTCAACATCCTTACCGTCTCCTACCCTTTGTTCAAGAGCTTTGAACAGAAGGTCAACATGGTCTCGAAATGGCCGGCCATGCTGCCTGCCATCGCCATCACCGCAGCATTTTTCATCGCATGGGATGCGTGGTTTACCAACATGGGCGTGTGGGGATTCAACGACAGCCACCTCATCGGCCTGAAGTTGCTGGACCTGCCCATAGAGGAATGGCTGTTCTTCATCACCGTGCCTTATGCATGCCTGTTCATCTATGAGGTGCTCATCTATTTAGTCAAAAAGGACGTGCTCGGCCCCGTGGCCCGCCCGATTTCCATGGTGCTGGCACTCCTGTTGCTTCTGGTGGGCGCATGGCATCACGACAGGTGGTACACGTCCGTCACATTCCTGCTCACGGCCGTCTGGCTGGCATTTGTGATCTGGAAGCGCCCCGCGTGGCTAGGCCGGTTCTATCTTGGCTATGCGGTCTCGCTCCTACCATTCCTGCTGATGAACGGTGTGCTGACAGGTTCTTTCCTCGCTGAACCGGTGGTCTGGTACAACGATACCGAGAATCTCTCCCTCCGCATCGGCACCATCCCAATTGAAGACTCCATATATATGATGCTTCTGTTGCTTATGAACACGACATTCTATGAGGGATTGAAAGCGAAACGACCCTGATGGCCCCATGCGATGACGCATCTATCAGTCAGCCGGTCAACTTCTGGTTATGACTAAACTTGTGCCATGACCCGCGACCAGCGCCTCATCAACGAGATGATATTCCGCACCTCCCGTAGTTCCGGCAAGGGAGGACAGAATGTGAACAAGGTGGAGACACGTGTGGAAGCGCTGTTGAACGTTTCGGAAAGTGAGGCCCTCAACGATAGCGAGAAGCACCTGCTCGCAGTGCGTCTGCGCAACCGCATAAGCAAGGAGGGCATGTTGGCAGTGACCTGTCAGGAAAGCCGCTCGCAGGTGCGCAACAAGCAGTTGGCCGTTGAAACGATGTTGCATCTTATCAACCGTGCGCTGATTGTCCAGAAACGCAGGGTCGCCACCAAGATGTCCAAAGGGGCCAACCGCGAACGAGTGAAGGAAAAACGCCAATTGGGCGAGAAAAAGGCCCGCAGGAAGTTCTCACCTCCCTCGGACTGAGGCCGTAGCTTTGTCGTTGTCAACCAAATTCTGTCCAGAAATGAAGATCCTCCTACCGCTGATGCTGCTGGCCATTGTAGGATGTGCATCAAAGAACCAAAAGGCCAAAGATGTGGACGCCATGACTTATGCCAAGAATTTCGACCTACAGGGTCACAGGGGCGCACGCGGGCTTTTCCCAGAGAACAGCATTGAGGGTTTCCTTGGCGCATTGGACCTCCAGGTCACCACCTTGGAGCTGGACGTGGTCATCTCGGCCGACAGTCAGGTGGTGGTGTCGCACGAGCCTTGGATCGACCGGCTCATCTGTTGGGACCTCGATGACAGTCCAGTGGCCGAAGGCAAGGCACTCAACATTTTCAGAATGCCATACAGCGAAATCTCAAACTACAACTGCGGGTCGCAGCCCCACCCCAACTTTCCGCAGCAGGCCAAGCTGTCCACCTTCAAACCGCTGCTTTCTGAAGTTTTGACCGAGACCGAGGGTTTCTGCAAAAAGATGGAACTCGGCCCCGTCTGGTACAACATTGAGGTAAAAAGCACTCCCGATGGTGACGGCCTATTCCATCCTGAACCAAAAACCTACGTAGCGCTGGTGCTGGATGTGGTGCGCAAAGGTGGTATCGGGGACCGCACCATCATCCAATCGTTCGATGTGCGCGCCCTCCGCGAAGCAAAGACTGCGGACCGGACCATTCCGGTCGCCCTGCTGATTTCTGAGACCGAGGGATTCGAGAAGGATCTGGAAACACTTGGCTTCATACCTGAGATATACAGCCCCTATTACCGTCTTGTGGACGAACAGATGATCAAGAACTGCCACTCCAATGGCATCCGCATCATTCCATGGACGGTGAATGAGGAGGACCAGATGGTCCATTTGCTCGAAATGGGCGTTGACGGCCTCATCACCGACTATCCTGATGTGGCCCTGACTTTGAAACTTTGACAACAGGAATTCCTGTGATTGGAGATTCCATAGGGACAGGAGCTGATCAGGCAGGATAAGGAATCCTATGCATCAGGCGTCCAAACCTGACAAAGCTTTCAGAATTTCCTGTGGCAACGGTCTCACCCTGTAGTTCGTGGTCAGATCGGCATACACCACTTTTCCTTTCCCATCAATGGCAAAGGTGGTCGGCTTGGGAACATCCCTGTCATAGCCGAACATTTCAAAACCTGCGGGGAGCCCCCATTCATGAAGTATGCCCAGTTTCTTGGCCGCCACATTGTCAGGGTCTGACAGAAAATCAAAATCCATGCCCTCACGTTGGGCCAACTCATGGCTTTTGGCCTGTGGCTGCGGACTGATGAGCGTGATGCGAACTCCAAGTTCTTCAAATCTTGTCCTGAATCCGGTCAGCTCACCTATCTGCGCAGTGCAGATGGGACACCAGTTGCCACGGTAGAAAATGACCAGCCGTTTCTGACCTGCCCAGTCATCTGAGCCGATCTTCACCCCTTCCATTGTTTCCAGTTGAATGGTCGGCAGCTTCTTGCCCTCAACGATTCGGTCAGCGCTGCGATCGCCCAGATCGGAATACCATGTCACGTAGCCCATCCATCCCACCATCACCAGAAAGGCAAGCAGAGGCCCAGCCGAAGGCGACTGCTGATCGTAGCTGGCGAAGACACCATAGATGGTCACAGCGAAGATCCCGACCGTGAAACCCATCAGACCGGGACTGGTGCGTGGCACCTTGGTCAGATATAGCCATGCAAAATAGACCGCCACCTGTGCCGATGCCGCGAACACACTGACCCAGATTGTCAGGTTTCCTCCACCTGTGACCGCGAGTGCCGACACGGACATAACGATGACACTGTAAGCAACGAAAACAGGGAGAAAGATGGACTTGAGTCGGTTCATGGCGCGAAGGTAATGGTAGAAAAATGGAGACGATGTCCAAGCTGTTTTCAGCAAACATCACAGCCGGTCAATATCCATAGGCGAGCGAAATGACCCACGGAACACCGTCAGGAAGTCCCCTGCTGTTTTAGCTTTGCCGCACAATCTGAAAATCTCACGGTCAATGGCATCCCTGCATGGATTTTATACAGTGGTCTTCTCTGACCGAGAACAGGATTCCGCAGAGGTCCATGTGAATATCCATGCTGGTCACCCTGTCTATCAAGGGCATTTTCCCGGCCGGCCAGTGGCCCCTGGTGCCGCCCTTACGCAGATGGTATTGGACGAGGCAGACCGAATGCTCGGAGGATCGCTCACCTTCGTTGGAGCAAGGCAGGTCAAGTTTCTAGCCGTGCTGAATCCTGATGTGACCCACGCCCTTGTGCTGCGCTACACCTTTGCACAGCGCGATGGCCAGCAGCATTTCGCGTGTGTGGGAACGGGAGATGGAACAGTTTTCTTCAAGATAAATGGGGCATTCAACTGAACAGGCCCAAAGCAGGTTCTTCCTCCGAGAGATGGGAATCTGTGTCATTGTGCCCACTTACAACAACGAGCGCACCCTGGCCCGTGTGCTGGACGAAGTGCTGTGCTACGCAGAAGATGTGATCGTGGTGAATGACGGTGCCACAGACAGCACACCCGACATCATCGACTCCTTTGCCGACCGTGTGACCGTAGTGGCCTACACGCCCAACCATGGCAAAGGCCTTGCGCTGCAACAGGGCTTTGCAAGGGCCCGGCAGCTGGGATTCACTCACGCCCTTACCATTGACAGTGACGGACAGCATTTCGCATCTGACATTCCCAGGTTCATCGAAGCACATCGCGAGCATCCCAAGGCCATGCTCATGGGGTCGCGCGATCTGAACGCAGAAGGCATGCCCGGCAAGAACAGTTTTGCCAACAGGTTCTCCAATTTCTGGTTCTTCGTGGAAACAGGTATTCGCTTGCCCGACACACAGACAGGGTTCCGTCTCTATCCGTTGAAGAAGCTCCAGAGGCTGTGGCTTTTCACCAAGCGTTTCGAATTTGAGGTGGAAGTAATAGTGAAATTGGCCTGGCGCGGAGTGCGATTCATCCCGGTGCCCATCCATGTGAAGTATGACCCTGACGAACGGGTGTCCCATTTTCGCCCAGGACCCGATTTCACACGCATCAGCCTGCTCAATTCATATCTGGTCATCTTGGCACTGCTATGGCATCTGCCCAAACGACTGATCGCTGGCGGAAGGATATTGAAAATCATCAGGGATGAGGCCATCAATCCTGCGGAAAGCAATCTTCGAAAGGCCGCAAGCATCGGACTGGGCGTGTTCTTTGGAATTCTGCCCATCTGGGGATTTCAATTGCTCATAGGAATCCCCACGGCCATATTGATGCGGATGAACAAAGTGCTCTTCATTGCGGCAGCCAACATCAGCGTGCCTCCGATGATACCGGTCATCATTTACGTCAGCTATTTGATGGGGAAGCCATTTGTGGGGGCCGAATCGCTCACGGTTCTGGAACCGTCAGAACTTTCGCTGGCCAACATCCACGACAACTTCGTGCAATATGTCAGCGGAGGGGTCCTGTTGGCCACTCTTGCTGGGATTGCGGCATTCCTGTTGGGCTGGGGACTACTGACGGCAGGTCGGACAGAGAAAAAGTGAGCACAGGCACATCGTCCTGGCTTGACGCATCAAACCCGAACAATTAATCCCAATAGAATCAAAAGATCAAGGTGTTTCCGAGAAAATGGTGACAATTGAAGGACTGTCAGTCAACTCATGGTCAACTGCATTCAAGGATACGGCAACTGCTGAGCAGTCCGACTTAGGCGGTCTTTTTCTTGCGGGCGGCCTTTTTGGCCTTCTCCTCATTCACCCACTTGCCGTTCTTCGACTCTCCGAGAATGATCACATCCTTCGAGCGGCCATACTCTTCCACGGCCTGCATCATGCTGACCTCGTCATCGCGTCTCAGCTTGATGCCTGCACGGTTTCCTGCATTCCTCACTTCAACGTACCAGCCGTCTTTGAGCTTCTTGGGTCTTGTTGGCGGTCTTCCCATAGTGTCTTTTCTTTACTCGTGCCCCTTAGGTCGGGCCATGTTCTCATTCAGCTT
>JAIPBJ010000152.1 GCA_021739625.1 Flavobacteriales bacterium | reverse complement strand
CCTTCGGACAATGGCGCTTTTGAACCTATTCCTTGTTCATCTCACCTTCCTTTTCGCGGGCCTTCTCAATCTCCATGGGCTGATTGTTGAACTTGGCCGCAATCTCCGTGTCCTTCACTCCCAGAGTCATCACCTCCTGTTGAAGTTTGACGGCATCGGCATAGGTCTTGAAATTTCCGATGGTATAGAGTTTCATCCCTCCGGTGGTCACCTTCATCTCCACTCCATGCTGGGCTATGAGACGCGAAAGTTTGTCGAGCTCAATGCGCAGTCTGTACTCGCGCAGTTCCACTCCATACACCAGTACATCCTTATCGTCAACACCGTCAATCTTGGGGCGTTCATAGTAGGATTCACCACGGTCCATCCGACTCAGGTCCGATGCAACTCCCTTAACTGCCTTGTCCGATACCCCGAACGCCTGCGCCACGCCCTTCTCTCGAAGCTCATTCTGCTTGGCCTCTGCATCAGAGAAATCACTGAAGACACCCACGGTGAACACTGACGTGGAATCATTGATCTTGCGTTCTACCAGCCCGGGCATCTCACTCAGCTTCTTCTTGAGCTGCGTTGGGATGTCGTCATTCACGAATGTGCCCAAGTGTACCGTGTAGGAAGGATTCTTGTCCTTCTGAGAAAGGACGTAGTCTGGCGTTGCCTCTGAGCGTGCCAATGAGGTGGTGTCCTCACCATATTTCTTGTAGATATCCTGATAGCTCAGTGCCACGCCATCAGGATCCACCAATGCACCTGATGGGGTGTTGAGCTGCTTGTCCTTGTAATCGGCAATCCCGTCACCGTCACGGTCGAACGGACAACCTTTCGCATCTACCGGAATTCCTTTGAGTGTACCGGAACACTGGTCCAGGAAATCGACCACACCATCACCGTCAGAGTCCACACTTTCCAATTCAGCGAAATCGCCATACTCCGAATCATCGAATTCAAATTTCGGGGCCTTCTTCTTGAATGGGTCGAAACGGTAGATGAACGAGAGGTGTGTTGTCAACCAGCCATCATTCGAAAAGAAACCGTTCTCACCTGATGCGGCATTGTCAATAAGGTCAGTCGCAGAGAAATAATATGTGGCACCCAGCCTTACGGCCACTTTTCTCGATGCATTGAAGTCAAGACCGACCCCTACAGGAAAGGCGACTGAAGTCAAGGGAGATTGACTCAGACGGGTCTCATACTCAAAATCACGTTCAATGACCTGAATGTCCGGAGTTTCTGGAAGTTCCTGACTCACATTGCGGATAAGTCCATCATCCCAATAGTGGTAGGTGTTTCCGTTGCCGTCTTGCAGATCGGAAAACACACGGAAATCGCTGTAGGTGGCCCCCAGCGAGATGAACGGGGTGATGCCTACCGGGCTGCGCAGCACGTTATGGAAATTATAGACCAGATTGGCCCCTACACCGAACACCTCGGCTTGAAAATTACGGTGTGCCCCATAGTTGTTCTCATTGCCATTCAACCAGCCATACATGCCGTCAATGTTCAACTCCAGATAGTTGGTGACATTGGCCCCAATGCCGAAGTTGAACAGGGGACGGTTGCCCAACGTGTGAATGGCGATTTTCTCGCTGTCGGTCACATCACCGAAAAAGCGGTTGATTCCTACTCCACCATGCACATTGGCCATGAACCGATAGTGTTCCTTCTGGCGGATCTTCTTCTCCTTCTTAGGCTTGGCATCAGCTGGCCTGGTCGCCTCAGCGGGCTGTACAACTGTTGGTGATTTTTCAACCGGAGTATCGGAAGAGACCTGAGCATAGCTGGCCGAACAAAGGGCTATCGCAGGAATAATAAGATGAATAGTAAGTCTCATTGTTCAATGATAGGGGATTATTTAGCGCGAAAGTAAGTGAATTGTATCAGTCTTCGAAGAACATGTCTATGAGGCCATTGATGTCACCGGCCGTGTAGCGCGAACGCCCGTCCTGGAATTCCTTGATAGCCCGGTTGACCTCGTCAGGGGTGAGTCTGCCATCACCATTGTAGTCAATGTCCGGGTATTTCTTCACCAGAAAACGTTGCTGTGAGGTCAGCCCATCATTCTTGTAGTTGGGAAGTATGTTCAATTTTCCATCCACATAAACGGCCATGGTCCCCCCGAAATCGACCACACGCGCATCTGCCATCTTGGTCTGGTAAAAAACCACCAGACCGAGCAGTTCCTTTACAGTGAACGGGGATTTCCCATCTATCAGCTCCTCTATTGCACGGAGAACCTCATCAGAACCGATGATGCCATCTCCATTGAAATCGGCCAGCACATATTCCTGTGGAACAACTGTGCTTGCTGTGGCATTCTGTGTTATGTCCATCTTGGATGTCTCATCAATGCGGCCTTCATCCACCATGCGCCCGTAGACCCTGTAGGCTGCATCATACACATCGCCCACGTTTGCCGCATCATCTGGAGAACCGCTGAACACCTCCTTGGCAATCTCGTCCATCAGGCTGCCGGACTGCGTCTCCTTTCCAGCATCTTTGGCAATGACTGCCATCACCTCATTCAACTGCCGGACTACCGAGTCAGAAACCTCTTCGGCAGATACCACCCGTTCAGGTTGCCCCGGCTTCGGTTTTTCCGTTGGCTGTTTGTCCTGTTTCGACCTGTCAGCCTGTTCAGCCATAACCGGGGCAGAGGAAAGAGATGTGGCTGTTTTGGAATCAGCAGGGGAGCCTGGCACCGAAACAGATTCGAATGGCGCAGGTTCCGCATTGGCTGTATTGGGATGGCGACTCATCACTCCGCTCGGGAAGATGACAGGAATACGCGCCCGCTCCGTGGCCACAGAGTCCAAGTATCTCTCCCAGATCATCTGATCGGTAAGACCGATGCCACGCAGGTCAGCAATCTTGTCCACTCCTGTGAATTCCTCGTGATCGCGATAGTCGGCAATGAAATCGCGGTCGGTGTCCAATGGGCATCCGAACTCATCCACTTTGGCCCCCTCGGGCGTGTAAGCACACAGGTCATCAAAATCCTTCACCCCATCACCGTCAGTATCCTCAAGATTCAGGGCCAAGAAATCAAGCGATTCGAAATAATTGTCCTTCTGCACCTTTTTCTCTGTCTTTCCGACCCCGATGGCGTATGCTACTGACAACGAGGTGAACAGGAACATGTCGTTCGAACTGTTTCCTTGACGGTCTCCATTTCCCCGATGGGTGAAATCATCCATGAGGTCGGTAAAGGTGTAGTGGAATGATGCACCGAGGCGGGCACTGAGTCTGCGGCCCATCTTGAAATCGAGGCCTGCGCTCACCGGCACCGAGAAGGTGAAGAGGTCGTATTTGCCAAGACCGTCATTGTTCATGTGACGCAGGTCGGTCTCATACTCATAATCCCGTTGCAACTCCACGGCCTGCCATGCAGTCTCACTGTCCTCGGCCCGGTCCATGATGGAGCCGTCAGACCAGTAGTGGTACAGGTTTCCGTCAGCATCGCGCAGGTCTGTCTTGCTGTCGAAATGAATGAAGGCGATCCCTACACCGATGTAAGGCTGCACAATGCCCGGACGTTTTTTGTAGAGGTGATTGAAATTGTAGCTGATACCGACCCCGCCCACGAACATCTCAGACCTGAAATTGCGGTTCTTCAGCGGTTCCCTACTTCTTTCGTTGATGGTGATATCGCCATAAACGATGTTGAGGTCAATGTCGAAATAACGCGAGAAGTTGGCCGATGCTCTGAACTCATAACCCCAACTGCTGGTGAACGGGTGGCTGAAATTATTGTCCTTCACATCGCCCAGATAGGTGAAGAATCCTGTGCCCACACCAACACGGGGAGCAAGCTTGGCATCACTGCCTCGGTTTTCTATGAACTGGTCGTGAGAGTCCTGAGCTACTGCCATGCCCGTAAGCAGCATAAGGCAGATGTAGAGTATGGTTGGCTTCATTTCAGGTCTTTCTGTACTGCGCTAAAAATAGACAAAGTTCAATCCTGATCGAAGTAGTAGTCTATCAGATCCTGAATAGACTCCACGGTCAGGTCACCACCACCTTCAAAGAGCTGATCGATGCAGAAAAGCACTTCATCGGCAGAGATGTATCCGTTGCGATCGCGGTCGGCCCAGTGGAATTTTCCAGAGAGTTTTGGTGGCGATTTTTCAAGTTCTTCAAGTGTGAGTCTATCAGTTTGGGAATCTGACTTTTCAGGTCGCCTGTCTTTCTTGCTATCAGGCTTTGGTTTCACCTCATCCTTGGCTGCGTTCGGCAACACATCAGCAGCAGTAAGGGCTTCCGACCCAGTGATTCCAAGGATATCCAAAGCACGTCCTTGCGCATCAAACAAAACCTCTTTGGCCGTTCCATCAACAACAAGCACACCTGTGGCGATAACCTCAACAGGCTTTCCATCTGCGCGGTAAGCCAACCTTGAGGGTGATGCTGTTTCAACTGTGAGCTTATTTCCTTTTGCATCGAAGAGTTGATCGACAGGCGTGCCGTCAGCTCCCGACATTCCTGTGTAGCTGACCGCCACCGGACTTCCATCCGCTTTATATGCCACTCGATTCTGGACGACATCCGAAGCCAACGCATTTCCTTGTGCATAGAATAACTGTTCGGAGGAAGTTCCGTCAACACCGACCATGCTCTCGGGAACAATCTCAACCGCAGAACCATCTTGGCGATAGGCCAACAGCGCGGTTGCTGCCTTTTCGCTGGTCATCGGTTGCCTTTGGGCATCCAGCAACTGTCCGATCGGTGTGCCATCAGCCCCTTCAAATCCATTGGGAACAATCTCGACAGCAGTTCCGTCCGCACGATAGGCCAAACGTTTTCCAGAACCTGTCTTAGCTTCAATGGCTTGGCCATTTGCATCGAAAAGCCGATTGGCAGGCGTGCCTTCTACTCCTTTCGTTTCATTGGGCGCCAACTCCACAGGCCTGCCATCTGCCCGATAGGCCAATCGCGCTGAAGCAATGGGCGAGTCCGCAAAGGCATTTCCATTTGCATCGAACAATTGCACGGCCAGTGTTCCATCCTTGGCTTTCGGAATGCCGGACGTGATTTCCACAGGCCGTCCTTCTGCGGTGTAGGCCAATCGTCTTGGCACTTCCACTGCTTCTATTCTGCGACCAGTGGCATCGGTCAACCGCTCCAATGGCGTACCATCGGAACCGACAAATCCCTTGGGGACAACTTCAACCACCGTTCCGTCAGCTCGAAAAGCCAACGTGGAGACTGCCGCAGTTTCAGTAGTGAGTTTGTTGCCTTTGGCATCCGACAATTGCTCAACAGGCGTTCCATCCGCACCTTCATAGCCCGTGGCTACCAAGGAGACCTTGGATCCGTCAGCACGGAAACCGTTGCCCAATGATGTAGGGACTGCTTCCGTCAATGGACGACCAACTGCATCGAAAAGCTGCGATTGTGGCGTGCCGTCCACGCCATTCCCTGAGTTGGCAACAAGCGGCACGGCCGTTCCATCCTTTTTGTAGGCCAACAGCGCATTTGCAGCCATGCTTGGTGTCAAAGCCACTCCTTGCGCATCAAACAGCAGATGCAATGGCGTGCCATCAGCCCCAACAATTTCCGTGGGAGTCAATTCAACAGGCGTTCCATCGGCACGATACGCCATTTGCGGTTGCAATACGGTGACGTCACTTGAATCAGCCCCGCCTCTGGCATCTTTTAAGTTGGGAGTAGCCTTCTTTGTTGATGATTTCTCCGATGATTCAGCCAGATCCAACTTTCCGTCATCATTCTCTTTCGTTTTCCATCGATTGACCGATTGGGCCAATTGTTCTGGCGCTTCAGGACGTTTGGCAGAGGGCCGAATCTTTCCGAAGAACACATTCACCCCGATTGAACCGAAAATATGATGGTCGTTCCCACTGCTGCTGACGCGATCGCCAACGCTCTGTGCACCGGAGTTGTCCAACATGTCAGAAAAATTCATTGCATAAGTGAATGCGGCATTCACCCCGAAATTCTTCGACACCTGAATACGAATGCCGGCATGGAAAGGCAAGGTGAAAGTTGCCTGCGGATACTTTCTGAGACCGTCCATATTGGCATCGCGCAGATCGCTCTCATATACCATGTCCCTTTGAAGCAGCACAGCAGCCTCAGCGTTGGGATCAGATTCTGAAAGACTCCGCATAGATCCGTCACTCCAGTAATTGTAGGTATCGCCATTGGCATCGCGCAGATCGCCCTTGGAACGGAAGAACATGGCACCGACACCTATTCCTATATATGGTCTGAGCAACTGACGTCCCTGAGCATCTGGTTTGAGCAGGGGATAGAAATTGTACTCCAGATTCAACTGTTGGCTGAACAGCGCAGTGCGGTAATTCAGATTGGTGAGGTTTCTCATCTCCTCGCCATATACTGTACCAGTAAAGATGTTGAGCGAAAGGTTGAGGGATTTTACCACCTGCTGGGTGACAGTAACCTGATAGCCGAACTGGGTAAATGGATTTGGACCGGGGCTGCTCAGCGCAACATCCGACATCAGGGTCACGATCCCAAAGTTGACCCCGACCTCAGGCAGCGTGATCTGCCGATTGTCGGGTGCCGAAGTCTCCTCTGCCTCCTGAGCAAACGACCTTCCGAATAGGAGTGTCGCCAACATCATCGCAAGAAGACCAAACCGTTTCATGGTTTCTGAAAGGAAGTTCAAATAAACAAATAACCCCGCTTGGGCGGGGTCATCTGCAATGATATGGTCAACAAAATTTACTGACCTGCAATATCGAGAGCTTCTTTCACGTGAATGCGAACACCGTTGTTGTAGGCCGTCACGAATGGGCCGTCCACGCTGTTGCTGTCGCGCAGCTCATTGCTAAAGGTCTTGGCAGGACGGTAAGAGCCGAATTCACCTACGACATATTTGAACAGTCCTTCATGCTGCTCAACTGCGATTGCCTCGGTGATGTTGTATTTGCTTGCAAATACGCTGGGGTCAACATTGTTGGGCCCTGCAGCGATCTGAACGCGGAACACCAGACCAGGAACGCTTTTCAACATGGCATCGGTCCCTGAGGATTGGCTGGGTGCGGCAGCGGCCTGTTGCTTTTCCGCATCTTTGGCGGCCTTGTCGGCAGCGGTCTTGTCAGCTTTCGCTTTGTCGGCAGCTGCTTTTGCCTCACGTTCAGATGCTGCGCGGTTCTGTTCATCACGCT
>JAIPBJ010000151.1 GCA_021739625.1 Flavobacteriales bacterium | reverse complement strand
CATCGTCACCTCGCATTACCGCGATGGCGTCACCGTGCATGATGCCTCCGACCCGTCCAACATCATTCTCACCGGCTACTATGACTCAAACCCCGAGTCGGGCCAAGGGTTCAACGGCTCTTGGGGCGCATGGCCCTATCTCCCCTCAGGCATCATACTCAACGCTGATATCGAGGAAGGACTCTTCATCCTTCAACCCACCTACACACGCGCTGCACGTTTGGAAGGCACCGTCACCAGCGCTTCCAATGGAGTGCCGCTCAGTGCAGTCAGCGTATCGGTCGTGAGCACGGCCATTGCCGAGAACACGGGCATAAGTGGCACCTATGCTGCCGGCCTTGCTCAAGGTGGCACTTTTGATGTCACCTTCATCAAAGGTGGATTCCTGCCAGTGACCGTAAGCAATGTGCAGCTCGTCAGTGGACAGACCACTGTGCTCGATGTGCAGATGACTCCCGACATCCCATTCACGCTTCAGGTCAACGTCACGGAAACTCCAGGCGGTGACCCCGTGGAAGGTGCCACCATCACCTTCACCAACAGTCTCTTCGACATCACCGCCACCACAGATGTCAACGGGGTGCTGGTTGACGAGAATTTTTTCGATGGAACTTATGAGGTCACTGTCGGCCATTGGGGCCATGTAACGCAATGCGGCTCCTACACCCTCAATGCCGACAACAACAGCATTTCTATACAACTGCAGAAACTGTATTATGATGATTTCGCCCTCGACTTCGGATGGGAGGTCACCGGAGCGGCCACCACAGGCGTCTGGGAAAGAGGCGCTCCCATCGGCACCGATTATGAGGGCAACTTGGCCAATCCCGACAGCGATTCGGGTGACGGATGCGGCAACTTCGCCTTCATCACAGGCAACGCAGGCCCACCCGTCAACATTGACGATGTGGACGATGGGGCCACCATTCTCACCAGCCCTTCCATGGACCTCTCCGACATGGATCCCGGACTCAGTTTCCAATACTGGTTCTACACAGGGGGTGGAAGTTCAGCCAGCAACGATGAAATGCTCGTGCGCGTAAGCAACGGCATCGACATCGTGACGTTGGAAAGCCTTCCCACCACCGGCAGCAGTTGGCATTCGGCCTTTTTCGCCCTCAGCAGTTTCATCACCATCACCGACAACATGCAGGTGCAGTTCCATATTCAGGATGCCGCACCCGGACATCTGGTGGAAGGCGGAATAGACCATTTCGTGATAGACTTTATGGAGGGAGTGGCCGATGGCCACAAGGCGGATAATCTGCGCATCTTTCCCAATCCGTCCATCAATGGCGAAGTTTTCATCGCCAACGGTTCTTTTTCTTCAAGTGCCACTGTGCGCATACTCGACCTGCAAGGCCGGGAGCTGATGGCCTCGAAGCCACTTACTGGAAATCCCGCCCGCATTGTGGTTCCGGACCACAGCGGTATCTACCTCATTGAAGTGACCGACCAGGGCGAACGGAGCTTCAGACGTGTTGCAGTTGCGCACAACTGATATTTGTTAAGAATCGACCCGATCTAAAAAATGTACCTTGGGCCGTACCAAACTGATAAGCGGATGGAAAACGACATTTTGAACATCACTGTGGACAGGATAGCTGAATCCCGTATCAAGGAGATCGACTTCAGCAACATTCCCTTTGGAAAGCAGTTCTCCGATCACATGCTGGTGATGGACTATGCCAATGGAGTGTGGAGTTCACCGCATGTAATGCCCTACGGCAACATGCCCATAAGCCCGGCATGTCTCGGACTTCACTATGGTCAGACCATCTTCGAAGGCTTGAAGGCCTACCGCCAAAACAATGGTGAGATCGTCCTCTTCCGCCCTGCGGACAATTTTGCCCGTCTCAACATCTCAGCCGAGCGCATGTGCATGCCCACCATTCCGGTTGACACCCTGGTGGAATGCCTCCGCGAACTGGTGCATATCGACCAGAATTGGGTGCCGAAGACCCACAATGCATCGCTCTACATACGCCCGTTCATGTATGCCACGGACGAGGCCATAGGTGTACGCCCATCCGAAACATACCGCTTCATCATCATCACAGGGCCGGTTGGACCTTATTACAGTGTTCCTCTCAAAGTGCTGGTCGAGACGCATTACACCCGTGCGGCCGCTGGAGGCACAGGTTCTGCAAAGGCGGGCGGCAACTATGGCGGAGCACTTCTCCCTACAAGGGCCGCGCAACAGAAGGGCTACCATCAGCTCATATGGACCGATGCCAAACAGCACCGGTTCGTGGAGGAGAGCGGCACCATGAATGTCATGTTCCAGATCGGTGACAGCCTGCTCACTCCCTCTACTGGCGATACCATCCTTCAAGGAATAACCCGCGACAGCGTTCTTACACTTGCCCGCAGTTTGGGCATTGATGTGCAGGAAAGGCCCATTTCTGTGGAAGAGGTGGTCGCTGCGCATCACAACGGCACGCTCAAAGATGCTTTCGGTGTAGGAACTGCAGCCACCATAGCACCCATTGAACTCATTGGCCATGAAGGCGAAGACCTTGTCCTTCCTCCCATTGAAGACCGTCAACTTTCAAAGGCATTGGCAGCAAAACTCACCGCCATACGCTATGGAGATGCCGAGGATACCTTTGGTTGGACTGTCAAAGTAGGCTGATGGCCAGCATGGTGCGCATACTTCCATTGCTTCTCCTTCCAATTCTGATGGTGGGCTGCACCAAGTGCGTGCAGTGCGACATTGAACTGAAGGAAGCTTTCGTCAACATCGCCACCATTGATGAATATTGCGGCACAAGCGATGATGTGGAGGAAGAGGAACTGAGGCTTGTAAATGAAGAATTCAGTTGTATCGAGTGTGTGGTGAACACCGCGTTCGGACAGAGTTCTTCGGGCTTCCTATGCGGGGACCGCGCCTACACCGACAGTGTGGAGAATGATTGGAGAACCGGTGCCATGGAGGCCGGGCTGTTCCACAACTGCACCTTCTATCGCGATACGTTGGAAGTGACCTGCGTGCTGAAACAGTGATGCTGTCTCAGCGGACAGTAAGGTAGGAAGAACCTATCCACACCATGTCTGGAGTGAAGAACGACACCTTGTACGCTCCCTTCTTGAACAGCGTTATAGGAGCGTGGGCGGTATAATCCTTTGGACTGACCGTCACTGAACTGTTCGTCACCAGCTCATCGAAGTCAGTGGCATTGGCAGATGACCGCTTCCAGATATCGATCACTATCGCATCGGTGCCAAATGGTTTGGGATTGGATAGCTGAACCAGAATGCCCTTGCGGGTCTGCGAATCGGTGAAGCTTTCGGCCACACCTTCGAGTTTGCGGCCGCTCACGCCTGTTCCGAAGGCGATATTCACCTCCTCATACTTCAATGTCTTCTGCTCCTCTGTGGTCAGAGGCCTCTCAATGGCCACACGCTCGGTAGGTGTCGTCTGAGGGCCATCATAGCGAACACCATCACGTGAAATGGTCTGTACGACATCTGTTGCACCAGCAGATGCAGGCTTCGTAGCAGCAGGTGGTGCGGAAACAACTGCGGGAACATCCTCCTTTTCTGGCCCATCCACAGAAAATAGTGTGGAGGCCATCACCGTCCGGTCACTGCGATAGGCACTCACCATGTATTTGCCTGCACGATGGAACATGAAGGTGGTGCTGGCCCAATTGCGGCCCTGCGACACCACTACACTTGCCTCGAACGGGCCGATGCCCAACTTTGACTCAGGCTCAATGATGAAATTGAGACTGCGCTCGTCAATCGTGGTCTTGCCATGGTGATAGAACAATGTGAGCTGCACTGGGAAGGAATCGACCTTCCACTCGGTTGCCGCTCCACGTGGGTTGCCATCCTGCTGACTCTTACAGATAATGACCTCTTGCGTCAGTCCAGAGAATGGAACGCAGAGCAGTAGAAACAGAATGACCGGGAACGTTCCGACTTGTTTATAGGCGAACATGCTCCCGGTCATTTAGAGGATTTAAGAAGCGTGCCCAGGACTGGACTCGAACCAGCACGCACGTAGTGCACCACCCCCTCAAGATGGCTTGTCTACCAATTTCAACACCTGGGCAATCGGGCGGCAAATTTAGTTTTTTATTTCAGTGGGCAACAGATAGCTGCATTTCCTTGCGCATGATCAGTCCTTCCCCTTGGTCTTAGCGGCTTTCAAGGAATCCAGGGTCGATTTCTGGGGCGATCCATGTTCGCGAACCCCACTTCCGGGACGATCGGTCCCGCTGCCCGATGTTGAACCCCCGGGCTCTGGCTTCGCCCCCTTCTGCTCCTTGGATCCTTCATTCACCGATGGGTTCTCTTTTGCCGCACTGTGCCCGTCAACGTCCTGAACCGTGGACACCGGAACGATCGGTGTGTCGGTCTGCAACACGGTCGATTCCATGGTGTCGTTCGGCACAGATGGCCCGACCGTGGCCTCGCCACCGGTATTGGCGCTGCCTGCGCACCCTGCGAGCATCAGCACTATCAGATTACTGAACAACGATTTTCTCATTGGTAATGGATTGTCCGTTGGAGATGATGGTAAGGACATATTGACCTGCAGCAAGCGCCCCACGATTGAAACTGAGACGGTTGACACCGGCCTTCACATGGTCTGTGAACAGGTGTTTCACAACCCGACCTTGGATATCGGTCAGCTGAATGCTCACCTGCTGCCTTTCGGGCACCGAGAAATCAAGTGTGAAGATATCTACCACAGGATTGGGGAACACCTTCACATCGGTTCCTTGCCCCATTTCTCGGACCGATGCCGGTGCTCCGGACACGATCTGAGATATCCACGCGTTGAAGCCCTGCGATACGTTCCAATGGTTGGTGGATGCTCCGTAGCAGCCTGACATCCAGACCTCAGGCGAACTGGCATTGTGTTTCCTGGTGATGCCGCTGTAATCTCCCCATCGCTCGGTCTCACCACCCTGAATGCTCACGTGGCTCTCTCCTGCCTTGACAAGGGTTGATGGAGACCAGTTCATGCCATTGTCCACGTTGACCACCCGCACATGCGGAAATGTACCCGGGCCTGAAGCGAGGAAGCTGATCATCGCAGCATTGTCGGTGGTAGAGGTACTGAAGGCTGCCACGGACGGATAGGCATAGTCCAACTGTCCCTGATTGCCGAAATTGCCTGAGGTTATGGTCTGGTCGCTGGTCTTGATGCGGCTGTAACGTATGCCGTTCCATCCTCCACCGATGTCGGTGGTGTGTACGAAATGCACGGTGCCGTTGTAGTAGAAACCGTTCTGCATGCGCGTATCGCCCACATCGAGCACCCCGCTGCTGCCACTTTGGGCAGCATAGCCACCGATCACATAGGAGGAGGTGTTGATGGGATAGACGTTAAGGGTCTCGTTTGTGGCCGAGGCATCGTCCGTGAGGTCGAAAAGCAGAATGCGATCGTTCGTAGTGCCTACCTCACTTGCGGCCAAGTAGATGCCCGGCCCATAATTCCCTTGCCTTCCGTGACTCAATGGCACGAGGGTGAACGCCTGATTGTTGTTGCCATCATGCACATCATACCACCACTGGTAGTTGAGGCTTTCACCACTGTATCCCGCCTGCTTAGGAATCTGAAAAAGGACGTTCCCTCCGAAGGTCCCTCCATCAGTGAACATGTTGCCCGATATATAGATCTCATTGTTCGACACACCGAGATTGGGATAGTCGAACCACAGGTTGGGATGTGCAGCGTTGGCTGTAAGCCGATAGACCCACCAGCCGTCCATCGGGTTATTGGTCTTCGAGAAACAAAGGAGTATCTGGCTGAGTGAAGAGGACGACCCATGCAATATGCAATAGATGAATCTGTCCGAACCAGAGTCGTAGATGACCCTTGGGTCGTAGATGTTTCCCGTTGGTGCGGGCGAGAGATGGGAACCGAAGAAGTCGTAGTGATTGACCCAATAGCTGAGGTAAGGATCCTGAGCATAGGCATCATGTACTTCCATGGTGGCATTGTCGCAGCTCACGATCTTGCCGGCATTCGAGATGGCGAGCGTGTTGTCGGGCGGAGTGCCATTGAACATCTCATTGCCCAGAAAGTTGATGCCTACCGAAGGGGTTACCGCATCAACAGAATAGGGCTCTGTGCCAACACCCTCCTGTTTGATGGCGGACTTTTCGAACTTTATCCTGTCGATGTCCCGTTTCGATGGGCTGCCATGCAGCCGGGCCACATGCGACACTTTTATCTTCCAATCGGAGGTGACCATCTTCGGATCGATGAACGCGGCCAGCGGTACCGTATGCAGCTCCGACCTCTTGTAGTGTGCTTGGACAGGAGGGTGAGTATCGTGCGAAGGAACGGTCTTGGCATGTTGGGCGGTGGCGCCCAACGGAATTGCCAACAGCAGAAAAGGAATGAATCTTCTCATGGCGGTCGATGTTGAAAGACACCATAAAGGAAGTGAACAGACTGATTCGCACCGTAGCAGTTGAAAAAAATCACATCACTCCTCTCTCAGGAGCAGACCGCCCAATCGCAGCAGTTCAAGTTCGGCCAGTTTGGTCGCTATGCGGGCCGAAAGCACGTTGATGCGCGCATTCATCACCGCAAGTTGGGCATCGCGATGCTCCAGCCCTGTCACCTGGCCCAGTGCAAACAGTTCGGCAGTGCGGCCAAAGGCGGCATCAGCGGCCGCCACGGCCTGCTCGGAAAGCCGCAGCCGCAGCATGTTGGTGGCGTGCAGATCGTAGCCATTGTCGAGATTGCGCAGCAGTTCCTGCCTTGCCTCGGTGTCCTTGATCCGGCCTGTTTCCAAAGCAATCTTCGCATTCTGTAGCTGGGTGTGCTTCTTCCTTCCATCAAAAAGACTGTAGGAAAGACTGATGCCCAGCGTTGGGCCGAGCGAACTGCTCTTCTCAATGAAACTGACCTCGCTGGTATTGCGCAGATAGCCGTAGGAGGCCTGCCCCACAACGACCGGGAACTGCATGGATCGCGCCAGTTTCACGTCAAGTTCGGAGGTCTCCAGGTTATGGGCCGAAAGCAGTACGGCCGCACTGTTGGACAGTGCCCCATCGCGCAGCACCTCATAGCTCGGAAGCAGACCCGCAAGGAGGTCGTCCTGCAGCTCAGGGTCGGGGCCATCCCATTGTATGAGCTGCTTGAGGTTGCGAAGCGCCTTCCGCCCGTTGTAGGCCGCCTGTGCAAGTGCCACGCTGTCGGT
>JAIPBJ010000150.1 GCA_021739625.1 Flavobacteriales bacterium | reverse complement strand
GATGCTCCTGACTGCTCACCTCCCCATCACCGAAATGCCATTCGTAGGTGATGGCCGCCTCGCTCTGGTTGAAGAACAGCACGGACGGGTCCTTCATCTCCTCGGGCTTGCTGCGGGTGCTGTAAGCGGCAAGTGGTCTGGGTATCTGACCGACAGTGGCCGTCCCAGAGGTCGTGCATCCGCCTGCATCGGTGACCACTACAGCATATTCGCCCGGAATCAGCATCGTGTTCCAACCCGAAGGGGTAAGATCCTCTGAATAGATGGTTGTGGAATCATTGATGGCCGACCAGACATATTCGAAGGGCGCTGTGCCCCCAAGGATGACGGCCTGCAATGCTCCGTTGCCAAGTCCACAGGTATCGTCTCCGGCCAGCAGATTCACATTTATGGGCAAGGGCTGTTGCACGATGACGGTCGTGTCCGAAACGCACCCGAGAGCATCGGTCACTGTCACGGTATAAGGGCCGGGGCCAAGGTTCTGAATGGTCTGAGTGGTGGATTGAAGGGCGTTGTCCCAAAGATATCCGTACGGTGTGGAAGCTCCGGAAGCACTTGCTGTTGCGGTACCATTCGTCTGTCCTGCACAGAGGATATCAGTATGCGAAGCGTCAATTATGGGAAGCGGATTGACGGTGACATTCTGCGTGAGGATTGCCGTACACCCGAAGGCGGTGGTCACACCCAATGTGACCGGGTAGGTGCCCGCTGCGGAATATGTGTAGATGGGTGAAGCGTTCACAGATGTTCCTGCATTGTCACCGAAATCCCAGATCTGACCTGTGATGAGTCCGGAACTCACAATACTTTGGTTCTGAAATGTGGTGGCATTCCCATAGCAAACGGCTGCTGCTGTAAAAGCCGGTTCAGGCGAAGGATATATGGTGATTGATTCTGTGTGCGTGTCTGCGCAGAAATCTGTAGTGACTACTGCAAGCGTCACATTATAGGTGCCGGGGTTGAGGAAGGTGAACGAAGCATCTGCCGTCATTGCATTGCCTTCACCGTCAAAGTCCCAGGCCCACTGTGCAATGGTCGAACCAATTACGGACGAATTGTCGGTGAAATCTGCTGGTTCGCCAAGGCAGACGTTGGCAGTGGTGAAATTCGCTGTTGGCACAGGGAAGGATGTCGCTGGCAGAGTGATCGCATCCGTGCAATTGCCTGAACTGACCGTGAGCGTAACATCATAAGTGTTCGGTGATGCATACACATGGGTCGGATTCTGAACGTTAGACCCGCTGCCGTCTCCGAAATCCCACGCCCAATCCGTCAAGCTGCCGGCCGCTATGGTTGTTGCATCAATGAACTCCACACCGTCACCGGTGCAAGCGTTCACCACAACGAAATCGGCTACGGGAAGTACTCCTACCACCACGGTTTCTGTCACGGCATCGGTGCATCCTTGATCGCTGGTCACCGTCAATACAACATCATAGCTGTCAGGTGTATTGTACGTGTAAGTCGGTGAGGCCTGAACAGATGTTCCTGCGCCATCTCCAAAATCCCAGTCATGCGAACTGATGGTGCCGCCACCAGCGATGGACGAACCGTCAGTGAACGGGGTGTCTTCTCCCAAACAGACATCAGGCGCACTGAAAGCTGCAGTAGGCTGCGGATTGACGGTCACCTGCTGGGTGGATGTTCCGAAACACCCGTTGGCGGTGGTCACACCGAGCGATACTGGAAATGTTCCTGCTGATGGGAAAGTGAATGTGGCATCGGTAGAAAGCACCGGTCCACTTCCAAAATCCCAAGCACTGGCAGCGAAATTTCCAGTGGAAGTGTTGGTGAACGCGGTGGCCGTTCCCTGACATTCGGTGGTAAAGGTGAAGTCGGCCACGGGGTTTGCCTCTACGGTCACCTGAACGGTGGTAACAGGTGAAACACAACCGCTCTCGGTCACTTGAAGCGTGACGTTCTTCACGCCTGCTGTCGCCCATCCCACCTGATAGGGGCCCTGCCCGCTGCCACTTGCGGGGACACCTCCGTCAAAACCCCAAGCGTAGGTGGAGCCAGGTTGCCCAGTTCCCGTGTAGGTGACCGTTGCAGGAAGGCCCACACAGACCGGACTGTCGGCAGTGAAATCCGAAGTGGCAGAGGCCAGAGTTGTCACCGTGACCGTTTCTGATGCAGAGCAGGAGTAGCGGTCAACCACAGTGGCGGTGTAATCCGTGTTCTGAAGTGGCGTTACCGTGATGTTGGCACCATTCTGCCCCGTGTCCCATGTGTAGTTGTATGGAACGGAACCCAAGAGGGTGGTGGCGGCCAGATCCACTGGTATTCCTGCGCAGACGTTGTTAGCACTGAGTGTGATCGTGATCTCTGGACAAAGGTTCACTTCTATGACAGAGCGACTGTTGCCGTCACATGCCAGATCGTTCCAAAATGAATTGGGATATATCTGAACACATTGCTCGCCATTCTGACATTCATAGTCACACGATCCGAAGAGCCCAGTGTCTCCATAGCCGCTGTTGTTTGGCTCACCACCTGCCCAGTTCTGATAGATGTTCGGATCACCATTGTTGGGGGCGAATGTCCCTGTGGTACCATCGCTTGAGTACCATGTGTTGACACCCGCGCCTGTTCTCTGGTAGCCGATCCAGATGGTGTTGCCGTTGTAGGCACTTGCTGCAAGGGCCGCTCCCACCGCAGCGTTCTCAGATGCATCGTTCATCACCACCAGATTGGCGCCCAACGTGGCCGCTGCGGCCTGTGCGTTTCCGGCCGGCATCGAATTGGGATTCACAAAATACATGCTGCATGGCTGACCCTGCACCGCAAGTGGCACATATCCCGCTCCCGTGAAGGTTGATGTGATAAGCGCTATGTCGCACGTGGGAGATTGGGCCTGTACCGCCCAAGGCATCAGTGCAGAAATGAAAAGTACAGTGATTGCTATCGACCTGAATTGACGTTGCATGTCGTTAAATTATGAGGCTTTTCGAAAGCCTATCGGCAGTGATAGACAGCAGACGCTGAAGTGTGGTTGACGTTGCCCATTCGCTCAAAGTAATCATGGTTTTCCTGCCATCTTGCTCACGTAGGCCACAAGGTCTTCAATCTGTCCATCAGTCAGTTTCTCATTAGAGTAGATGGGCATGTACTGCGGGGTCTTTTTCTTGGGAGAAGTGCCCTTGCGGCAGATGTAATAGATGGAACCCCCGTTGCTCTTGGGAAGATAGCTGGCCAGCCAGGTCGCGTCCTTCTGCCCTTTGCCTGTGCCGAACACCGTCTTGGTCACTCCATTCTCCTTGTGGCAGTGCATGCAGCTGTTCTCGTAGATGAACTTGCCTTTGGTCACATCGCCTTTCAGGCCCATGGCCCGCTGCTCTAAAGGCAATGGCTCAAGGAACGTGGCGGGCATGGCATCCAGATACCTCGATTTCACGAGCGCAATGGCCGCTGCCTTGTCAGCGGGGTTCGTCAGCTGCGCCATTTCGTTGTCAGCGAGGCCCAGCTCGCCCACAGTAAGTTGTAGCGTGGTCAGATAGTGCATCACTGCTTCCAACTCCCAATCTTCGAGATAGCGTCCCGATGAGCATTCGCGCGAACAGAGCTGCACTGCGTTGTGGAGGTCATGATTGGCGGGTTTCACCAGATCCCCATACTTCTTGATGTGATCTCCGTTGAACCAGCCAGTCCGGTTCACAATTCCCCTGAAAGTGGAACCCGGAAGGTATGGGATGTTATTATCCATCGCGAAGCGCAGGCGCACCTCGGGGTCGTTGTCCAGCGGTTTCGGGGCCTCAGGGCCGATATTGTGACAATCGGTGCACACGAAGAACTCGGAGACCTTCGGGCTGCGAGTGCCATCGGCCATGGTCGCATTCCCTTTCAGCACGATCTCCTCTCCCAGCGCCACTTTCTTAGGGTCGATGTCCTTGATGTAATGCTTCTGTGGACTATCGCCCAAGGAAATGAGCAGTTCAGAGACGGGAGTTCTTTCCGCAGGTGCCTCATTTTTAGTTGTTTCTGTTGGAACCAGACTCATCATTGCCGTGCCGGCACACGCCAGCAGCCCAAGCGCGAACATTGGTTTCATCTTCATTTCTGTAGGTCGTGTTTCAGTGTTCAAGGATAGCGAAAATGAAGGAGGGGTCGTGGCGACCTATAAAATTTGACCTTCGTCCCATCCATCACGTTCCTGCACTGATTACTTTTGACCCTTAGAATGAATCTAAATAAGCAGTCCATAGAAAAGGCCCTCTCGCAGGTGCCATCCCCGGCCGGAAGTGTAATGCTGACCGAGAGCGGTGAGATTAGGAATATCCATGTGTTCGGCCGTGAGGCGGTGGTGGACCTTGAGATTCGCAATCCTGCGCTGCATGTGCGAAAGAAGCTGGAGGATCAGGTGGTGGAAGCCTTGCACAAGGCGTTCGGCCCTGAGGTGCAGCCTAAGGTGAACATCACCACATCCAAGCTTCCCGAAGACAGTCCGAAAGGGCCTGAGTCCATGCGCAATGTCAAGAATATCATAGCAGTGGCTTCTGGCAAGGGCGGTGTGGGCAAAAGCACCATCACTGCCAATCTGGCCATCGGTCTGGCACAGTTGGGATACAAGGTGGGGCTGATAGATGCTGACATCTACGGCCCATCTATGCCCATCATGTTCGATGTGGTGAACGAGAAACCAGGAACCGAGGTCATCGATGGCAAACAGTACATGATTCCCGTAGAGAGCCATGGTGTCAAGATGTTGAGTATCGGATTCTTTGCCGATCCCAATCAGGCCATCGTGTGGCGTGGGGCCATGGCCACAAAGGCCATCAATCAGCTCTTTGCCGATGCATGGTGGGGCGATCTGGACTACATGGTACTTGATCTGCCTCCGGGCACAGGAGACATTCACATCACACTGGTGCAGGCCGTGATGGTGACCGGTGTGGTGGTGGTGAGCACCCCGCAAGAGATAGCATTGGCCGATGCCCGCAAAGGCGTGGCGATGTTCCAACTGCCAAGCATCAATGTCCCGGTATTGGGTCTGGTGGAGAATATGGCATGGTTCACCCCTGCCGAGCTCCCGGAAAACAAGTATTACATCTTCGGAAAGGAAGGTGCCAAGGGACTGGCAGAGAAACTGGATGTGCCACTGCTGGGTCAGATTCCTCTGGTTCAGAGCATCCGCGAGGCAGGCGATGTGGGCAGACCGGCCATTCTGCAAGGCGATACTCCAGTTGCCCTCGCATTCAAAGAATTGACCAGGAACGTGGTGGAACAGGTGGAACACCGCAATGCAACATTACCCGCCACAGAGCGTCTCGCTAACCAGCCCCGATGACAGTGACCGCCCACAACGACCCGCAGTTGCGCATCAGCGTGGAGGCCGCAATAGATGCCATGCGTCCCTTCTTTGAGGCGGACGGGGGCGATATGGAACTGGTGGATATCACCGAGGACATGGTGGCACGTCTGCGCCTCATCGGATCATGTCGCAGTTGTCAGATGCGCGAGATGACCCTCAAGGGCGGAGTGGAAGAGGCCATCAAGCGGGCCGCACCTACCATTGTGGGTGTGGAGGCCTACGAAGAGATCTGACCGATCGGATCCTCGATGCCCACCGGACCCTTTGTGATTGGCGGTACAGCACTCTCAATGGTTGTGCATGACATGCACTTGGGTCATGTAGTCCTATCTTCTGCGTTGGTGGCAGCATCCCTGCGATCATTGTCGCCAGATCGCAGTAGAATATTGGCCGATCGCCTGTCTTTCGCCCCTACTTTTGCCTCCGATTTTTGAAGCATCAATGTCCCACACCATAGAGAAGACCAAAGAGGTCACCATCCTGTTCGCAGGAGACTCCGGTGACGGTATCCAACTCACCGGAACCCAGTTCACCGACACCAACGCACTTTTCGGAAACGACCTCAGCACGTTCCCGAACTATCCTGCCGAAATACGCGCCCCACAGGGCACTTTGGCAGGTGTGTCGGGATTCCAGCTTCACTTCGGGAGCATTGAGATATTCACTCCCGGAGACGAATGCGATGCGCTTGTGGTGATGAATGCGGCTGGTCTGAAAGCGAATCTCAGGTCGCTGAAGAAGGGCGGTACCATCATCCTCAACACCGATGGCTTCGATGCCAAGAATCTGCGCTTGGCAAAGTACACTGATGGCAGAAATCCGCTGGAGGACGGCACGTTGAACGGTTTCACTGTCTATCCCATCGATGTCACCAAGCTGACCCGCGAATGCCTCAAGGACAGTGGACTCGGAACACGGGACATCGACCGCAGCAAGAACATGTTCGTGCTCGGTTTCGTGCTGTGGATGTATGACCGCACGCTCGATCACACCATCAACTTCCTGAAGGAGAAATTCAAGAAGAAACCCGAGCTCATCGACTTCAATACTAAGGTGTTGCAGGCCGGATACAACTATGGCGACACCATCGAAGCTCCTACCTCGCGCTATAGCGTGGACAAGGCACCGATGACCAAGGGCACTTATCGCAACATTACTGGCAACATCGCTGCCGCGTTGGGTCTCATCGCTGCGGGAAACCGTTCTGGACTGGAGGTTTTCTACGGAAGTTATCCTATCACGCCCGCTTCGGACATCCTGCACGAGCTGGCGCGTCACAAGAATTTCAACGTGAAGACCTTTCAGGCCGAGGACGAGATTGCGGCCATCAGTGCATCTATCGGAGCATCGTTCGGTGGTGCGCTTGGCATTACAGCCAGTAGCGGCCCGGGCATCGCGCTCAAAGGCGAGGCTATCGGATTGGCACTTATGCTGGAATTGCCGTTGGTGATCGTGAATGTGCAGCGCGGTGGGCCATCCACTGGTCTTCCCACCAAGACGGAGCAGTCCGATCTTTTGCAGGCCATGATGGGCCGCAATGGCGAGGCTCCGGTTGCAGTAGTTGCTGCTGCCACGCCTGCCGACTGTTTCAATATGGCATACGAAGCATGTCGCATCGCGGTGCAGCACATGACGCCTGTGTTCTTCCTTTCTGATGGCTACTTGGCCAACGGCTCTGAGCCATGGAAATTTCCGAAGGCCGATGAACTTCCTGCGTTCAAGGGCGACTTTGCAGGAAAGGACGACCTTGAGGATGGCGTGTTCTATCCGTATAGGCGCAATGCCGCATTGGTGCGCAAATGGGCCGTGCCGGGCGTTGCAGGATTGGAGCACCGCATGGGCGGAATCGAGAAGGAAGACGGAACGGGCAACATCAGCT
>JAIPBJ010000149.1 GCA_021739625.1 Flavobacteriales bacterium | reverse complement strand
CAGTGTGTCGCGGCTCGTTACAAAGTTGTTGGCAGGATAGATGACCACCTCGCGCAGCGATGCCAGTGTGCTGCCGCTCTGCGGGTCGATGCGCTCCAACTCTTCAATCTCATTGCCGAAGAAGAAGATGCGGTATGCGTAGTCGGCATTGGCGAGATAGACGTCCACCGTGTCGCCCTTCACGCGGAACTGCCCGCGCTCCAGCCCAGCAGCGGCACTGTTGCGGCTGTATAGGCTGGTTACGAGCAGGTTCAGCAGTTTCTCGCGGCTGATCTGTTCGCCCACTTTCACAGTGATGACGTTCTTCTTGAAATCCGTGGGATTGCCGATTCCGTAGATGCACGACACCGATGCCACCACCACCACGTCCCTGCGGCCCGAAAGCAGCGTGCTGGCCGTGCTGAGGCGGTGCTTCTCGATCTCATCGTTGATGGCGAGGTCCTTTTCTATATAGGTGTCGGTGGTGGGCAGGTATGCCTCGGGCTGGTAGTAGTCGTAATAGCTCACATAATACTCCACCGCGTTGTTGGGGAAGAACTGCCGCATCTCTCCGAAGAGCTGCGCGGCCAGGGTCTTGTTGTGGCTGAGGATCAGCGCTGGGCGGTTCAGATTGGCGATGACGTTCGCCATGGTGAAGGTCTTGCCCGACCCCGTAACTCCCAGCAGCACCTGATGGCGGTCGCCCCGCATGATGCCCTCCGTCAACTGGCGGATGGCCTCCGGCTGGTCGCCCGTGGGCTGGAAATCGGAAACGAGATTGAAGGCTTCCTCCATAGGGGCGAAGTTAGGGAGGAGGGGTTTGAAGTTGCTCGCTTATTAGGAACGCGTGTCCAGTGCTGAAATGCAGGTGCACCAGATCGATAATGGGGGGTGGCACATTGCAGCACTGCAGAGATCCGTTGCAGTACTGCAAAGGTGCTTTGCACCACTGCGGAGGTACTCTGCGCCACTGCGCAGACTCTCTGCATCACTGCGCTGACCCGTTGCCCTGCTGCGGAGCCACGTCAGAGTACTCTGGAGCAGCAGTCGAGTACTCTGGAGCAGCTTTGGAGCAAGGCGGTGAACCGACCTTTTATAACACAATTCGCCAACACTCGAGGTGATAAAACCTCAAATTGTGTCAAGGAAATCAAGGAATGAACGGGTGCTGGGATTCTCTCAGATATAGGCCGAATCCTTTCCCTTCTTCCTGTATTTCTTCTCCTCGCCCCGTTTCACAAACCCTATGAGGAATTTCTTGAAACCCGGCACATCCTTCATCTTCGGATTCTTGCCCTTGTTCTTGAACCGGTCGAAATAGTTCTTGGTGGCCAGCACGGCAAACGCTGCACAGGTGTTGTGATCCAGTTCATCGCTCAGGTTGTTGAGCTTGATGGCGGTCACTCCCAGTGCGGTCATGTTGCGATAGGCCACTTCCGAATTCTGATAGTTCACCTCGCGGTCGCCCTTGCAATAGCACAGTTGCATTGGCGCTGTCGGTATCCAGTCCGTGAGGTTGTTCTCGGCCAGTCGTTTCTTGAATGCGAAATCCGGGTCGTTCATATAGGCGTCCACATACTCCTGTTTCACCACATCCTTCGGTATCTTGGGAAGATGCTTGTTCAGCTCGTCCAATGTGCGGTGGGCGTTGTTCTCGAAGTAGGCCGGAAACAGCGTGTCGAATGGCGGACGGAACACATCGTAGGGGTTCTTCAGGTCAAGAATGTTGTAGGCCATCTGGTACGACAGCAGCAGATAGGGTAGATAGAACGGTCGCGGATATTCTTGGAACATGTACTGTTCCTGCACCCCGGTCATATCGTAGGCCCCGGACATGGGCGATGATGCCGTGACCTGAAAACGCGGGTCGTTCAGTTCCTGAATGTACTTATGGGCGGCCATGCTGGCGTGCCCGCCTTGCGAATAGCCTGTCAGGAACAGGTGGCCATCGTGCTTCAGGCCCAGTTCCTTGTTGAACTCGTCAATGGCATACAGCATATATATGAACGACTGCGCCTCCGACCATGCATGCTGATAGAGGTGCTTGCCCTCGCCCTTGCCAATGCCATAATAGTCGGGGAACATGGCCGCGTAGCCATCGGTCGCATACGAAAGACAGATGAACTGCTGCGCGTCCTTGTCCGTGATGTCGCGGTGCTTCTCTATCTGTGTGCCATGACCATACATCACATAAGGCACCGCCTTGTCGGTCTTGGGCACATAATAGATGCCCGATGCCTTGCGCATGGTGCCGTCCAGCCATGGCACGTAATAGATGATCTCATACACATCAACTCCGAGATGCACCGGAAGCGCAATGCGCGGCACGCCCTTCTCCTTCCACACCTGTTTCACATCGGCCTTCGTGTAGGATTTCACCAGCTCATGGCTCACCATCACAGGGGTGTTGGGGGGTTCGTGTGCTTGGATGTGGAAGGCCAGCAGCAGGAAGATCGAGGTCAGTATGGAGCGCATCGGGCAATTGGATTGAAGCGCAAAGATACCATGCGCGCATTGAATCGACCCCACCGGTTTCAGGTGCCTGAGCGGTCCAAATACAGGTCATGGTCTCTCAGCCCACCTGAGCCTACTTTTGCCCCTTTCCCCGAATATGGAGAACCGGAATCCCAAACGTCACATTGCCATCCTTGGCTCCACAGGTTCCATTGGCACTCAGGCCTTGGAGGTGATGGAGGCCAACGCGGACAAGTTTGAATTGGAGGTGCTCACCGCCAATGGCAATGCCGACCTGCTCATTGCGCAATCATTGAGGTTCAGGCCCAATGCCGTGGTCATTGGAGATGAGCGGCAATACGCGAAGGTGAAGGATGCGCTCTTTGACGAGGGCATCAAGGTCTATGCGGGCGAAGATGCTCTGGCGCAGGTGGTTCTTATGGATGAGATTGACATCGTGCTCACCGCACTGGTAGGTTATGCCGGTCTGCGGCCCACCATGGAGGCCATCCGCGCAGGCAAGCACATCGCCCTTGCCAACAAGGAGACCCTTGTGGTGGCAGGTGACATCGTCACGGCACTCGCCAAGGAAATGGCGGTGAACATCTATCCGGTGGACAGCGAGCATTCGGCCATCTTCCAATGTCTCGTGGGCGAGTTCCACAATCCGATAGAGAAGATCTGCCTCACTGCCTCGGGCGGGCCGTTCCGTGGCATGGACCGCCAGCAGTTGGCAGCAGTGACCAAGGCCCAGGCACTCAAACATCCCAACTGGGAAATGGGTGCCAAGATCACCATCGACAGTGCTAGCATGATGAACAAAGGGCTGGAAGTGATTGAGGCCAAATGGCTTTTCGCCCTGAGACCCGATCAGATCGATGTCATCGTTCACCCGCAGAGCATCATTCACAGCATCGTGCAGTTCGAGGACGGCAGCATGAAGGCGCAGATGGGCCTGCCCGACATGAAACTGCCTATTCAGTTCGCACTCGGATTCCCCGACCGATTGAAGAGCGACTTCCCCAGATTCAATTTCCTGAATTATCCCGCACTCACCTTCGAGCAGCCCGACCGGGAGACGTTCCGCAATCTGGAATTGGCTTTCCATGCGCTGGAGAAGGGGGGCAACATGCCCTGCGTCCTCAATGCGGCCAATGAAGTGGCGGTGGATGCATTCCTCAACGACCGCATCAGTTTCCTTGGCATGTCAGACCTGATTGCCGATGCCATGGCCAAGAGCAGCTTCATGGCCAGGCCAGGCTATGAGGACTATGTGGCATCAGATGCGGAGGCAAGGGCCATTGCCCAGAAGCTGCTCTGACCCTGAGTTTGGGATTCGCCAAAAAGAAAACCCCGACCCTTTGCAGGTGTCGGGGTTTTCTGTTTCAGGCCCGGACACTCAGTCCTGCACCTCTATCATCTTGAAAGGCACGTTGATGATGCTCTGATAGTCCTCTCCTGCCTCCAGCATGTCCTCATCGTCCTCTTCATAATACCAGTTGATCACTATCTCGCTGCCGCTGCTGTTCATCTGCTCCATCTTCTTGAACAGGTCCAAGAGGCATTTGCTCGAACTGGTGTTGAAGTATTCCAGTTGGATGTCGCACACTGTTCGGCCCTTGGGATTGCCAGAATATTCCTCAAGCCAGTCCACCAGCGGGCGATAGAATTCGATGGAGTTCTCCGGAATGGAGCGGCCTTTCAATAGCAGCGTGCCTTTTTCAGGATCGAAATTGACCTTGGGCGTTTTCGGGGTCCCTTCAATGTTGATTATGATCATGGCTATGAGGTTGTGTGGTGTTCAGTTCTATTCGTGAGTGTCAATGTTGATGTTCAGGCTGAAGAACGACAGCGTGGGTGTCACGGTGATGAAGTCATAGTTCAGCTTCTTTCCGGTCTTGCGGGCGATGTCTATCATGCCAAGTCCGCCTCCACCACGCTCTGACCGCTCGTCATTGCTCAGCACCTCCTTGTAGAACTGTTTCAGTTCATCGGTCGAGAGCGAATTGATTCGGTCGAGGCGTTCAGCGAAGCCGTTCACCTTCGCGCTGTCGATGTAGTTGCCAGTGGTGATGGAATAGCCCAGATTGTTGTGGCCGATGGTGAAGATGGCAGACCGTTTGTCGGATTCCGGCATGCCGTTGTCGATCACATCATCGATGTGGTGGTACAGGTTCTGGAGACATTCCACAAGCACATTGTAAACCTTCTTGCGCAGCTTCGGTGTCTCATGCATCTCAATGAGGCGCTGCTCGATGATCTGCAGGATGGAGGCAGTCAGATCGGACGTTACATCACCTTTGAATGAGAGCAGGATCCTGTCGCTCTCCATCTTATTGTACAGGTCGTATATATCCATTCCGCTGCGCGCGCTCGACCCATGCAAAGCTCCAGTGCTATGTACTGTCATTGGCCGTCAGGTTACTCGGTCATGCCCCGATGGTCGGTTCGGGGGTGACCGTTTATACTGCGGTAAAACTAAACAGTTACCACATAACTGCAAAATTTGTGGCCGGCATGGCTCAGGTCACTGCATCATGGTTGCATAAGTGGAGAAGGGAGGATACGATCGCCTAAGTTTGCAGCCCATGCCGACTGCCGACACCGAAAGCGGAAACTGGTTCCGCGAGTGGTTCAACTCACCTTATTATCACGTGCTCTACCGCCATCGCGATCAGGATGAGGCGCGTGGTTTCGTGCAGCGCATAATGGCCCATCTCGATGTTCCGGCAGGTGGCAGGGTGCTCGATCTGGCGTGTGGTGCCGGGCGTCATTCGGTCGAGCTGCACCGCTTGGGCTACGAGGTGGTTGGCCTCGACCTTTCCGAAGAGAGCATCGAGGAGGCCCGCAGGAGTGAGACTGAAGGGCTGGAGTTCTTTGTCCACGACATGCGCAGTCTTTATTGGGCCGACCATTTCGATGCGGTGCTCAATCTGTTCACCAGCTTCGGCTATTTCCATAGCAGGGAGGACGACCAGCGCACCATCAGCTCTGTGCGCGATGCCCTTAGGCCGGGCGGTGTCTTTGTGCTTGATTTTCTCAACGTGAGGAAGGTGGTGTCTCAGATGGTAGGTGATGAGGAATTGGAACGCGAGGGTCTGAGATTCGTCATCAGCAGAAGGCTACGAGGCAGTGTCATAGAAAAGGATATCAGAGTAGTGGACGGAGAAACCGAACTCGATTTCAAGGAAGAAGTGGACGCCCTCACCTTGGCAGACTTCGAATCCTATTATGAAGAGGCGGGCATGGAGATCATCGGCCTGTTCGGCAGTTATGACCTTGCTCCCTACGATGAGGCAGACTCGGACAGGCTCATCATGGTGGCACAGAAGACGAAGGGATGGGAGATCTGACACTGCTTTTTGCGCTCCCGTTCGTGGCGGGCGTTGCCGCACTCTTTGCCAAGGTGGACGGCCGGCATTTCACCATGGCCCTGTCCTTCAGTGGAGCCTATATCCTCGGGCTGTCGTTCTTCCATATCCTGCCGGTGTCCTATGCGGTCATCGGCATGAACACAGGTCTGCTCATTGTGGCCGGTTTCCTGTTGCAGGTGCTATTGGAAGTCCTCACCAAGGGCATCGAGCACGGTCATGCACACGGTATCGATGGCCGCAAGGTGCCATACGCGCTACTCATCGGGCTGGCGATACACTCGTTGTTGGAAGGAATGCCATTCGGCCACGGGCACGAACACGGACAGGGCGAGGATGCGCTGCTTCTGGGTGTCATCATCCACAAACTGCCCGAAGCATTCATCCTTGGCACTGTGCTTCGTTCCAGCGGGGTGGCGCGCAACCGTGCACTCATATTCATTCTGCTGTTCGCGTGCATGTCGCCCTTGGGAGGGTTGCTGTCGGGCATCATTGAGCACCGTGTGTCCGATGCTCCGGCATTCTTTGGGGTGGTCATGGCACTGGTGGTGGGAATCTTCCTGCACATTGCCACCACCATCATCTACGAGGCCGACAAGGGCCACAGGTTCAACCTTGGCAAGTTCACCGCAATTGCCGTGGGTTTCGCCTTGGCCTATCTTTCGGTCTCATTGGCCTGACAGGCGCACCCTGAGCCTTATCTTTGCAACCGATTCCAGGTTGCTGCAACCTTGAGTTTTTAACCTTTAACCTTAAACATCAGAAACATGTCAACATTAGTAGGAAACAAGGCCCCGCATTTCTCGGCAGGGGCAGTGGTCAATGGTGGAACGGTGGTTGCCGGATTCTCCTTGGATCAGTTCATCGGCAAGAAGCACGTGGTGTTCTTCTTCTATCCCAAGGATTTCACATTCGTGTGCCCATCAGAGCTGCACGCATTCCAAGCGCGCCTTGCCGATTTTGAGGCCCGTGGCTGTGCAGTGGTCGCTTGCAGCACCGACACCGAAGAGTCGCATTGGGGCTGGTTGCAGATGGAAAAGGCCGCAGGCGGCATCAAAGGCATCGCCTATCCTGTGGTGGCCGACACCACCAAGACCATCAGCATGAACTATGGCGTGCTTGCAGGTGACTACGATTACAATGAGAACGGTGAACTGGAGGCCACGGGTCCGATGATCGCCTATCGCGGCTTGTTCCTCATCGACAAGAGCGGAACAGTGCAGCATGCGCTCATCAACAATTTCCCATTGGGCCGCAATGTGGACGAGGCCCTGCGAATGGTCGATGCCCTTCAGTTCTTCGAGGAGAACGGTGAGGTCTGCCCTGCCAACTGGGTCAAAGGCGAAGAAGGCATGAAGGCCACCCACGATGGGGTTGCCAAGTACCTTGCATCACACTGACCGTCAGGGATTTTTTGAGCCCCCGTGCCGATCGGCATGGGGCCTCTTTCTTTTCCCCAACTTGCGGCAATGAACGGCCCTGACCCCAAACTGCTTGAGGAGCTGATGGTTTACCGGATGCCTTTCGGGAAGTACAAGGAC
>JAIPBJ010000013.1 GCA_021739625.1 Flavobacteriales bacterium | reverse complement strand
AACTGAGGTATCCATGCGGCATCTATGTAGCCATCGGCCGTCAGGGCGGCCCCGTGGGCGGCCGCGCGGTCGTGTACCAGTTGCCAGAGGTCAATCACCCCCTGGTCTGTGCCGTAGCGCAGCTCGGTCCAGACCAGGTCCGTCTCGGCCTCCAGCACCGGGTCGTTGATGTTGCGGGCAAGGACGCTCATGGGCTTGGCCAGTTTGAGGGCCGTCCGGGCGGCAAGGTCGCGGGCCGCGCGTTTGGCCACGCCTTGGCCCCTGCCATCGGTCACATCGTCATTCAACTGCTCTATCTCGGTGACCTTGGCGTCCAGCGCGCCCTTCTTATTCACCATGGCCATTCTCGTGTTCCAAAGCGGGGCGTTGTCGTTCATCACCTGCTGCCCCGCCACGGCAGCGTTCATTGTGCGTGTGGCATTGTCGGTCATGGTATTCAGTGCTTTGGTTGATGTCCAGTGCGTTCGGGCACGGATAACAGTACGATCGTAAAGAATATCCTGTGGCCTATAAATGATTTTCGTCAGGATGATAGCACCTACCGGTAAGAGATCGGCAGCATGCTTATGCCACGCCTGCTTTCTCGGGCTTTCCGAACCGTCCTTTCACCTCATCATCGTATAATGCTGATGTTCAGGCATCAGTATTTTTGCGTGTGTCTCCAAATCAATAGTGACGGCCTCCTTTTGAATAGTGATGGCTTCCGTTTGAATAGTGAGCGCCTCCGTTTGAATAGTGAGCGCATCCTTTCGATAAGTGACGATCTCCGTTTGAATAGTGAGCGCGTCCTTTCGATTAGTGACGGCCTCCTTTTGAATAGTGACGGCCTCCGTTTGAATAGTGAGCGCGTCCTTTCGATTAGTGACGGCCTCCTTTTGAATAGTGAGCGCGTCCTTTCGATGAGTGAAGACGCTCAAATCAACTGCGATTGTGTTCAAATCGACAGCGATTGCGCTCACATCAATAGTGAGGATGTTCAACTCAATAGTGAGGACACTCAACTCAATAGTGAGGAAGCCCGAATTAACAGCGAATGCATCCGCATCGAAAGCGAAGGTGCTCTTATTGATAACCTGAGTTCGGGATTGATAAGGCCCGCGAAGCTGCGCCCCTCCGGGGCTTGATGGGGATGGGGGGTGTCTATACTACCATACCTGCGCCCCGCTGGGGCTTTCCGAGTTCCGTAGGAACGCAGGTATGGTAGCCATGCAGCAGATACCTCCCTTAAGCCCTGTAAGGGCGCAGCATTCGAGAAAAGCCTGTCCTTGGCTCAGGTTGTCAGCGGGGCCATAGCGGCAATGACCGGGGTCTCACGCCCCCATCTCCTCGCGGCACGCCTCCAAGATGGCCAACGCCTCTTCGCGGGTCGCGGCCTCCGAATAGGTGCGCAGCACAGGCTCGGTGCCCGAGGGCCGGATCATGACCCACGACTGGTCGCTGAGCCAGAACTTCCATCCGTCAAAATCCTCCACGCGCTGCACCGTGTAGCCGCCAAAGGCCGCGAATGCGCCTGTCCTGCACTTCATAATGACCTTTTCTTTCAACCCCTCCGATATGTGAAGGTCGCTGCGCTCGAAGGCGAACGGCCCGGTGATCGCATACACCTCATCGATCAGCGCCCGCAACGACTTGCCTGTGGCGGCCATCATTTCCCAGATGAGCATGCCGTTCCAAATGCCATCGCGTTCGGGTATATGGCCCTTCACCGCAATGCCACCGCTCTCCTCGCCTCCCACCAGCACATCATCGCGCAGCATGATGCCGCACAGGTGCTTGAATCCGATCCTCACCGTTTCCAGCTCCAGGCCATAGTGGTCGCAAAGGCGTTTCACCTTCACCGAACTGGAGAACCCCGCGCCCACCTTGCCGGTCATTCCTTTATAATGGTGCAGGTAGTGGATCAGCAGCAGCAGCACGTGGTGGCTGTCAACATAGTTGCCCTCGCTGTCGAACAGGGCTATGCGGTCGGCATCGCCATCCACTGCCAGACCGCAGTCGAGGTTGTCGGCCAGTTGCAGCACCTCGGCAAACTCGCCCAGATTCCTGAGGATGGGCTCGGGCGCGATGCCCCCGAACAGCGGATTGCGCTCGCAGTGCAGAAAGGTGATGTCGGGAAAAAGCCTGCGCATCACATCCTGCCCCGACCCGTACATCGCATCGAAGGCGAACTCAAGGCCCGAGCTGCGGATGGCATCAAGGTCGAAGGCCGCCTCCACTTTCTCCACATACATCGTTTCGAGGTCGGTGTAGAACAGTCTTTTCCTTTGGATGTACTCGTCCAGGTCAATGCTGCGCAGCTCCACACCCGCCCATTCGGTGATGCGTGCCTCAATGGCCCGCACATCATTCTCCAGAAGTGGCCCACCGAAACCGCCTTTGAGCTTGAACCCGTTGTAGGCAGGCGCATTATGGCTTGCAGTGATGATGATGCCGATGCTCGCCTCCAATTCCTTGGTCCCCAACGACACCATGGGCGTGCTCACCGGCCCCTTGGCCAGATGCACGATGAAACCCTCGTGCAGCAGCACCTTGGCCACGGCCTCTGCGAACAGTTCGCCCCCGAAACGGCAGTCGTGGCCCACCACCGCCACCTTGGGCAATCGGCTCTGAACCACCCAACGGGCCGTGGCCGATGTTACCAGCGCCACATTGTCAACAGTGAAATCATCGGCAATGATGGCCCGCCAGCCATCTGTGCCGAACTTGATCGGTGTGCGCATGTTTTGGATTTGGCGCGAAGGTAGGGGCCACAGCCCGCGTTGCCCATCCTACCATACCTGCGCCCCGCTGGGGCTTTCCGAGTTCCGTAGGAACGTAGGTATGGTAGCCATGCAGCAGATACCTCCCTTAAGCCCGCCTCAGGCGGGGCGTAGCATTCGAGAAGAGCTTATTCTGAGCTCAGGTTAGAAGGCTTCGGAAGGAAGCTCCCTTCGAGGTCGGGTCTGATGTGTTTGCCCCGAACGATGCTCAAACTCCGCGTGGGGCCTATATGTAGGAAATCTATCTTTGCACGAATTTTTACGGAAGGTGAAATCAAGGTAACATGACACTCGACCCCGAGAAATTCCACGGAGAGGGACTTACATTCGATGATGTGCTGCTCGTGCCGGCCTATTCGGAGGTGATGCCCAAGGACGTCAACATCAGCAGCAGATTCAGCAGAGAGATAGAATTGAAGGTGCCGATCGTCTCCGCTGCGATGGACACCGTCACCGAAGCCGCCATGGCCATCGCCATGGCACAGGAGGGAGGCATCGGGGTCATCCACAAGAATATGAGCATTGAAGCCCAGGCGCAGGAAGTGCGCAAGGTGAAACGGGCCGAGAGCGGAATGATCATCGACCCCGTCACCGTGACGGCCGACATGCTCGTGTCAGATGCTCTCAAGCTCATGGCCGAATTCAGGATAGGTGGCATTCCGGTCATTGATAGCCATCAGAAACTGGTGGGCATCGTCACCAACCGCGACCTGCGTTTCGAGAAGAACATGAAGCGGCCCATTGCCGAGGTCATGACCTCCAAGAACCTCATCACCGCCACGGATGTGACCGACCTGGGCCGCACCGAGGACATACTTCAGGAGCATAAGATCGAGAAGCTCCCTGTGGTCGATGGCGATTACAAACTGATAGGACTCATCACCTACAAGGACCTTATCAAGACCCGCCTCAGGCCCAACGCCTGCAAGGACAAGCTGGGCAGGTTGCGCGTGGCGGCCGCAGTGGGCATCACCGGTGACATGCTCGACCGCGTTGCCGCCCTCCATGCCGTTGGTGTCGATGCCGTTGTCATCGACACTGCCCACGGCCACAGCAAGGGAGTGGTCACCGCACTGCGCAGCGTGAAGGACGCATTCCCCGACCTGCAGGTGGTGGTGGGCAACATTGCCACGGGCGATGCGGCCCGAATGCTGGTGAAACATGGGGCCGATGCAGTGAAGGTCGGCATAGGACCGGGCAGCATCTGCACCACACGTGTGATAGCGGGCGTAGGGGTGCCACAGCTTTCAGCAATCCTCGAAGTGGCCAAGGCCATCAAGGGTTCGGGCGTGCCCGTTATCGGTGACGGTGGTCTGCGTTTCACTGGCGATATTGTGAAGGCATTGGCCGCAGGGGCCGACACCATCATGGCCGGCAGCATGTTCGCAGGCACAGAGGAATCGCCCGGACAGACCGTCATTCTGGAGGGGAGGAAATTCAAGACCTATCGTGGCATGGGATCGCTCGAAGCCATGCAGAAAGGGTCTAAGGACCGGTATTTCCAAGATGCTGAGGACGATGTGAAGAAGCTTGTGCCAGAGGGCATCGCAGGCCGCGTCCCCTACAAAGGAACCCTGCACGAGGTCATCTATCAGATTATCGGAGGGCTGCGGGCAGGCATGGGCTATTGTGGTGCCCCCACCATCAACGACCTGCAGAATGCCAAATTCATAAGGATGTCCCCAGCAGGTGTGCGCGAGAGTCACCCGCACGGCATCACCATCACAAGCGAGGCACCGAACTACAGTCCATAGCCCTCGGCATCATTCATAGTCGCGTTTCATTCATTCATCATCAGATCTCATTCAGAGTCAATTAAAGTTCAACGAACCATGAGCAATAAGTTCTTCACGGCTGCAACCTTCTGTGCATTCCTCTTTGGGGGCCTCACCTCCTCAGCTCAGGAGAAGGACCCCGTGCTGCTGACCGTGGAAGGTCAGAACATCACCCTTTCCGAGTTTGAGGCAGTGTATCGTAAGAACAACCGCGACACACAGGTCAATCCCGAAGATGTTCGCGAATATCTCGACCTCTACATCAATTTCCGCCTGAAAGTGCGGGAGGCAGAGGAGTTGGGACTGGACACTTTGAAGAAATTCAAGGAGGAACTCAAAGGCTATCAGAAGCAGTTGGCCAAGCCATACCTCACTGACAAGAATGTGTCCGAAGCATTGGTGAAGGAAGCCTATGACCGCATGAAACTGGATGTGAGTGCCAGCCACATCCTATTGAAGGTAGGGCCAGATGCCCTTCCCAAGGACACGTTGGCCGTTTACAACCGCATTTTGGATCTGCGCAATCGGGCCTTGAAAGGCGACTTCGAGGCATTGGCCAAACAGTATAGCGAAGACCCGTCCGCTGCCGACAATGGTGGCAACCTCGGCTGGTTTTCGGCCATGCGCATGGTATATCCGTTCGAGACTGCGGCTTTCAACACACCTGTGGGCGAGATCAGCCAGCCTGTCCGCACGCGGTTCGGCTATCACATCCTGAAAGTGAACGGGAAACGCGAGGCATCGGGCGAACTGCGTGTAGCCCATATCATGGTGAAGACCGGCAAAGAGGCGTCAGAGGAGGAGGTGGGCAAGGCCAAGGAGAAGGCCATCGAGGTCAAAGGACTGTTGGTCAGTGGCAAGAGCACCTTCGAGGAACTCGCCACCAAATACAGCGAGGACAAGGGCTCTGCCAGCAAAGGCGGTGAGCTTCCACAGTTCGGCACCGGCCGCATGGTGGCCGCATTCGAAAAGGCAGCTTTCGCACTTAAGAATGCCGGTGACGTTTCCGATCCGGTGCAGACAGAATACGGATGGCACATCATCAAACTGTTGGAGCGCATCCCCGTGCCGACATTCGATGCCGCCAAGGACGACCTCACCGCCAAGGTGAGCAAGGACAGCCGCAGTCAGCTCACCCGCACCGTGGTCATCGACAGGGTGAAGAAAGAGGCCGGATTCAGGGAATTCCCTGCTGCTGTGGATGAACTCGCCAAGTTTCTGGACGCCAAACTGCTGGACGGCAAGTGGAATGCAGACACGGCCCGCTATCTCGGCAAGCCGGTGCTTACCATCGGCTCGCAGACATTGACCCAGTATGACCTTGCCAAATTCGTAGGCCGTCAGCAGACCCGCAGAAAGCCAGAAGACCTGCGTGTACTGCTCAATGGCTATTACACGCAGTTCGTGGAGGAGAGTGTGCTGAACTATGAAGAGGCGCAATTGGAGAAGAAGTATCCTGAATACAAGGCCCTGCTGCGCGAATACCGCGATGGCATCCTGCTTTTCGACCTCACAGACCAGAAAGTGTGGTCCAAGGCCGTGAAGGACACCTCCGGTCTTCAGTCCTTTCACGCGCAGAACCCCGGAAAATACGCTTGGGAGAAACGCCTTGATGCCGAACTCTACCACGTGCAGAAGGACAGCATCCTGCAACCCCTGCTGAAAGAGCTGAAGAAGAACTTCAAGAGCGGCATCGACCGCGAGGATGTGGTGAAACGCTACAATGCCAACTCCAAACTCAATCTGAGGTCAGAGGCAGGCAGGTATCAGGCCGAAGACGAAGAACTGCTTAAGAATGTGCCCTGGGAAAAAGGCGTGCATGGCCCGTACAAGAAGGGCGACAACCAAGTGATCGTAGTGGTGAAGGATGTGCTTGCCCCCGCACCAAAGACGCTGAAGGAGTGCCGTGGTCTGGTAACGGCCGACTATCAGCAGCATCTGGAGCAGGAATGGATCAAGGAGTTGAGAAGCAAGTACAGCTTCAAGGCCAATGAAGATCTGCTGAAACGCATCAAGTGACAGGAGGGAAGGTATCGGTACTGTCCGGGGCGCTTCTTGCGCTGATGCTTGGGGGCTGTGGCCTATTCGAGTCTGAGCCTGAACGGTCGGTACTTGCCAAGATGGGCGGAAACGTCCTCTATGTGGATGAACTGACAAGTGCGCTTCCGCAAGGGCTGTCGGTGGAGGACAGTTCCCTGTTCACCGACAATTTCATCCGCCAGTGGGCCACCAAACAACTGATGGTGAGCCGGGCCGAGCTGAATCTCAGCGATCAGCAGAAGGACGTGAGCCGGCAGTTGGAGGAATACCGCCAATCGCTGCTCATCTATCTCTATCAGACCGAATGGGTGCGCCAACAGATGGACACGCTGGTCAAGGATGATGAGATCAACGCATATCACGGTGAGCATGCAAAGGATTTCGACCTTCAGGAGGACATCGTCCGGGCACTGTTCATCAAAGTGAATGTGAACGACCCGGAGGTGGACAATCTCAGGAAATGGATCAGGAAGGACAATGACACCGAGCTGCGGTCTGTGCTGGAAGGCTATTGCGCGCAACATGCGCTGTCCATGCATCTCAACGACCAACAATGGATCCCTTTGGAAAAACTGATCGGACAACTGCCTGCCAGCTCAGGGATGAACGCCTCTCAGGCAAGGAACAGCACCTTCATTGATGTGGCAGATTCAACAGCGCGCTATATCATCGACATCAAGGAGATGAAACAGAAGAATGAGAAGGCCCCCGTGGATTATGTGCGTCAGGATATCATCAGCGTCATACTGAACAGGCGAAAGTTGAACATGATGCGCAAATTGGAACGCGACATCTATGATCAGGCGGTTGCCAAAGGGCAGCTCAAAGTAGTTGAAAGATAGTTCAGGGTTCAAGGTTGTCCATAGCGGACTTCGGGCAACTTCCAACTCCCAACTTGAAAGGATGAATAAGGTTGAGGTCTGTTTCTCTCCAACTCTTTTCCAGCATTTCGCACGGAAGGACACCGTGGTGGTCGTGGTGGACATTTTCAGGGCCACGAGCGCCATTGTCACAGCATTTCAATACGGTGCCAAGGCCGTCATTCCGGTCTCCACCATCAAGGAGGCACGAGAGTTTCAGGCCAAGGGGTTTTTGGCCGGTGGCGAGCGCAATGGAGAAGTAGTGGACGGGTTTGCATTCGGCAACAGCCCTTTCAGTTATATGAACGGGGGCATTGCCGGCCGTGAGATCGTACTCACCACCACCAACGGCACCCGCGCCATCAACATTGCCGCCAAGCATTCTGACAGCATTGTCATAGGGTCGTTTCTCAATCTTGGAGCGTTGGCGCGGTGGACCGTTCTTCAGGACAGGGACGTGGTCATCCTCTGTGCCGGTTGGAAAGACCGTTTCAACATGGAGGACAGTCTCTTTGCAGGGGCACTCACCAACCTGCTGCTCATCAGTGGAAAATTCATTTCAGACTGCGACAGTGCCAATGCCAGTTGTCTGGTCTATCGTTCGGCAAGGCGCAATCCGTTGCGTTTTCTGAGCAGTTGCTCGCATCGCAAACGCCTCGCTCACCTCCATCTGGAGAAGGATGTCGAGTACTGCCTCCGAACAGACCTGACCGATGCGGTGCCCCTATTGAAAGAGGGGCGATTGGTGCTGTGACCGACTTCTGAAAAACAGCATTTTCCCACACGTGGGCATTTCCCGCATCGCTATCTTGCGGGCATGATGCGTTGGATGGTCCCGTTGTTGCTGCTGTTCGGTTCATGCACCGAAAGTCAGGTGAGCTACCATGCCTTGGTGGTGGATCCGACCACAGAGGCCGACAGCCTGATGGGCCGATGGATCGCTCCGTATCGCGACAGTTTGGAGACCACCATGGGGCACGTTCTGGTGAATTCGCAGAACACCATGGGCCGCGGACGCCCCGACAGTCCGCTCGGGAGCCTGATTGCAGACCTCATCCTTGAAGAGGCAAGGCAGGAGACCGCCCCGGGAGAACCAATGCCCGAGTTCTGCATCATCAACATCGGTGGGCTGCGCATAGACCTTCCTGAGGGTGATGTGGAGGTGAGGCATGTGTTCGAGCTGATGCCGTTCGAGAACCGGCTGTCCTTCATCCGTCTCACTCCCAAAGGGATGCAAGGCATGATAGATTATTTTGTGACGGAGGGAGGACAGCCGGTGTCGGGGCTTCGTGTGGAGGTGAAGGACAGCGTGACCATCGCAGTGACCGTCAATGGCCGGCCACTTGAGGAACGCAGCTATGTGGTCGTGACCTCTGATTATCTGGCCGATGGGGGCGACCGGATGTATTTTTTGGCCGACAATGCGGGACGCACCGATCTGCAGTTGACCGTCCGAGACGCCATCATAAGGAACTTCCAACAGAAGGGAACAGCGTCCACACCGTTGGTTCCGCCCATTGACCGTAGAATAATCATCGACCCATGAAACGGAGATCATTCATGAAGAATGCGGCAATTGCGAGCGGTGGTCTGGTGGCCCTTGGCGGTGGTGGCGTGCTTTGGAGGGAGGAGAGTACCATCAACATCACCATCCTTCACACGAACGATGTACACAGCCGTATCGACCCGTTTCCGGCCACCGATCCCAAATTCCCTAACATGGGCGGCTTCGCAAGGAGAGCGTCCATGGTGAGGCTTATCAGACAGCAGGAGCCGAATGTGATGCTGCTGGACAGTGGCGACATATTCCAAGGCACGCCCTATTTCAACTATTATGGGGGCGAGCTGGAGTTCCGGCTCATGAGCCTTATGGGCTACGATGCGGCCACCTTGGGCAACCATGATTTCGACAATGGCATTGACGGGCTGGTGAAACAATTGCCTCATGCCAACTTCCCATTCATCTCCTCCAATTATGATGTGATCGGAACGGCCCTTGAAGGCCATGTGGAGCCGTACCGTGTCTTTGACCGAGGTGGCATCCGAATAGGCGTGTTCGGGCTGGGGATCGAGCTGGAAGGTCTGGTGAATGCAGAACTCTATGAGGGCATCCGCTATCGCGACCCGCTGCAGACCGCCAATGAGATGGGCACGCTATTGAGAAAGGAAATGGGCTGCGACATCGTGATATGCCTGTCGCATCTGGGATACAGGTATGACAGCCCTAAGATTTCCGATGTGGTGCTTGCGCAGAGCGGTCATTCGGTGGATCTGATACTTGGAGGACATACCCACACACTTCTGGAAACTCCAGACGTGATTCAGAACATTGAAGGAAAGCCGGTTATCGTCTGCCAGACCGGGCACTCGGGTGTGAGAATGGGACGTGTTGACCTTCAAATAGACCGTTTGACCAAGGTTTTCCGACCCGCGTATATTGCGATGAAAGTTTTCAAAAGTCAATAGGCAAATCGTTTTTTTTTCCCCTTTTTTTGTTGAAGTTTTGCCCTGCTCCAAGCGAATGACCAGCCCCGTGAGATGGTTGTTCCACCGCTGATTTCTTAAGGTATTAACAAATAGATAATTGCGCATTCACCTATGAACAAGGACTGCAAGGAAGTGTGGGAGAACTGCCTCTCGGTGATCAAGGACAACGTTCCTTATCAGAGTTTTCGCACGTGGTTCGAACCCATCGTGGCCGTGAAATTGGAGTCGAGCGTGCTCACGATACAGGTGCCCAGCCAATTCTTCTATGAATGGTTGGAGGAGCACTATATCAATCTGCTCAAGAAGACCATCAAGAAGGAGATCGGGACCGATGGCCGTTTGGAGTATCAGATCATCATGGAGAATTCGATGAGCAGCACCAAGCCGCTCTCGGTGCGCGTGCCCACCAGCTCTGCCACCACCAAGAACAGGCCCATGTCCATGCCGATGGACCTGAACCGCTCTGACGCCATCCGCAATCCATTCATCATTCCGGGTCTCAAAAAAGTGAAGGTGGAGTCGCAGCTCAATTCGAGCTACAACTTCGACAACTTCATCGAGGGCGATTGCAACCGATTGGCACGCTCGGCAGGCTATGCTGTGGCCAACAAGCCGGGCGGCACGGCATTCAACCCGCTGCTCATCTATGGTGGTGTCGGGTTGGGCAAGACACACCTCGCACACGCCATCGGCATCGAGATCAAGGAGAAGTATCCCAACAAGACGGTGCTCTATGTGTCGTCCGAAAGATTCGCGCAGCAGTTCATTGACGCGGTGAAAGGCAATTCGACCAACGATTTCGTGCATTTCTATCAGATGATGGATGTGCTGATCGTGGACGATGTGCAGTTCCTGGCCGGCAAGGAGAAGACGCAGGACGTGTTCTTCCACATCTTCAACCATCTGCATCAGAGCAACAAGCAACTGGTGCTTACGAGCGACAAGGCCCCTGTGGAGATGCAGGGCATGGAACAGCGACTGCTGTCGCGTTTCAAATGGGGATTGGCCGCAGACCTGTCCGTTCCGGAACTGGAGACCCGCATTGCCATCCTCAACACGAAGGCCTACCATGACGGCATAGAGCTTCCCAACGATGTGCTCGAATACCTCGCCTACAGCATCAGCACCAACGTGCGCGAGCTGGAGGGCGCCCTCATCTCGCTCATCGCGCAGGCATCTTTGAACAAGAAGAACATCAACTTGGACCTTGCCAAGCAGATGATCGACAAGTTTGTGAAGAACACGGCCCGTGAGATCAGCATCGACTACATACAGAAGGTGGTGAGCGACTATTTCGACATGCCGATCGAGCTGCTGAAGTCCAAGACCCGCAAGCGCGAGGTGGTGCAGGCGCGTCAGATCGCCATGTACTATGCGAAGAACCACACCAAGGCATCGCTCGCATCCATCGGGGCGCACTGCGGAGGGAAGGACCACGCGACCGTGCTGCACGCCTATCGCACGGTGAACAACCTGATCGAGACCGACAAGCAGTTCCGCGCCTACATCGCTGACCTCGACAAGAAGATCAAGCACACCTAGCATGGCAGTGCCGCGCATCCTGATGGTGTGCCTCGGCAATATATGCCGAAGCCCCATGGCCGAAGGCATCCTGAAGCACAGGGCCGAGCAGTTGGGCATCGACATCGTTGTGGACAGTGCCGGCACATCGGACCATCATCAGGGGCAACAGCCCGACCCGCGCGCCATGGCCGAAATGCGGAGCAACGGAATCGACATCTCGTACCAACGCTCGCGGCCCTTCCTCACGGCAGATTTCGACCGCTTCGACCACATTCTGGTGATGGACACCAGCAACCGCTCCAATGTGCTGAGCATGGCGCGCTCGGAAACGGACCGGCAGAAGGTGAGCCTCATCCTCGACCACGGCAACGCGGTGAAGGGCCATTCTGTGCCCGACCCGTACTTTGATGACGGCTTCGGGCGGGTGTATGAGCTGCTGGACTACGCCTGCGGGGCGTTTCTGGAAAAACTACACTGAATGGGAACCATTTTCCTCATCCTCATCTCGCTCGTTGAGAACGATGCGTACAGGACGTTCCATCACGGTTGAGACGGTCAAAGGAATACTTCAGTCATTAGCATTGAATTGATGTTCAACACTGACAGGATCTACAGGAAGCTTCCCATGGCAGTGGCCGTGCTGTTGACGGCCTACGTTGCTCTACGGGCGATTTACGTTCCCCTGTACTCAGATGAGGTGTTCACCTTCTTCACCTACGTTCAGACAGGGGGGTTCCAGCCTTTTCATGCCCACCTCGATGCGAACAACCACGTACTGAATTCGACTTTCGCGCACCTGTCGCACCTGTTGCTGGGCGACACACCGATCGTGCTCCGGCTCCCGAATGTGCTCGCACTGGTCTTGATGTTCATCTATCTCTTCCGATTCCGCTCTCTGTTCGATCATGACCGGACGTGGCTGATGTGGTTCATGTCGATGGCACTTGGCCACTATCTGCTTGAGTTCTTCCAACTGTGTCGGGGCTACGGTCTCTCGTTCGCATTCCTGATCGGAGCGGTCTATCATTTGGAGGCATATAGGAAGACAGGAAAGGTCTGGCATCCCATATTCGGTTTTGCCCTTCTGTCGATGGCCGTCTGGTCAAATCTGTCGGTGCTGGTGTCCACCCTCGCGGTCGGTGGTCTTTTGGCCTTGGCCTGTGCCATGCGGGACGACAGCCTGAAATGGAGGTTCAAAGTCCCGAACCCGGTGCATATCGCTGCCTTCATCATACTCTTTATCGTCCCGCACATCTATGCCGCATTGTATTCCTTTGAACTGAAGGCCAACGGCAGGCTGTATTTAGGGTCGGATTCAGGATTCTGGGATTCGGTGGTGATGAACCTGTCTTATTTGACATTCGTTGAATGGGGTTACTCGTCCACCATCCCTATTGTAGTGGTCTCCATTCTTGCCCTGCTGCTGACTTTCGACATGATCAGGTCATTTGCTGCCCGTCCGGTGAGAGTGGCCGGACCACACCTCATACTGCTGTTCTCGGTCGTGGGCACGATTGCCCTTCACCATCTCTTCGGTGTCAATTATCCCACAGAGCGCGCTGCGGCCCATTTCATACCCCTTTTCCTGTTGAGTCTGTATGTGGGCATCGACCGCGCAGACAATGCCCTTGCCAACATGGTGGGGGTCATCCTTCCGGCTGCATTTGCCCTCCAGTTCTTCTCAATGGCCAACATCAGTCATACCATCTCTTGGAAGAATGAGGCCGTTCCCCCTTCATTCTATAGGCACATCGTTGATTGGAAAGCTGAAGAGGGAAGGAATCCATATTTGATCACCGATGCCTTTCACAGCGCAATCCTCGCCTATTACGACCATCTCTATCAGGGCGGCATATCGGTCTCTTCGGAATCTATCGACAGTTCCTCGACCGCTGATCTGGTGATGACCTCTGTCATTCTTCCCCTGCCGGTCATGTCGTTGTTCGATACGCTCGACCACCACGAAGCGTCCGGGGTGACCCTTTTGAAACGGAAGCGGTCATGCCGATGGATGCCGGTCGCCCATTTTCAAAGACCTGACACAGCCGGCAGAATGGAATATGTGGCCTTTATTGTCACTGGTCTTGAGCAGTTGCAATGCCGGTCGTGCGCAATTGCCATTGACGCGTCTTTCACCGCGCAAAGCCCCACCTATCCGTTCGGATGGTGGTATGTCACCCAGGTCTTTGACGGACAGAACAACCTTATCATGACCGTCCAGAACGATCTGCAAAGGGGGCATTCAGACATTGGGCTGATGAAGAAAGTGGAGGTTTCACAGCTTTTGGGCATACTTCCGCCCGAAGCGTCCTATTTGAAGAGTTTTGTTTGGAATATGAGGGCGGAAGAGTTTTCGATGGCAAATATGCAAGCAACTTTGAACCGATCTGAATGCAACTGAGCACTGAATGGATCTGCCTTCCGCCAATGCACTGAGGACTGCACACCACCCCGAACCTTCAACCTTAAATCTCCGATGCCCGGAACCCTCTACCTTATCCCCGTTGACCTCGGCCAGCCCGGTGCCGACCGCCTATTCCCGCCCTTCAACCTCCGCATGTTGGAGGAACTGAACCATCTGGTGGTGGAGAACGAACGCACCGCCCGCAGGTTCATCCGCTCGGTGGGCAACAAGCGCGATTTCGAGGGGCTGAACCTCATTCTGCTCGACAAGCGCACGGAGCGCGACCAGCTCTCGGAGGCGGTGCAACTGCTGCTGTCGGGCCATGACGTGGGGCTGATGAGCGAGGCGGGCTGCCCCGGCATTGCCGACCCCGGGCAGATGCTCGTGGCCGAGGCGCACCGCTACAACATCGCTGTGAAACCGCTCATCGGCCCATCGTCCATCTTGTTGGGGCTGATGGCTAGCGGGCTCAACGGCCAGCATTTCACCTTCCACGGCTATCTGCCCATCGACAAAAGGGAAAGGGTGAATGCGCTGCGCCATCTGGACAACTCCGTCCGCACCACGGGCCAGACACACCTCTTCATCGAAACGCCCTATCGCAACCATGCGATGTATGACGAGATCCTGAGGACCTGCGCGCCCGCCACCATGCTGTGCCTTGCGGTGGACATCACCCTCACCACCGAGCGCATCCGTACCCTGAGGGTCGATGAATGGAAGGCCCAACGGCCAGAGCTTCAGAAGCGGCCCTGCGTGTTCCTGCTCGGTGCCTGATCGGCTCAGGCCTCCATCTCCGAGAGTTCCAACCAGCGCATCTCCCGCTCCTCCAGCGCGTTCTTCACCTGCTCGAACGCTGAGCTGAGGCGCAGCACCTCCTCGTGGTCATCGGCCACGGTGGTCAGGGCCTGCTCCAAGGCCGATTTCTTGGCCTCCAGTTCGGGGATTTCCTTCTCCAACTGTTGGAATTCGCGCTTCTCGTTGAAACCCATCCGCACGCGGGGCGCGGCCGGGGCCGATGGCGCTGCCACCGCCTTGGCCGGGGCTGTGGCCGCGATCCTCGCCTGCTCCTTCTCCTCGCGCAGCATGGCCGCACGGTGCGGGATGAACTCATCGTAGTTGCCTACGAAACCGCTCACCTTGCCATTGCCCTCGAAGATGAGCAGGTGGTCCACCAGCTTGTTCATGAAGTGGCGGTCGTGCGTCACAATGAGCAGGCAGCCATCGAACTCCATCAGGAAATCCTCCAGCACGTTGAGCGTGAGCACGTCCAGATCGTTGGTCGGTTCGTCAAGGATCAGGAAGTTGGGGTTGGCCATCAGCACCGTGAGCAGATAGAGCCGTTTCTTCTCTCCCCCGCTCAGCTTATATACATATTGATAGTGCTGATGCTTGGGGAATAGGAACCGCTCCAGCATCTGCGCGGCCGAGATGGTCTTGCCCTTCTTCAGTGGGATGTGGTCGGCAATGTCACTGATCACCTCGATCACGCGCTTGTCGTCCGCCCCCTGAAGGCCGTCCTGCCCATAATAGCCGAACTGGATGGTCTCGCCCACCACCACCTTGCCGCCATCGGGTTCCAACTGGCCCATGATGAGTTTGAGCAGGGTCGATTTGCCGCTGCCGTTCTTGCCCAGGATGCCCACGCGCTCGCCCCGCTGGAACTTGTAGTCCAGTCCCGCTATCAGCAGGTTGTCGCCATAGCCCTTCCTCAGCTTGTGCAGCTCCAATATCTTGGTGCCCATGCGGGTGGTGTTGATGTCGAGCGAGAGTTCGTCCTGCTTCAGGTTGGTCTTGGCCACCTTCTCGGTGTCGTAGAAGGCATCCTGACGGTATTTCGCCTTCGTGCTCCGCGCCTTGGGCATCCTGCGCATCCAGTCCAGCTCCTTGCGATAGAGGTTGCGGGCCTTGTCCACATTGGCCTCCAGCACCTCCTGCCGGTGGGCCTTGCTTTCGAGATAGTCCGTGTAATTCCCCTTATGGCGATAGAGTGTCCCATTGTCGATCTCGATGATCACATCGCACACATGGTCGAGGAACACCCGGTCGTGCGTCACCATGAGAATGGTATTCTCGGTAGCACCGAGAAAGCCTTCCAACCATTCGATCATCTCAATGTCGAGGTGGTTGGTCGGTTCGTCCAGGATCATGATGTCGGGCCGGTCGATGAGCATCTTGGCCATGGCCACACGTTTGCGTTGTCCGCCAGAAAGGGTCCCGATCTGTTGTGTGAGGTCGAAGATGTTGAGTTTGCCGAGGATCTCCTTCACCTGTGCCTCCACGTCCCAGGCTTTGAGCTGCTCCATGCGGTCGAGTGCGGCCTGAAAACGCTTGGCGTCCTCAGAGTGCATCATCGCATCCTCATATTCGCGCACTGCCAGCATGATGGTGTTGGTGGGGTCGAACACCGCCTCCTCCACCGTGTGGTCGGGATTGAGCACAGGTTCCTGCTCCAAGAATCCGACTTTGATGTCGTTGCGATAGACCACCAGACCGCCCTCAGAAGGCTCCAGACCTGCAAGGATGCGCAGCAGCGAGGTCTTGCCGGTGCCGTTCTTGGCGATCAGGGCCATCTTCTGTCCCTTGTCGAGGCCGAAGGTGGCATCCTTGAAAAGTACCCGCTCGCCATAGGAGCGGGAGATGTTCTCAACCGATAAGTAGTTCAAAGTTCAATTGTTAAAGTTGGGGGTGGATGTATCGGATTCCTGATAGTACCATGTTTGCAATGGAGGACTGCCGCCTCCCGAATTTGCGGCTGCAAAGGACGGTCAAGCAAGGGGTTCGGACTTCATAAGTTTACACCCGCATAATGTCTTTTAACAGCACCCCGTTCCAGCGACTTGTGTTTCACGCCATCCTTGGCCTGCTGCTGATGGTTTGCTACCCGTTGCAGGAGCTTTTCGCAGGCAATCAGAACGTCTATTTCCTCTGGGGAATGGCACAGGCAGGGGTGGGCAGTCTCGCTCTCGACCCGCTTCTGACCCAGACCGACCCGTTCCCGCTTTTCTCGCTGTTGGTGTTCGGGGTGATGAAGTTCCTTCACCCGTGGGTGTTCCACCTCCTCTATTGGTTGATGAACTGCATGTATTGCTATGCCCTGTTCGGAATCGCAGACCGGGTCTTTGACATCTATGGCCGCAGCACCAAGACTGCACTGCTTGCAGCGCTTTTCCTACTGATGCACAGCGGGGCCATCTGGGCCGGGCTGTTCCGGGTGATGTTCGGCATCGACCTCAGTTGGGTGTGGGATAGTGGCATGACCGAACAGGGCGTGCTGCGGGGCTATCTGCAGCCGAGCACCGTTGGAGTGTTCCTGCTGATGTCTGTTCTGCATTTTCTCAAAGAACAGCCTAAGGGTGTTTTCCTATCGCTGGCCATGGCGGCCATCATCCATCCCAACTATATGTTCCTCGGCACGCTGATGGGCATCATCTATCTGGTCATGTTCATTGTCGAGGAACGGCTCGATACAGCGCAGGCCATCATCTGGGCCGGGGTCAGTGTGCTTATCGTGATGCCCCAACTGATCTATGTCGCCACCTTTTTCGTTCCCCGGTCTGCCGAGGAGACCGCCATCATGCAGGACGCGGTCATCCGGACACAGGATGGGAATATCCACCTCTCACCGGCAATGTGGCTCAATGCGAAGACCTTTCTTCAGGTCACAGTGGTGGGCATCGCGATCTGGTTGTTCAGGAAAGAGGCCATCGGTAAACTCATCTTGGCGATGCTGGTCGTTTTTCTGGCCCTGTCAGCCGCCACTTTCATTACACTGAATCACACATTGCTCAGCCTCACCCCATGGCGCATAAGCGTGGTGCTGGTGCCCTTGTGCTCAATGCTCCTGACGGCAAGGGTGTTCCTCAATGTGAGGCAGGTTGAGTTGCGCAGGCGCACACTTTCTGTCCTGATGCTCGGTGGCGTGCTGCTGGCCTCCTTCGCCTTCTATCGTGTTTTTGGCATCAGTGATGAGGATTTCATTTCTGCATGGAGGATCAAAAGTCTGAGTTTGGTTGTCCTTGCCGCAGCGCTCCCTTTGTTGCCCCTTGGATGGTTGAGGAAGCCTGTGGTCACTGTTGTGGTCAGTGTGGGGATCATCTCGGGCGCTGTAGCCTCAGGATTGATGGAAATGGTCATGGAGCACAGATTCCGCATGGATCGTCCCGAGCAGGCCAGCATCACCTTTCTGAAGGAACATGCCCGGCCCGATGACATGATCATGGTTCCACCATCGCTCACCACGCTGCGCATCAATGCAGGTGTGGCGGTGGTCGCAGACAATAATCTGGTGCACGGACTCAAACTTCCTGAATTGTTGGAACGTCAGGATCTGGCCCGGGCCTTCTTCACAGACAGCATCACTCCGGCAAGTGTCATCGCTCTCAAGGACAGCTTCGATTGCACAGCCCTGCTGCTTCCGATACAAAAGGGAATCCCGACAGACCTCCCAGTCCAGGAGGTCTATCGGGATGCCTATTACCGCTTGGTGCGGCTACGGATCAATCCTCGTCAGAACCGGTCTCCACTGCATCCTTCACAGTGATGTTCAGCTTGCCGAAACGCTCACCGAAACCAGGCTTCAACGAGCCATCCTTGTTGAACCATCCTGCCAGACCGTAATAGCGGCCTCTGCGGCCTTCGACCTGCAAGGTGCGCAGACGGAAGTATTCCCTTGCCAAACGGTTCAGACTGCCATTGATTCCGCCACGCACGGTCAGTTCACCTGCATCCTGTGCCGGTTTGCGCTTCATTGCATGATTCACCACTTCCGAAGCCGTCATCAGCTCTCCTTTGGAGCGCAGCGTGTTCATGATATAGGTGGACCACTTGCTCTTGCGCTCCTTCTTGCGCTTGGATCCCGGGCCCCGTTTGGTGTATTCATCAGGAATGTAGGAGACCATGGCCTCATGGACTTCCAGTATATCAGCAGGTGCTTCCGCAGCAACTTCCTCCGCCATAGCGGTCTCAGCAACTGCAACAGGCGCAGCCACAGATGCCACGGGAGAACCGAGTTTGGCAAGTACGCCTTTGATGTGGGCCACTTTGCTCTCGGCCTCTGCAAGCTGCGTGAGATAGAATCGCTTCATCTCGTTCAGCTCCGATTCATTGAATTCAATCGTGCTCATGAAAATTGTTTTTATGGGTTAAAAATCAGTCCGACAAAAGTATGTGAATTAAATGAACATCATAAGCACTTATCATCACCCCACACGTCACTGCCTCTGCATTCCTACATTTGATGACCGGACCTTTCATGCCTCCTTTGCGCCACATCAGCAGTAAGCAGTCGTTCATTGAATGGGTGAAGATCATTCTGTCGCGCCACGAAACACTTGGGGTACTGATCTGGAAAGACCTCAAGGTGCAGTATGGCAATTGGTTCTTGGGAATTCTGTGGGCGATTTTCCAACCGTTGATATATCTCGGGGCCATTGGCCTCATGCTTCATCTGGGCGGGAGAAAGCACGCATCAGGTGAAATGGATCCCATCATTTTCCTGTTCTCCGGCATCATTGTCTGGAATTTCATTACCAATGCTGTCAATTCAACTATTGCAGGAATTCAGGGAAATGCCAACATCATTTCCAAGGCATTCTTTCCACGGTTCTTTCTTGTGCTCGCTCCGGTTTTCCGCGTGGTTCTGGACTTTCTCATCTCCTTCATACTGCTCATTTCCATCGCAGTCATCAGACATTCAGAGATATCGGCCTCCGCCCTTTGGAAAGTCCCAACGGCATTGATACTACTATTGATGACCGCCATCGGACTATCATCACTTGCAGCCGTAGCTGTTGTAGTGAATCGCCATCTTCGCCATATCATCCCGATGTTGATGTACACCGGACTGTTCATTTTCCCCGTGTTTTATATGTTGGAGCATATCGGGAATCCCATCCTGCATTCAGGCTATTTGCTTAACCCGATCGCTGCGGGTATGACATCGGTCCGCAGTATTTTCGGAACGATGGATTCACTGCCGATTTCTTTGGCGATTCCATACTTCTCCGCATTCGTTCTTCTACTCGTAGGCATCTGGGCTTTCAGACGGATGGAACGCACCATGGCAGACAGGATATGACAGCCATCTCATTGCAAAATATAGGAAAGCACTATCCACTTCAGAGTGGAAATGAACGGTGGGCGTTGCGCAACATCTCGCTCGATATTGCCGCTGGGCAATCGGTTGGCATCGTAGGCCATAATGGGGCAGGCAAATCAACATTGTTGAAAATCCTGTCGGGAATCACATTTCCGACCGAAGGCGAGGCTTTCGTCCGTGGCAGCTTCTCAAGTCTGCTGGAGGTTGGCACTGGTTTCCACCCCGACCTCACAGGCCGTGACAACATCTATCTCAACGGGTCGATGATCGGAATTCCAAGGAAGGAGATAAGGCGGCACGAAGAGGCGATCATCGCGTTCTCTGGTGTGCAGGACTACATGGATGAGCCGTTGCGCACGTACAGCAGCGGAATGAAACTCAGACTCGCATTTGCAGTGATGTCCCACTTGACCACCGACATACTTGCACTTGACGAGGTGCTGGCCGTAGGCGACACCCAGTTTCAGGTCCGGTGCATGGAGCGCATATTCTCCATGAGGAAAGAAGGCCGCACCATCCTATTCGTGTCGCACAATCTCGCAGCTGTAAGACAGCTATGCGAAAGAAGCATCGTGTTGAACAATGGGAGATTGACATTTGATGGAAATACGAAAGATGCCATCGATTTCTATACAGGTCAGTATTCCAGCGGAAAAAGTAATTTCCGAATGGATGGTTTTCTCCGTGAAATCATTAGTGAATGTACCACTGAAAGAGGTAGCATTCAATTGAACATCAGAGACCTGCCTTCTGATGCCACCTTGGATGTGGGGTTGAACATCTCTGACAGTAATGGCAACGCATTGCTGCATTTAAGCAACAGGTTCATCAGGAAGGACATCCATCCGAAAAATGGTGCGGTTGAATGTGAGTTCAGATTTGAGCACGGATTGAAACCCGGGGAATATCCGGTCAGCATATATCTGGGCCAGAACGAGGAACAGTTGCAGTGGGCCGAGCATACATCGGTGCTTACAGTGCCGCCCTATAATCCTTATGGATTCCACAATCCTGATGCGATTCAGGCCGCAGGAGTCCGAAATTTTGAGATCACTCAGCACTGAACCATGCAGCCACCTGTTCTGCTGCTCATTTACAATCGCCCTGACCTGACACGAAGAACCGTGAATCGGTTGGTGGAACTTGGAGTGAACGAACTTCACGTTTCTGCCGATGGGCCAAAGAATGATGCTGACCGATTGCGCTGCAAGGAGGCCAGAGCATGCTTGGAAGTAAATGGGCTGAGGGTCGAAAGACATTTCAGTGAAACGCATCGCGGCTGCCGTGACGGAGTGATGCACGGGGTGAACTGGTTCTTCGGACAGGTGGAAGAAGGCATTATTGTGGAAGACGACTGTCTGGCAACGGAGGCATTCATCCAGTTCGCTGCCGAACTTCTGAATCGCCACCGCAATGACCGGGCTATATATATGATAAGCGGCAACAACCCGATCGGCCATTGGGAAAGCGGACACAGCCATCATTTCGCACGCATCGGGCATGTGTGGGGATGGGCCACTTGGCGCGACCGCTGGCACGATTTTGACCCTCGGCTGCCCCAGTTGCGGTCATTCTCCGACCATGAGGGATTCGTCCGGCTTTGGGGAAACACGGGACTTCCGAAGAGAATTGAGAAGAATGCCAATGATGCACTCCATGGGAAGGTCGACACATGGGACTTCCAGTGGACACTGCATCACGCCATGCAAGGCCGACTGGCGGCCATTCCATGCGAGAATCTGGTGGAGAACATAGGCCTTGGATCGGATGCCACCCACACGGACCAGAGACCCGAGTGGATAAGTAATCGTATCTGCGCTGAAACTTTGACGCTCACTGCGCCATCAGAGCAGCCCGACTGCGAGTATGAGCTGTCGCTCTATGCCGCCCGTGCTTTGAACACTGTTTCGCTGCCATCGTCCTGTTCATTCGGCATCAAATGCAAAGGGGCCGAAAAGGCACTGCGGATAGTTCAAGTGAATACCACAGATATAGCCGGAGGCGCAGAGGCCGTAATGCTACAACATCACAGGGCGTTGAAGGACCGAGGGTTTCATTCGACAATTCTGATTCAAAAAAGGTTTTCGCAGACTGACGACATAGTGGAGATGATGTCCAATCCTTTGACACAGATCAAGGGCGTGAAACCAGATATCGTTCACTTGCATAACATTCACGGAACAGGGCTTTCAATGGATGCTGTTGCGGAACTGGCCAATGAGATCCCCGTCATTTGGACGCTGCATGATGCGTGGGTGACCACTGGCAGCGATGCGCATCCATTCCTTTATTCCCCGAAAGGCCTTTCCTTTCTCGACAGCGAAGCATGGCATGACCGTCTAAACCGAAGGAAAGCACTGCTTCTGAGTGACAACATCCGCCTCACTGCACCAAGCCAATGGTTGCGCGGACGTGTTTGCGACATCATGGGAGTGGCGTGCCATTTCGTCCCCAACAGCATTCCATTGCAGGCATTGGAAGAAGTACCGCAGCTGGACCGACCATTCATCCTGTTCGTGGCCAACCATGCCGAACGCAACCGATACCGTGACCTGCCTACGCTGCGGTCAGCTTGGGTAAAGGCGAATGCATGTTTGGGAGAGCAGACCATCGACCTCCTGTGCATCGGTGGGGTGCCGGCCGAGGAAAAGGTCGGAAATTCCTTCTTTCGGATGGTTGGGCGATCGGACTCCCAGAAGGTGCTCGGCCTCATGCGCAACGCCATGGCCTTGGTGCAGGCCAGTTTGCAGGACAACGCTCCGCTGACGGTGCTGGAGGCCCATAGTGTAGGAGCACCCGTCATCGGGTCAATGGTGGGAGGCATACCGGAAATGATGTGTCCCGAAGAGGCCGAACTGCTCTATCCGGCCAGCGATGCCGATGCGTTGGCCGCAAGCATTGTGAGCGCAGTTGTCGGAAACGCAAGGTTGCGCGGGGCGGTGGAGCGCAGCTTCCTGTCCACCCCATTGAAAAACGACATGACCGACATCTGTATCGGGCATTATTTGGAGATGCTCCATGCGTGAGTTCACCATCATAACCCCTGTGCTCAATGGAGCGGCCCAAATCTCGGACTGCATCCTTTCGGTGGCGCAACAAGGTGTGGACGTTCAGCACATTGTGATGGACGGGGGCAGCGCAGACGGCACGCAGGACATCATTGCTCAGCACGCCCATCTCATTTCCTATTGGGAAAGCAAGGCAGATGAAGGACAGAGCCACGCCATCAACAAAGGACTTGCGATGGCCGATGGCCGCATTATGAACTGGTTGAATGCCGATGATACACTGTGCCCGGATGCTTTGCTCAAAGTGGCCGAACGGATGGATGACGCCACCGATGTGGTTGCCGGGAGATGCGCCCACGTGCACCTGACAGGCGAAACCGTGACGGTCGGTGGCACGCTTTTGTTCCCAACATTGGAACGGACCCTCGGACGCTATTCCATGGGGCAGCCTTCCCATTTCTATAGGACATCGGTGGTGAAGGACCTTGGTGGACTGAATCCGGCATTGCACTATGCCATGGATTTGGAGCTGTGGTTCCGCTACCTGCTCCGTTACGGGCAGGGTCGTGTGCGCATTGCAGACGATGTTCTCAGCCGTTTTCTGCTGCGCGATGATTCCAAATCGCAGCGGATGGCCAAAGAGATGGAGGCGGAGAAGTATGGCATCTTCCATTCCTTGTTGTTGGGACAGGATATGCCGGCCCCGCTTCAAAGCTGGCTTGGCGGTTTTCCCATTCCAGGCAATGTGCGTTTCGGGCCCGAATGGCCTGTCCAGTGGCAGCAGGTGCTTGCACACTTCGCCTGCCCGCTATTGCCCAGAGCTTATGCACAAAAGGACGCTGCGCTGTTGCGGGCCTTGCTGCGGACAGTGAACGGGGCCGAACTCCTCTCGGCCACCGACCGATTTTTATGGGAACTTCGGCTGCTCAAAATCCGAATGAACGGATGACAGGCGGCCGCCCACAACCTTTGACCTTTTCTCCGCTTCCCGAACGCCCGCTGGTGTCAGTGGTGATGCCTGCCTACAACGCGGAACGGTTCCTGCTGGAGGCTTTTGTCAGCCTTTTGTCACAGACTTACAGTCATTGGGAACTGCTGCTTCTGGACGATGGCAGCACGGATGGAACCTCACACATCATTGCCGGACTGGACGATGAACGCGTCCGAAAATTCAGCAATGCGCAGAATGATGGCTACCTGCGGTCGTGCAACCGCCTTTTTTCGGAGGCCAAGGGCGACCTGGTGACTTTCCTCGATGCGGACGACACCTGTGTTCCCCAGAGGTTGGAAGTGTGTGTGACGGCATTCTCCGAAAACCCCGTTCTCGGCTTTCTCAGCACCGATTTCTGTCGAACAGACATAGCTGGCACCATTCTGACCACAGAACATCATGCACCAGACTATGGCCGCTATGCCATGGATCCCGAGTATTATCCCACGGTGTGCTGTGCCACCATCATGTTGCGCAGAGAACTGCTCAACAAGGTGGGCGGCTATCATCCGTTCTTCGAGCGGCTGGGCGGGGAGGACTATCACTGGCTGTTCCATCTGGCAAGGCGGTCCAAAGGAATTCACCTGAGGACAGAGACCTATCTCTATCGCTCCCATCCGGCACAGACCCACCTTTGCAATAGCCATCCTTTGAAGTACTTCACAGAGGACATTGACAAGCAGCTTCGCAGGGAGAAGCTTATCAATGGAAAAGACGGACTTGAGAATGTGCAGGCCCTTCGCGAAAAATGGGAGCGTTTCGTGAAGGCGAATCCACAGGAGACCGCCTATAGGAAAGCCACCTTGGAACTGAATCAGGGTGATCAGCTGAAGGCGGTGGTAGGGGCGTTCCACATTATTGCCGTGGCACCGTGGCAGGCAATGGCTTGGAAACGGGCGGTGTATCTGGTGTATTCGCTTGTGCGGAGGGTGATCCGTCCAATCGGATAGAGGTTCCCCTGCCCGGGAGAATGGTCGGATTACCATCAATAATATACCACCTAAGTAAATCACGTAATAAATGCCGGTTGCCCATAAGCGATACCTGAGAATGCTATTTTTGCCCAACGGCAAGACCCCCTTGTCACTGGCACCGCACGAAACCGCATGAAGAAAGCCCTTATAACCGGCATCACCGGACAGGACGGTGCCTACTTGGCAGAACTGCTGCTTTCCAAGGGTTATGAGGTGCATGGCATCAAGCGGAGAAGCTCGCTGCTGAACACCGACCGCATCGACCATCTTTATATGGATCCGCATGAAGAGAAAGTGAATCTCTTCCTGCATTATGGCGACCTGAGCGATTCGCTCAACATCACCCGCATTATCAAAGAGGTGCAGCCCGATGAGATTTACAACCTTGGTGCCATGTCGCATGTCAAGGTGAGTTTCGATGAACCGGAATACACCGCCAATGTGGACGGTCTGGGGGCTTTGCGCATCTTGGAGGCCATCCGCCTGCTCGATTTGACGAAGAAGACCAAGGTCTATCAGGCCTCGACCTCCGAACTCTATGGTCTGGTACAGGAGGTGCCGCAGAGCGAAAGGACGCCTTTCTATCCGCGATCGCCATACGGGGTGGCAAAACTTTACGCCTATTGGATCACGGTGAATTACCGCGAGGCTTACGGTGTCTTTGCCAGCAATGGCATACTGTTCAATCACGAAAGCCCGCTGCGTGGAGAGACGTTCGTCACCCGCAAGATCACGCGGGCAGTGGCCAAGATAGCCCATGGCCTTGACCAGAAGCTCTATCTGGGAAATATGGACGCCCAGCGCGACTGGGGCCACGCCAAAGACTATGTGGATGCCATGTGGCGCATCCTTCAGCAGGAGAAGCCTTCAGATTTTGTCATTGCCACGGGTGTCACCACCCGGGTGCGCGAATTTGTGAGACGGGCATTTGCCGAGGCAGGCATCATGCTCGTATTCGAAGGGGAGGGCGAGGATGAGAAAGGAGTGGTCGCTGCCTTGACCCGCGATATTCCCCATCTGTCGAAAGGCGATGTGCTGGTGGAGGTGGACACGAACTACTACCGTCCCACCGAAGTGGACCTGCTGATAGGCGACCCTACCAAGGCCAAGCTGGAATTGGGTTGGGAACCCAAGTATTCGCTCGATGAACTGATCACCGAAATGGTGCAGAGCGATCTGGAATACTTCGGTCGCAGAGTGCATCTTATGCAATCTGGCTTTGCCGTGAAACACGAACGTGAATGACAGCCGACAGCATGAACGCTGCTTCACAGACTGCTTCGGAGCAATGGGACCTGGTCATCGGGCCCAAGGACAAGTGGTATGACCTGCGTCTGGCTGAATTGTGGGACTACCGCGACCTCATCACCATCTTTGTGCGCAGAGATCTGGTGGCGACCTACAAGCAGACCGTGCTTGGGCCGCTTTGGTTCTTCCTGAGTCCACTTTTCACGGTGGTCATGTTCACTTTCGTGTTCAATAGGATTGCGGGCATCCCCACCGATGGCATCCCAGCACCGGTGTTCTATCTGGGCGGAACCACGCTCTGGAATTACTTCTCCTCCTGTTTCACTGGGGCATCAAGCACTTTTGTGGCCAACGCGAACATCTTCGGCAAGGTCTATTTTCCGCGATTGGCCGCACCTGTGGCCATGATCCTGAGCAACCTGTTCAAGTTCGGCATTCAGATGCTGATGTTCATGGCCTTTCTGTTCTACTACCGGATGCAAGAGGGCAGCACTTTGCATTTCACACCCTTTGTTGCGCTCTTTCCGATATTGGTGCTGCTGATGGGCGGTATGGCGCTGGGTGTGGGCATCGTCATCTCATCATTCACCACCAAATATCGCGACCTGACCTATTTCATCGGCTTTGGCATATCTCTGCTGATGTATGCCACGCCCGTCATCTATCCATCATCGGCCATACCAGAGGCCTACAAGTGGTTTGTGGACATCAACCCCATCGCCCCCCTCATCGAGATGTTCCGGCTCGGATTCACTGGCAGTGGCACAGTGACCATTGGTGGGATGCTGTACAGTGCAGGTTTCACCTTGGCGGCATTGCTGTTGGGAACTGTGCTTTTTCACAGGACAGAGAAGACTTTTATGGACACAGTGTAGATGATTGACGAATTGCGATTAACGAACGGTCGATGGCTCACTGCTAAAGACTTGTAGCACAAATAAATAATGTCCACCGTCATCAGAGTAGAGCATGTGTCGAAGCAGTACCGCCTTGGTCTGGTGGGCTCTGGTACCATGCGTGATGACCTGGAGAGCTGGTGGCATCGTGTGCGAGGCAAAGAGGACCCTACGTTGAAACTGGGTGAAGCGAACGACCGCTCCACCGTGGGGAACAGCGACTATGTGTGGGCCCTGCGCGACATCAACTTCGAGGTGCAACAGGGCGAGGTGCTGGGCATCATCGGTAAGAACGGAGCGGGAAAAAGCACGCTGCTCAAATTGCTCTCGCGCGTAACGGCCCCCACGATCGGCAACATCAAGGTGAAAGGCCGCATTGCCAGTCTGTTGGAAGTGGGCACAGGTTTCCATCCTGAACTCACGGGCAGGGAGAACATCTTTCTCAACGGGGCCATCATGGGCATGAAGAAGCACGAGATCGCCCGCAAACTGGACGAGATTGTGGACTTCGCGGGGGTGGAGCGCTACCTCGAAACCCCCGTCAAACGCTACAGCAGCGGCATGTACGTGCGGCTGGCCTTTGCAGTGGCCGCCCATCTGGAACCGGAGATACTCATTGTGGACGAGGTGCTGGCTGTGGGCGATGCTGAGTTTCAGAAGAAGGCATTGGGCAAAATGAAGGATGTTTCTTCAGGCAGCGGGAGAACCGTGCTTTTCGTCAGCCACAATATGGCCGCAGTGCAGCAGCTCTGCAAAAGTGGAATCCTGTTGGCCGATGGTCAGGTGAATCATATAGGCACGGCCGATGAAGTGGTGGAACGCTATCTCCGCATCAAGGATGCAGAGATACAGCAGTGCATAGCTTTTGAAACACCCGATGCTGCCCCTGGTAACGAAAATGCGAGGGTGATGCGTGCAGAGGCCAGTCCACAGCACATCACTGTGGAGGACGAGATTCACCTGACGTTCACCTTGCACAACGGCTCCAATGAGCATCGTATCCGTGTCATTTACGACCTCGTGAACATGCATGAGCAGATCGTGTTCGGGTCGGGCACATTGGTAGAAGTGGCCAGCGGCAGGGCAGTGACCACTGTATGCACCATTCCAGGCAAATTCCTGAACGATAGCATTTACAGTATCAACCTGTACCTTGCCACCGAAGACATGAGACCACTCTACGAGCACCTGCACATCATTTCGTTTGAGGTGACGGATGTGAAAAGAGGCTTTGCCTACACCGGAAAGATCAATGGTGTGGTACGGCCAGAATTGAAGTGGGTGACGGTTGATTAAGCCCCCAATGAAGAAGATCGCCATCCTACAGTCCAACTACATTCCGTGGAAGGGCTACTTCGATATGATAGATCAGGTGGATGTGTTTGTGATCTATGACGAGGTGCAATACACCAAGAATGACTGGCGTAACCGCAACATCATTAAAACACCCAAGGGCACGGAATGGCTGACCATTGCAGTGCGGCAGGAAAGCCTCTCCCAGCGCATCTGCGACACCAAGGTCACATTGAGCAATTGGAATGTGAAGCACCTGCGGTCATTGCAGACCAACTATGGAAAGGCACCATTCTTCAAACAGTATTTTGAGGAGATATCGGAAGCCTATTTGAGTATCACCTCACCCTACCTCTCCGAGATCAATGTGTCACTCATCAAGAAGATGAACACCATTCTAGGAATTGGAACCACCATAATCGATTCCCGCGAGTTGGCATTGGAGGGCGGGAAGACCGAACGGCTTGTGGATGCTGTGCTCAAGTTGGGAGGCAACTGCTACCTTTCGGGCCCGGCCGGCCAAGCATACATTGACGTGGCGCTGTTCAATGATAAAGGGATCGAAGTGGAATGGATGGATTATTCAAACTATGCCGAATATCCGCAGTTGCATCCACCCTTTGTGCATGGAGTTTCGATTCTGGATCTGCTGTTCAACGCTGGGGCGGAGGGGTTCAGAAACAGACATGACGCGCCCAGCGAACGAGTGAAATTGCTCTGACCTAATTTTGAACTGAGACGAATAGCTATGAAGGAAGATCTGAATCAGTACAACGAAGCATATCATCAGGAATCGGGGTTCTATGACGAGAACAGTTGGTTCCTGACTCGGAATGCGCAGCACATCAGCTCTGAGATACGGAAACATGGCTTTCAAAGCCTGCTCAGTCTTGGCATCGGGCATCATGTGGTGAGCGACATCCTTTCAAACGAGCTGAACCACACGGTGAAGAAGTATGATATTCTGGAAGGCTCAGAGGTGATCATCAGCACGTTCAAGATACGTAATGAGTATAAGGACCGTCTGACGGTGTACCACACCTATTTCGAGAACTATGAGCCGAAACATGGCTATGACGCTATTGAAATGGGCTTTATTCTTGAACATGTGGACGACCCGTTGGCCATTGTCAAGAAGTACAGGCAGCATCTGAATCCGGGCGGAAAGATGTTTGTGGCCGTGCCGAACGCCCGATCGCTTCACCGCCTCATCGGTCACGAGGCCGGACTTTTGAAAGACCTGTATGAACTTGGGCCATTCGATTTGATGCAGGGTCACAAGCACTATTTCGACCTTGCGACTATCACAGGTCTGGTGGAAGAAGCCGGACTGGTGATCAACAAGCGCATGGGACTGTTTCTGAAACCCATTACCACCGGACAGATGAAACAACTGGGTTGGGGCGACAACATTGTAAAGGCTCTGATGACCATTGGAGAACAGTATCCGGAGATTGCCAATTGCATCATGCTTGAAGCCACGCTTCCAAAAAAGTAAATGTGATCTGTCTTGGCTGCAAACCGAGATAATTCCAACAGCAGTAGCATTCCTTGTCCATTGACCGAATGACCAGACCTTTCAACATCCTTGTCACAGGTGTGGGTGCCATAATCGGGTATGGCATCATTGAGAGTCTGCGTCTTTCAGTAATGGACTGCCGCATCATCGGCACTGACATATATGAGGAGAACTATGGCCGCTATATCAGTGACCTGTTCGTGCAGGTACCGCTCACCAACAGCCCTGAGTATTCGGAGGTCATTCAACGCATCATCCGTGAACATAATGTTGACCTCATCATGCCGGGAATTGAGCAGGACGTGTTCTTCTTCAATGCACATCGGTCTGAATTCAAAGTTCCCATAGTGCTGAACGATGCTGAACTCGTGACGCTGTCATTGGATAAATGGGCCATGTATGTTCATCTGAGCGATGCAGGGTTCCCTGACCTTATTCCGACACGCGTGGGAATCGGAGGCCAGCAGGCAGTTGAACTCATTGGCTATCCGTTCATTGTTAAACCGAAGACCTCTTATGCCTCCAAAGGGTTCCACGTGATCAGGAATGAGGATGACCTGAAGGCCGTAGAACCTCAATTGAATGCCTCCACACTTTATCAACCCTTGGTCGGTTCTGCACACGAGGAATATTCTGTCTCTGTTTTTGGAGATGGAAAGGGAGGAATGGTGGATCATCTTATTCTGCGGAGATACCTATCTGTAGCGGGTGCCTCCGAGAAGGCATTTGTAATCAAGGACGACAAGGTGCTGATGGACAGCATTCAATGGCTTGTGGGGCATTTCAAACCCATTGGCCCAACCAATTTCCAATACAGAAAATCAGATGGCAGGGCATATCTGTTAGAGATAAATCCCCGTGTATCCAGCGCATGTTCCATCCGCAGCAAGTTTGGCTACAATGAACCGCAGCTCAGTATCGAACATTACCTAATCGACCGGAGATACACCATTACTGAGAAACAGGAAGGCAAGGCAATAAGGTTCATAGCAGACAAGGTGGTCTATGGCTAAGATCGCTGTCATATCAGACATCCATGGTAACTTGGCCGCATTGGAGCGTGTCATGGAAAGTATCCATGCCCATGGGGTCGAACGCATCTATTGCCTTGGTGATCTTGTGGGGTACTATTGTCATTTCAATGAAGTGACGAAGCTGATCTCTGAGGCGCAGATACCTACCGTGATGGGCAATCACGACCACGCATTAGTAAATAATGATGGCGTTATCGCGCGGTCTAAGACCTGCACTACTATTCTAAAATGGCAGTTGGAGCGGTTGAACCCGAGCAACGCCAGCTACCTGAGGTCGTTGCCCAGTGAGCACAGTTTCGAATGGGGGGGCAAAGCCATATTGATGGTTCATGCAGGATTGAAGGACCCGATAGATGAATATGTCTTCGATGTGGATAACGACTATCTGAAGCAACTCAAGGCTCCCAACGAAGTGCTCGTCACAGGGCATACACACCTCGCTGCTTACAAACGGTTCTACACAGGACGGGCGTGGCTGAATCCCGGATCGGTGGGGCAACCGAGGGATGGTGACCCTCGTGCGTCCTATCTGACCATTGACGAGGATTGGAATGTTGAGTTTGTCCGTGTGGCCTACGATTATCAGAAATTGATCCAAGAAATGGCCGCCCATGGCTTTGCACCCTACATCTCGGAAGGCCTGACCACAGGCAAAAAGATCGGAGCATGAGCAAAGTCCGTCTCCTTTTCCTTATGCGAGATTTTGTTCAGGCAGGCGCCCAGCGATTCCAATTTGAGGTGATAAGGGCTATCGACAAGGAACGCTATGATGTGGATGTCCTTGTGCCACAACGGCTGGACAATGGCGAGGGCATGTTTCCCAAAGAGTATTACTTCCCTTTGGTGAAAACACACGCCAAGCGTATCATCTTGATGTCTGAGGTCGGATCGCACATCTTCAAGCCCTTGTCGATTCTGAGAGGATGGAAGGGCCACTTCAAGGAGACCAGCCCAATCCAACACCTGTTCGATTATGTGATCACCCGATTGGAGAACCGGCACAACTGGCATCTTGCGGCATTTCTTGACCAGTATGACGTTATCAACCTGACGGAGTATGACTTCTGCTTCGTGAAGAACTGCATCACTGATACAGACAAGGTCTTCACCTACATCATGACCGCCAAGGTGCAGACCCATCCCCTCAGTCAGTTCAAGGATTATGACCCCACTACCAATTACAACTTCGTAGTGGACTGGGACAAGGATTATGAACAGAACGAACTCTCCTATTTCACCAAGGGGTATCGGATGATTCGATTTCCGCTGGTGCTCAACTGTGCTGAATACGATTCATTGCCCGAAGTGCATATTGACGGGACGTTTCACATTGGGCTGTTCACGCGCATCAGTCCATTGAAACCTTTAGAACCGTTCATCTATGCATTGCACCTCTTGCGGGGAAGGGGAATTGATGCGAAGCTGCATCTGTTCGGGGCAGTGGCAAACCATGGGTCTTCGCTCCTGGAGATGCAGCGCATCCAACGCAACATGCGCATGCTCCAACTTACCGACCATGTGATTTTCGAAGGCCATCAGGAGAGTATGGGCAAGGCCGCCCAAGAGGCTGACATTCAATTGGTCTGGTGTCAGGGATTCAATGGCCTGCTTGGGGGTTATGCAGCACTGGAACTGATGTTGCAGTCTCTCCCGCATGTCTTCTACGATATTGAGCCGTACGACCTCCATCGGGATCAGGAGGCCTGGCCCATGCCCTGCTTCTTCCAACTCGAACGTTTCGCTTCCTATACCGCCAAAATGCTCAACGACACGGAGCAAAGGCGAAAACTCGCTGCGGAACAACGGCAGTACATCATCGACAGAAGGGATGTGACGCGGCACATGCCTACGCTTTATGCCGAGTTCGACCGGATTGCTGCGTCACGACAGAGACCGTTATCAAAGTAGTATCGGCCATGTCCTCCCCGCTCATCACCATCATCACCGTCAACCGCAACAATTGCCAGGGTCTGCGAAAGACCGTTGCCAGCGTGGCGCAGCAGACCTTTCGCAATCTGCAGTATGTGGTGATCGATGGCAACTCAACAGACGAAAGTCAGGAAGTGCTGGAAGAATTTGCTGAAGTCATCGACTTCAAGGTGAGCGAACCCGACACCGGCATCTACAATGCCATGAACAAGGGCATCGCCCGTGCCACGGGTGAGTATGTGCTTTTCCTGAACAGTGGAGATTGCCTGTTCGATACAGGTGCTTTGGCAAGGGCGGTCCCATATCTCGGAGCACACGATCTGGTCTATGGTCGGGATAATCTTGTGACGGATGGCCGCGAGTGGCTGAAACCCTATCCCGAGCAGCTCGACTTCTCCTTTTTCTATCGTGACACGCTTCCCCACTCTTCTACCTTTATCAAGCGGAATCTCTTTGACCGTTTCGGGCCTTATGATGAATCGCTGCGCATCAGTGCCGATTGGAAATTCTTCATCTTGGCCGTGTGCCAACACCAGTGCAGCTACAGGTATGCACCTTTGGCCATCGCCACGTTCCATCTGGATGGTATCAGTGCCGATGCGTCCAATTTCCCGATGATAGCAGGGGAACGCAGGCTGGTCATCCGAACCCATTTCCCTGCTCTTGTGCGCGACATGGAGGAACTTCAGGCGTTGAGATCAGAGAACAAGGAACTGCGCGCCACCTTGGACCACATCCGTTCCTCGCGGCTCATCCAGGCATTGCGCAGCATGGGGCTGTTCACTTTTCTGAATGGGAAATGATGTGGTGGAGTAGCCCTCTTCTTTCGATGCACTGGAGTGATCGGGCCCTTGGCACTCCATAATACAGTGCGCCTATGTCAAGACTTGCCGATTTTCTTATTCCTCATCTGCCTACGGTTGTCCGGTGGCTGATCCGTGTCAGGACATTCGGAACCGGGACAGGAAGGACCGGACATGGAATAGCCTTTATCAATACCCACGACCGGTCGGGAGGTGCTGCCAGGATTGCATTCAAAATAGCATCGGCAATAGGAGTCAAGGAACAGGTGACACTTTTTGTCATGAAGAAACACACCTCTGAGCAATGGGTCCAGACGTTGCCGTCCAAGGCAAACGGGCGTACCGACTACTATCTGAACAAGGCAGAGAAGGACGGTGGATGGCTCGACCTCGTCCGATTGGAACCGCTTGCATTACTCCATGAACCGCTGTTCCGGTCGGCAGAAATCCTGCATTTACACAATCTGCATGGGGGCTATTTCTCGTATGCAGCTCTTCCAGCACTTGCCAAGGGCAAGAAGGTGGTCTGGACACTGCATGATGAGCATATTTACACGGGGCATTGCGCGGTGACACTCGGATGCGACCGGTGGAAGACAGGATGCGGTCTATGCCCACATCTCGATACGTACCCGGCCGTGATCACCGATCGGACATCTGAACTTCTGAGCCTGAAAAAGGCGTGTTTCGAGAAAACTGACCCACATCTGGTCTGCCCTTCGCAGTGGCTCGCGAACAGAGTGCGCTTGGCCTTTCCAGAGAAGGAAAACATATCTGTGATTCCCAACGGTATCGATACTGAGGTCTTCCGACCATTGGACAAAAAGGCGATGCGCGACAAGTGGGGACTCCCCATGGATGCCTATCTTTTGCTCTACACAGCAGACATGGGCACGGCAAACCCGTACAAGGGCGGCAATGTCATTCGCAAGATTGTATCCCGATTGCATGATGGGGACAACGTTGGTATCGTGACCATCGGGGACAGCGGTGGCCCGATGAATGCGCACCACTTTCCGATACCGCCCATCACGGAGGAGCAGGGTATGGCAGAACTGTATGCCGCAGCCGACCTGATGATATATCCCACCCTTGCCGACAATCTTCCGCTTGTGGTTCTCGAAGCGATGGCCTGTGGGCTGCCTGTCGTAGCATCGGACATCGGTGGAATTCCAGAGATCGTGTCCAATGGTGAGAACGGATATCTTGTCCAAGACCCTGAAGATGCCGATGCGTTCCTCTCTATCGCGTTACGGTTTCGAGACCTGCCCGAGCAATCACAGCAGCAGATGCGCCTCGCGGTCTCCGACACCATCAATGCCAGATTCACCTTGGAGCAGATGATATTTTCATATCAGGCCCTGTATGCCCGGATGAGAACATGACCCATCATCGCACAGGGTGAATTGACCTGAACGACCTTTGCCTTCAATAGAAATGACACCTATACGCACCCGTTGTCACGCCTGACCCTATTTCTGATACCCTATCTGCCAGCAATTGTCGGACTGATGGTCTGGGCACGTGGGCTGCGTTTTCGCAAGGCCCGCATGGGGAGGGGCATAGCAATCATAAACTCGCACGACCGAACGGGAGGTGCTGCCAAGATTGCCTTTGCATTGGCCTCAGGTATGGCGGGCAAAGAACCCGTGTCGCTTTTTGTGAAAATCCGCAATACATCCGAGCCTTGGGTCTTCAGGTTGCCACCGGTCTCCAAAGATGGCCGGGCCGACTATTACCTGAACCGGGCCGAGAAGGAAGGTGGATGGCTCGATCTGGTACGGCTCGAACCGTTGTCCCTGTTGGATGATGCCGATTTTCAGAGATCCGACATGGTCCACCTGCACAATTTGCATGGCGAATACCTGTCCTACGCAACGCTGCCAGCGTTGGCGAAAGGGAAGACCGTGGTCTGGACACTTCACGATGAGCATATATTCACAGGGCATTGCGGGTTCACGCTCGGATGCGAAAAGTGGCGATCAGGCTGTGGCAACTGCCCACATCTCGACACCTATCCGGCAGTGGCCGTTGACCGCACCGCAGAACTGCTTGCCTTGAAAAAAGGGTATTTCGAGGAGGTCGATCCCCATCTCGTATGCCCTTCGCATTGGTTGGCAGAGCGGGCACGCACTGCCTTTCCCGGAAAGAAGAACATATCGGTGATTCCCAATGGAATAAACACGCAGATTTTCCGTCCCATGGACAAGGCTGCCGTTCGCAAAGATCTTGGACTGCCATCTGACAAATTCCTGCTGCTTTATGCCGCAGAGATGGGCACCGACAATCCTTTCAAAGGCGGTGAGACCATCCGACAGCTTTGCGGGCAGTTGCCCTCCATGGACAACATGGCCATCGTGACCATCGGAGATAAGGGCACCCCCATGAATGCCTGTCATTTTCCCATACCTCCCATCGCTGAAGAGGAGGATATGGCCCGTCTCTATGCCGCAGCCGACCTCATGGTCTATCCTACCAAGGCGGACAACCTGCCATTGGTGGTTCTGGAAGCTATGGCCTGCAGACTTCCTGTGGTGGCCTCGGCCATTGGTGGCATACCGGAGATCATATCGGATGGTGAGAACGGCTTTCTCATCGCCCAGTACACCATTTCCACCGAATTTCTGAACAAGGTCGAGGCGTTCCGATCGTTGCCATTGGCGCAACAGGAGACCATGCGTCAGGCGGCCGTGGACACCGTACGCAACAACTTCTCACTGGAGCAGATGGTGCAGGCCTACGAAGCATTATACTTGGAACTGAGAACCCCAAAGCATTGACCCCACAACTTAGCGTCATTCTCGTAGTTTGGAACAACCGCTCCTATATAGGGCGGGCCATCGGGAATTTCATTTCACAGGAATGCCCGCAGGCCGAGCTGGTGATCGTGGACGGGGCCAGCACGGATGGTACCCGTGAGGAGATTGAACGCCTCGCGGTCGGACACCCTGCCATCCGTTGGCTGTCAGAACCCGACAAAGGCCAATCGGACGCGATGAACAAGGGCATTGCCATGGCAAGGGCAGACTATATCAGCTTTCTCAATGTGGATGATTATTATGAGCCAGGAACTTTGAACGCGGTCATTCCGATGATCACCATGCCCGATGCGCCTGCTTTTCTGGTAGGCAACTGCAAGGTGTGGGATGCGGATGGCCAACTCATCTATGTGAACCGGCCCAAGAAACTGAGACCTTGGTACATTCTGAGCGGTTACTCACTGCCTGTGAATCCTTCGGCCTATTTCTATAGGAAAGCCCTACATCTGGAGGTGGGCATGTATCCAGAGGAGAATCACATGAATATGGATCTGGAGTTCATTGCCAAGGCCTCGTTGGTCACGCATATTCAGTATGTGGACAACGACTGGGGCAACTTCCGGGTATTGCCCGGGACGAAGACTTTCACCGATAACGAGGCCGGTATGCTCGGACAACGGGCGAGCATGCTCTTCAAGAGTATCCGGCAGCGATCGCCCATTCATGTGCAGGCCATGACGATGATGATGCTCATGAGCATAGCCATAACACCTGCGCTCAAGATTTTTTGGACAAGGCTCAGCTATCCGTTCAAGGCCGTTGTCTGGAAATGGAATCACCGCAACGGGTAAGGCCCTGTCCTTTACATTTGCGAACAGACGTCAGCGGCCTTGAGCAATTCCCTACCAGATATTTCAGTGGTGATTCCCGTGTATCAGGCGCAATTCACAATTGAAGAACTGACAGGCAGGATTCGTGCTTCCCTTCAAGGTGCCGGTCTGTCCTATGAGGTGATCCTTGTGGATGATGGCAGCCGCGATGCGTCATGGCAGGCTGTGCTGGCCGCATGCGCGCGCGATGGTTCGGTCAGGGGAGTGCGCCTGAGCCGGAATTTTGGGCAGCACAGCGCCATCACAGCAGGTCTGGAGCGGGCAAGTGGCCATTGGACCGTGGTGATGGATTGCGACCTGCAGGACCGGCCCGAAGAGATTCCGCTGTTGCACGGCAAGACGATTGAAGGTTACGACATTGTGCTTGCCAAGCGGGCCGACCGTCAGGACAGCCTCTTCAGGAGATGGGCATCGGCAGCATTCTATAGCGTTCTTCGCTATCTCACCGGCACAGCGCATGATGCAGGTGTGGGTAACTTCGGTATCTACTCGCGGCAGGTGGTGCGCGAGATCTGCAACATGCGCGAGCACGTGCGCTACCTGCCCACCATGGTGCGCTGGGTAGGATTCAGGTCGTGTACCATCGATGTGACCCACGCGGCAAGGACAGAAGGTACAAGCAATTACAATCTGGGCAGGATGCTGGACCTTGCGCTGGACATTGCGCTGGCCTATTCGGACAGACCACTCCGCTTGGCAGTCAAATTCGGGTTTGCAGTGGCTTTCATAGGACTGCTGATGACCATCTGGACCGTTGCCAACAGGCTCCTCGGCAATCTGGACGGAAATCCGATGGGCTATGCCAGCATCCTGTCATCCATTTGGATGTTGGCCGGCTGCATCCTGATCATTCTGGGAACTGTGGGACTGTATGTGGGCAAGATATTCGATGGGGTCAAGAACCGCCAGTTATATATAGTCATGGAAGAGCGATGATTGAGATCAGGCACTTGGACTGGGATTCGCTGACGTTCGGTTATCCTGTTGGAAGGCTGGACCTTTCCGGGGATATGGACAGATTCCTACTGGAGAAGCTGATCTGGGATTCGGGCATGCGGCTCACCTACGTGTTCAGCGAACATCCGATCCCGTGGCTCGAACCTGTGGATGTGAAGATGACCTACGCCATGGAACTGTCGGATGTGGCCATCTCCATCCCGGCCCACAGGGTCTCCCCTTTGGGCACAGAACTCACCGAGCATGTCCGGCTGTTGGCCCATGCAAGTGGCGAATACTCGAGATTCCGTACGGACCCCGGGTTCAACAAGGGGGAATTCGACCTGCTCTATGACCTGTGGATCTCGAACAGTGTGAGCCGCAGAATTGCCGAAGAGGTGCTGGTGACCCACGATGGGGACATGGAGACCGGAATGATATCGCTTGAACGGGAAAATGCCCGTACGCTGAGGATCGGACTTGCTGCGGTTCATCCGATGCACCGGGGCAAGGGAATCGGCAAGGCACTGATTGCAGCATCGGTGAACTTTGCATTGGAAAATGGCTATGCGCAGTTCACCGTGGCCACCCAGCAGGCCAATCTGCCAGCGCGTGCACTCTATGAGCGGACGGGATTTGCCCTGAGGGCCGAGCAGTACATCTATCACGTATGGCAGCAATAGTTGTGATTCACGATTCGATGATGTGCCTGACCTTAAGACCTAACAAGGCTTTGCGTCCTTTGCGAAAAAACTTTGCGCTCTTTATGGACTGCTTGCTAACTTTCCATTTGTGTCCATGAGACCACCTTCGGCTTGGTTGCGTGAACATTTTTATACCAACCCATTCAGCCCCATCAATAAATTCGTGGAAGAACCAAGTTTCAAAATGCGGCCGACCGCCCTTCTGATACTGCTTTTCGCGCTGCTGTCAGTGGTTGCGACACTGAAGGCGGACCGCTCCTATCAGGTGTTCACCTCACACAACGGCCGTGTGTTTGACGGAGTGCAAGTCGAATATCTCAGGCAGAAGCTGCATGCGCGTTTCAATGGCGATCATTCGGTCCGACAGCGCATTGTGCGGGGTGGTTATGAACTCGTGGGCAACCCGGCAGGAGGTGCATATCAGGCCCTGCTGTGCGTGTTGGCCCCGCATTGGCTGAGCACCGGAGCCGATATTCCGATACGGGCCGCAGGGGCCATGTTCATTATGCTTGTTGCGATGTGGCTGTATCTGAGGCCCTGTCTCGCCTGGGAACAGATCGCCCTTGTGTCTCTTTTGGTCACCCTGTTGCCCGGTCTCTATGACCCGAACAACGGTATCGGTACTTATGTGCCCGATTCGGTGGCCTCCATGATGCTGGTCTCAGGACTGCTGTTCATCTTGACCTTCAACCGGGATGGCGACCGTCCTGTGCTGCTTGTTGCCGCGATGACCGCATTCGCATTTGCAGTGGCCGTGCGGTGGAATTTCGCCATTCACTGTGGCCTTGTTGCCATGGTCATGGCATGGCCGACCATCAGGACGATGCGTGCGCTGAGGATGGCCGACCACAGGGCCGCGCTGACCGTCCTTGTTGTCATGGCCTTGGCCGTGACCGCCTACTTCGCGCAGTTTCTCACCTGGTTTCTCAGGTACTACAATGAGACCAACTATGGTCAGGTGGACCTGCCGAAAGCCCTGGCAGTGTCAATCGATGCTTTTCTGAGTTCTTATGGCCTTTGGGGCATCGTGCTACTGCTGTCGGTCGCAGTGGTCGGTGCGCTCAATATCGATGATACGCGGCCCTCGATGAGCATCGGCCATGTCCTGCTGCTCTGCCTCCCGTTCGTGCTGCTTTTCGGCATACCGGTCGTCATCAAACGCTCGCCCTACAATCCCCACGTCCTCAATTCGGCCTTCCTCACACTGCCGCTGGTCATGATGGCCCTTGGCCAATTGTTCCGCAATGTGCTACGGTCATCGAAATGGACGAGGGCTGTTGGGCGGGATCCCAGACCGTGGCGGGTCGCATCGGTGGCGTTCGCATTTGTGGTCATCACCCTGTCCACTGTCAGCTATTCACGGGCATTGCAACGGGTCTCGGCAACGCTTCCATTGCATGTTGCCACAAGCTCCATCGGGCACATCGTGGCCCAAGAAGCGGCCAGCGTGTTTCCGGACACGCTACGCTATATGGGGCTGTATGACGATCTGCTGCAGATTCCCATCAATACTTTCCTGATGAAGGACCATGGACTGCCCATTGCACCTTTCCTTGGCTTCATTACGCAGTCGTCCCTCATGCCCTGCAAGGCTGCTAACACATGCATTCCCCTCTACGTGAATGAACTCAGGGCGGTCGGTCTGGTGGCCGTGAACGACCCTTCCGGAGGTGAGAACATGCTTTATCGAAAGCGCCCATTGGCGCAGGCCATCTCCGTTGCCCTCTATGCAGAGGTGTCGCAGGAGAACTCCGGATTCACGGCCATTGACACGGTGACAAGTGAAATCCATGGTCGGATCATCGTGTTCAGAAGGAACATACCCCATCCGCAGATAGGACAATGACATCAGAAGCGGACATGAACACTGGTACAGACCCGCATGGCGTTGGTGGGCAGGGGGTCGGTATTCTCATAAGCACCTACAACGGGGCCACGAAATTGCCTGCCACGCTGCGTTCGCTCGCGGCATTGGACATCAGCGGTCTGGGCCATGTGAGCCTGACCGTGGTGGACAACGCCTCCACAGATGGCACAGCAGACCTTGCGGGTGCTGAATGGGCAGCATTGGGCCATCCGTTCCCGCTCACCATCATCAGCGAGCCGCGTCCCGGAAAACTGAACGCCCAGGAGACCGGGCTGGCATCCATCGCACAGCCTTTTGTGCTCATCTGCGATGACGACAACTCCCTGTTTCCTGATTACCTCCGGATTGGAGTGCGCTATCTTACAGACCGCCCGAACATCGGGGTGCTCGGTGGACGCGGCATGGCCGTGAGCACAGTTCCGATACCTGACTGGTTCGCAGAATATGCCTACTTCTTTGCGTGTGCCCCACAGGCCCCGGCAACGGGCGAGGTGCGGCCCATCCGCAATGTTGTCTATGGTGCCGGCATGTGGCTGCGCATGGAGGGCTATCGCAGGGCCAAGCAGCTCGGATTCCGGTTTCTGCTCGCGTCCCGCACAGGCAGGTCGCTTGCCACAGGGGGTGAGGACAGCGAACTTTGCTGGGCATTGCGTTTCCAAGGCTACGAGGTCTGGTATGTGGACGAACTGCGCTTTCACCATCATGTACCGGCCGACCGCCTGACCGAAGATTACCGTCAGCGACTTTTGAAGGGGATGCACGCCAACGGCCCCTTGGGCGGCATCTATCTGCGCGTTGCCAACGGGGCCATCCGAAGGCCGGTCCGCCTTTTCTGGTTCAAGGAGCTTGTTTACACCCTTATCGACCTTGTGCTGCTGCCGTTCTCAAAGACCGAGGACAGGAAGGCGGAACGATGGCGCATGATGTACAATATGCAGTATCTTGTGCGGGAGCGGGGGAACTATGACCAGGCCATTGAGCAACTGATGTATTACAGGGACCGTGCCCGGCAGAACACACACGGACAGACCGCCCCTGAAGATGGAGGGCCGAACATGGCAATAACTGAACACCGACCATGAATCCATTGTACCGCTTGGGTGAACGGATGCTCAGAAGATGGCTGAGAGAAGAGATGCTGCGCTCACAGGTGTGTCTGGTGTCGAATGACTGCTGGGGCGGTCAGCTCTACAAGTATGCCGATGTACACTACAACACCCCGTTCGTGGGTCTTTTTATGATGGCACCTTGCTATATGGAACTCTTGAAGGACATCCAAGGTCATCTTGCAGAGGGGCGCTTGGAATTCATCGCGCAATCGCGTTATACCGACTCCAATGCTTTCAGAAAGGCGAAGAACCTCACTTATCCCATAGGACTGCTCAACGGAACGATGGAGGTCCATTTCATGCACTACGCATCAGAACAGGAGGCCTTGGAGAAATGGACGAGACGGTGTGCCCGCATGAATTTCGGGAATCTCGCCATCAAGTTTGACGGATCGAAGGACAATGCCACCCCCGACCTTATGCGCAGATTCTGCGAACTCGACCGTCCGAAGAAATTGGGCCTCTGCCGTGCCGATGACCGGAGCAGTGTTTCGGACTGCCAACTTGCCTGCGATCATTGGGAGAGTGACGGTGCCAGGATGTTCCGGCATTCCTTGAAGCATTTTGACATCGTACGGTGGCTGAATACGGGAGAGGTCAGAACAACGGTCTGCTCCCGGTTGGCCTACACCACCGTGATCGCCCATACAGGCCATCTGCTCTGAAACTCTATGCCCACATCACAGCACGCCCCCTTTTTCTCGGTCATCATTCCCGTCTATAACAGGCGCGAACGGATTGATCAGGCGGTGCATTCGGTGCTGGCGCAGACCTTCACCGACCACGAGCTCATCATTGTCGATGATGGCAGCACCGATGGTTCGTGGGAACACCTGCAGACCTACACCGACCCGCGCATCCGCGTGCTGCGCAATGCGGTGAACAGCGAGCGCTGCGCCACCCGCAACAAGGGCATTGCCATGGCCCGAGGACAGTATATCTGCTTCCTCGACAGTGACGACCACCATCTGCCCCATCATCTCGAAAGCCTTCACCGGCTCATCACTGCACAGGGAAGTCCTAAGGCATTCTTCTTCTCCGATGCCTGGAATGAGGATGAACAGGGAGGTCGCACAGAACGATTGTGCCCCGACTTCCAGAAGTTCGACCCGTTCACGTATTTCCTACGCTTCACGGTCAACCCGCAGCGATGGGCCGTGCATTGCGAGGTGATGCACCGGCACCTGTTCGACCCCGAGGTGAACATCTGCGAGGACATGGACACCTCGTTGCGCATGGCGGCCGCAGGGGTGCCGGTCTTCCAACTGCGGGAACGCACCACCTGCTATGTGGCCGCTTCGGACAGTTTCACCCATGGCGCATCGGACAAATGGGAGCGTGAGCTGAAGAACCTGAAGCGCATCTTCGCCCGGCCCCAACTGAAGGGGAAACTGCCAAAACAGGAGACCGACCGCCTGCTGAGCGCATGCCACTATCATCTGGCGCAGCAGGCCTTTCTGCGCAATGATGCAGCAGGTGTGCGCAGTCACGGGCTGCGCTCCTTCCATCTGTGCCCGACCGGCTATAACGGAAAAACGAACCGGCCACTTGCCGTGATGCTGCTCTACAGCCTGCCGTTGCTTGGCCCCATTGTCCGTGCGGTTGTCAGGATGGGTGCAGCGGAAGCTGCATGAGGCGGACAAAGGGCCATGTCCTTGACCGGCAGGTGCGCAGATGCTCATGCCCCAACATGCCCCTCCCAATCGAACCGCGCTTCCGCGTACCCTTCCGGTTCCTGCTCGCGATAGGCGATGAGGGCCTTGCACAGCTTCTGTTTCCAGAGGGTGTAATCCTTGCCTGATTGCACATCCGGGCATTTGGCATAGTGGTGTGTGAGCAGCCTCACCATGCCTTTCAAGGGCATGGTGCCGGTCTTGTTCCATAGCCTCTTGCGCAGGGATCGGACGGCACTTTCCAAGAGCTCCCCGTGATCCAGCCCGTGGCGGATGGCGAGGAGCATCAGTTCGGCCGCTATGGTGAGGGTGCGGTCGTGGTGGCGTGCCTCGGCCGTGTTCATCAGCGTATTGAAATGGGCAAGGGCCAGGCGATGTTCTTGGTGTTGGAGGTGGTGCGCCATGGCGGTGACGTGGAACTGTGCGGCCATGGCCGCACACAGCGCCCGGCCCGAGAGGTGGGCATGGGCGCGGAGCCATGCGTCTTGGTCGCGCAGGTGGGCCGGGCCATAGGTGTGCAGGGCGAGGTGTTGCAATTGCAGGGCGTTGTCCAAGGTGGTGCGTTCGTGGGGCACGAAGGCGGGCAGGTGATGCAAGGCCCATGCTTGCAGGGCCGCTGTCTCGCCCTCGGCCTCCGGATGTCTGCCCGAGTGGAGGCATAGCCCATGCAGCCATAGCGAGGCTTGGGCAATGGCGATCGGCCCGAGGGGCGGGGCGGCATCGTGGCGCATGGCATGGAGCAGGCATTGCAGGGTGTTGATGGCTTCGGGCCAATGGCCGGTGCAGCGCGCCAGCAGGGCCTGTGCCATGCGCAGGTGGGCGCGGCCCTCGCTGTCGAGGCTGTGGGGGTCTATCTCGGAGGTCAGCCCATTATATGTGTGCTGCCAATGTTCGCGCTGCGCAGGACGGAGGGCCGACCCGCTATGAAGATGCAGGGCAGCGAGCCGCACATGTGCCTCCATGGCCAGTGCGCCATGAAAACGTGTGCGGGCCATGGCACTGTATTCATGGGCGTGCTGCAGCATGGCCCTGCTGCCCCAATGGTGGCCTGTGGCAAGGAGGTCGGCACGTTGCAGGTGCATCACCAAGGGCCGCAGGCACAAGCGGCCTGCCTTGGCGCAGAGGTGGGCCGCCTTGGTCAGCAACTGCTGCGACTGCCCGAAAAGTGCGCGGTCGGCCACCACCTTCGCCTGCCTGCACAGCACGATGACCTGGTCGGCAATGGTCTTTTTGCGCATATAATTCTCAAGACTTCGCAGTAGCGAGTGGTACAGATAGTTACTGACACGGTGCGATTGGCATGGCGGGGCCGAGGCATCTGTCCCATCCCGTTCGGCCCGTAGAATATGCTGGAACAGGGCCATGCTCTGCCCGCTGTTGCCCACCGGAATGGCATTGGCAGATTTGGTGAAATAACCTTTCTCGCTGGTGGTCAGTGTGCCGCTAAGGGCCACCAGTTCCTTGTGTTTTCTTCCCATGGGTTCCAATTCCGGGGGTACAACATTACAAGACGTACAAATGAACTGAAAAATGTTTTGTTGGTCGATGAGCGTGCTGCCAGTTTTGCCCCCCGAATCGGGGATGTAGGCGGTAAGATTCAAGCCACACCACTGACCACTGACCTTTAACCAATAGCCTTTAATCCTGAACTTTCAACCTTAATCCTTAACCACCATGCCACTACAACCCACTCCTCCCCCGATCACTTCAGTTGAGATAGGGACAATGACCACCGACATTCAGACCATCATCAACCAGCTCACCGCTTTCAACATCAACCTGACCAAGGACGAGCGTAAGGGCGCTCGGTCTGTGGGCGATGGCCGCCTGTCATTCATGGTGGACTATTTTGGCAACAAGAACGATTATCCCAACTTGAAGCCCCCATTCATGAACGAGGCTGAAGGCGATGCCCACTGGACGCTCGCACAGGCATTGGCCAATGTGGAACTGAAGGCCACCAAAATCATTGAACTGGTAACGGACATCCGCATCAATTCAGAGCACTTTGCCTACAAGTATGGTCTCGAAGGTTATGCGATGGTAGGTCGTGCCGTGGAGCAGAACGTGCCCGGTGCCGACACCTTCTATGATCTGCTGAAAGGACATTTTGCACAGTCGCCCAGCACCCCGGCCGATCCAGGAGACAGCAAGCCTACCACCCCGAACCCGGACCCGACCCCGCCTTCAGGCGACACTGGGACACCCCCGCCCCTGACCCCCACGCCATAGCCATGTATCCCGCTGCCATGCTGACACAGGTGGCATTGGGGCCGGAATCATGGCCTGATCACCGCCCGGAAGACGACCGTATTTTTGTGAGTTTCCTTGTATTCTACATGAGATTTCCTGCATTGCACATGAACTTCCTTGTGTGCTACATGAGTTTCCTTGCATTCTTCATGATTGATTGTGAAGTTGCTCATGAATGTTCATGACAGGCTCATGATTTTCCTTGTATTCTGCATGAATTTTCTTGCATTCTTCATGAATTTCCTCGTGTTCTGCATGAGAACTCGTGTTCCTGAGGACGGCCCCCTGTGCTACTCCCCTCGATCATTGAGCAAATTGGCCCATGCGAAAACTCACCCAAGCAGAATTTGATGCCCTCACGCTGATAGGCAAAGGGCGGCAGTCGGCCTTCTCGCGGGCCGTGGCCGCCCTTGCCGTTGGCGAGGCGTTGTTCCTGCCCATGGAGGAATGGAAGAAGAAGTACCATCCGGGAAACCCGGTGCGCACCATCGCCAAGAAGTACGGGCGGAAATTCGATGTGCTGCGCGAGGTGAAAGGCACCGGCTGGGTGGTCAAACGGTTGGAGTAGGGGGGGCGGAGCCATGGGTGGGCCAGCTCCCCGATACACACCAGTCCAGCATCCCTACAGGACGCGGCAAAAGCACGCCATTCCTACAGTTCTACCATTCCGGGTCCCTCCGAGACTCGGCAGCCCCCACAGAGGGGCCTGCCCTGAGCTTGACGAAGGGATATGGAGTTTTTCCTCGTGCAACTTTAGTAGTGAACACACGGGCTTCCGAAGGAAGGCAACGGGCATTGCACTTCGGGTTCGGACTTGATGCATCTGCCCCTGCCTTCGCGATGGCCTTCGGTCAATGGTCGGGAGCGGAGTCGTATCATTGCGCCTGAAATGAAAGGACTGCTCTGCTCGCTGAGCTGATGACCTCTGTTCATGAATCTGCATCGGAAGCGGAACAACAGTATCTTATAGATGATGATCAGACGGATCGAATCGGGACTGCGGGATATTTTGCCCTATTTGCTCTTCACTGTTTTCTTCTGGGTGTTCAGAGTGCCCTATTATCTGTTCGTACCGGTGGTCAAAATTGACTCGGACACATTTGAATATGCCAATCTGGCCTGGCAGATGGATCTTGGGCTGTGGCCCAAATTCGGGTGGGTGCCACCGCTTTATCCGCTGTTCATTTTTGTGACCGGCAAGCTGGGCATGAGTGTTTTGGGCATGGCCGTGCTGCAATCCATCATCGCATTTCTGAGCGGTCTCCTGTTGATCTATGCAGTACACCGTGTGAACCGGTGGTGTGCATTGGCCTTGTCATGCTTGCTTTTTGCCTACTATGGTTCATTCAACTGTATCTACTATCAGGATGCGACCATGCTCACGGAGTCGCTCTACTCTTCCTCGATCGTAGCTGTTGCTGCGTTGATGATCCTTGCCATCGCTTCTGACAATCGGAAGTGGCTTGCCCTCTTGTCCGCGGTTTTGGCAGTTCCTGCGCTGATTCGTCCAAATGGTCTGGCATACATAGCGGTGTTCTTTTTGTTCTTCACAGCAATCATAGCATGGAAACGGAATTTGAGACTGGCACTTTACGCCCTTCCGTTTATTGCGGTCATTATGTTGATGGGCATGTACAACATCGCCACCATGGGAACGGCCATTCCTTTCCGGATTGGGCTTCATGCCGACAGCAACAGTCAGTCGCAGTTGGATGACGATGCCAAGGCCATGATGCTATGGCATGGCGTGTCGACCACAGATTCGGCTTACCACGCGTTCCAGTCCCTGACCCCGGCCCCCGTAAGTTCAGAGAAGACCACGGGCAAGATATATCCTGAAAGTCTTGGGGTTAAGATGGGAGTCATGTTCAACGTGGATCTGCAATCCGGTGACATCCTTTACCGTTCAAATCTGTTGGGAGGGCATGCGGCTTATGTCTATCTGCCGCCACCTTTTAGTATAATGACGCTCAGCGATTGGCGAAACTATGTGGGAGCACCGATCCCTGAGGGTCTTATCCGATATACGGTAAAAGAGTATTGGGATGAGGGCATTCCTGACTTTCAAGCACTTCATAGGTCCTATGGAGGCAAGCAGATGTTTCTGCAACGTCTGTTGGTTCAGGTCTCCTCGGTGTTTCACAGGATGTTCGACCTTTTTTTTGGGAACACACTCCCTTGGGCCATCGCTTCCATGGTGCTTGCAGCAATGATCATGGCCACTGTCCTTGTTGACAGGGAGATGGACGGGACACGGCTCATTGTATTGCTACTTACTGCTGTACTTGCTTTGGAATGTATAGTCACTGTGCTCGGTGCAGTAAGGATGTTGCCCCGGTATGCATTCCCGATCAGCTTTATCTACCCTGTTATCCTCGTATTGTCAGCTTACAGGTTGAAGTTGTGGATTGCCAGTCGATTCAATAGGAAAGCACCACGCTCGTAATTGATGCTCTGAATGGATCTGCTCCATTACCAATTGTTGATAGGGGTGGTCAGCATGGTGTCATGCGGATTATTGGCGTGGGCTCCCTCAGTGGGTTGGTGCTGTAGCCATACAGCCAAAGGGACACGGAACTATTATAAAGTGAATCCATTGCGGTTGACCGCGCTGTGTTTTTAATGGGCACATTTGTGTCCGAAGTATTATATGCCTTTGTTTGTCGGTTACTCAATACAATTGCCATTCCCATGCTCCACGATAAGACCATAGCCGTTGTTGTCCCGGCCTACAACGAGGAGACCCAGATCGCGTTGGTCATCGAGAGCATGCCTGCTTTCGTGGACCGCATCATCATTGTCAACGACCGCAGCACGGACAGCACCTCTGAGGTGGTGCGCGCCTTGATTGCGAGTGACACCACTCCGAAGCATCGCATCGCCAGCATACTCGACAATGTGAAGCCCAACCGCTACAACCGCGCCAGCATGGTGGTGCAGCAGTTGCAGCAGGAGGAGATAGAGAAGTACGTTCCATCTCAAGTGTTCAATTCCGATGAGGAGCAGGACCGCATCATCCTCATCGACCATCTAGAGAACGGGGGGGTGGGCTCGGCCATCGCACGGGGCTACAAATGGGCCAAGGACCATGGCATCGACTGCACGGCCGTGATGGCCGGTGACGGACAGATGGACCCCGATGAATTGGAGGACATCTGCCGTCCTGTGGTGGAAGAAGGGGTGGACTATGTGAAGGGCAACCGCCTCATTCACCGCAGTGCGCTATTGGTGATTCCCAAGGTGCGCTATTTCGGTAATTCCATTCTCAGCATCATGACCAAGTTGGCCAGCGGCTACTGGCACGTGAGCGACACGCAGACCGGCTACACCGCCATCAGCAACAAGGCCCTGAACGCCATTCGCATTCATGACATCTACCGCAGCTATGGCATGCCCAACGACATGCTGGTGAAGCTGAACATCGCCTTCTGCACCCTTCGGGAGGTGGAGATCAAGCCCATTTATGACGTGGGCGAGCAGAGCAAGATGAAGATATTCAAGGTCATTCCACGCGTGTCGTGGCTGCTTTCAAAGAGCTTCTTCAAGCGGCTTTGGGTCAAATATCTGTTCAGGGATTTCCATCCGCTCTTCATCCTGTATCATTTTGCTTTCCTGTTGGGGATGCTATGGCTGCCCTATCTGTATAAGGTGAGCATTGCCATGATCAAGGGCGACAACGTTTCCTTCGAGACGCTGTTCGCCTTCACCTTCTTGGGCATCAGCGGGGCGCAGAGCTTCCTGTTCGCCATGTGGATGGACATTCAGGACAACGAACGGCTCTACAAGTAGTCATGTGCGGCATTATTGGATTCTCTTGTTCAGAAAAATTTGAGCGTGTCGCCAAAATTCGGCCGCTGCTGAAAGACCTGCTATTGCTTTCAGAATCGAGGGGCAAGGAGGCTTCGGGGTTGGCACTGGGAACAGATCAAGGGATCCGTTTCATCCGAACGCCATTCGCGGCTACAGAACTTGTGCGGTCCAAGGTGTTTGAAGTGGAAGTGAAGACAGCAATTGAGGCCCGCGTTCCTTCCTTTGCCGCCATAGGGCACTCCCGATTGGTGACCCACGGTTACGAGCACGACAACCGCAACAATCAGCCTGTGGTGGTGGGCTCGGCCATTGCTGTTCACAATGGCATTATTGTCAATTACCGCGACATCTGGGCAGCACATCCAATGCTAAAAGCGCAGACTGAGCTGGACAGCGAGGTCATCCCTGCACTGGTCAACAGCTATGCTGCGGCAGGCATGCCGATGGGAGAATGGATGTCCACATTGTTCGCGCAGGTGAAGGGCATGACCTCTACCGCCCTGCTTTTGGCAGACCGCCCTGCGATGCTCCTGGCCACCAACAATGGCTCACTCTACTATGCGAATCATCCGGAAGGAAGCGCGTGGGTGTTCGCCTCAGAGCGTCACATATTGGAGACCGCCCTGCAACTCCACCCCGATGCGGGGTTCCATACCAAGGATGTTGCGCAACTGAAGGCCGGTCATTTCATGCGCATCGACCTGAGCGACCAGAAAGGGGTGATGGGGACGTTCAGTGCCCCTTTGGATGATGCTCCCGATATTCCGGTGCATGCACAGGCGCTGCCGATCATAGAGGTGACTGAGAAGGTGAGCGATAGGCCCGTGCGGCAGAACCGAAGTATGGAATACGCCTTCCGACCTGTTCCTAAGGCGATGGAACAGGAGGTGGAGCAGCGTCTGCAACGCATCGGCCTGTTGAAGCGGTGTACCCGCTGCATATTGCCCGAGACCTTCCCATTCATCACCTTCGATACCGAAGGCGTGTGCAACTACTGCCACCACCATGTGCCGCTGCGCCCCAAGGGTGCGGCCGCGTTGGCGGCAGTGGCCGATCAGTATCGGGGCAAGGGCACAAAGGGCCATGATTGTCTGGTACCATTCAGTGGTGGGCGCGACAGCAGCTATGCCCTGCATTACATCAAGCACGATCTGAATCTCACTCCATTGGCTTTCTCCTACGACTGGGGTATGCTCACCGACCTGGGCCGAAGGAATCAGGCCCGGATGTGCGGGGCACTGGGCGTGGAACACATCCTTGTTTCGGCCGACATAAGAAAGAAACGGGAGAACATCCGAAAGAACGTTTCGGCATGGCTCAAACGGCCACATCTTGGCACCATTCCATTGTTCATGGCGGGCGACAAACAGTACTTCTATTACACCGCGCTGCTGATGCAGCAGAACGGCCTGCAACTGTCCATCATGGGCGAGAACATGCTGGAGACCACGCGTTTCAAAACAGGGTTCTGTGGCATTCCTCCTCATTTCAGCAACGACCGCACCTACTCCATTCCGCTGGCCGACAAGGCACGGATGATGCTGTTCTATGGCAAGGAATATCTGCTCAACCCGGCCTATGTCAACTCCTCGCTCCTCGACACGTTGGACGCCTTCCGGTCCTACTACGTGATCAAGCACGAGAATCTCAACATCTTCGACTATCTGCCTTGGGACGAGCAGACCATAGAACGCACGCTGCTCGATGGCTACGACTGGGAGACTGACCCCGGCACACGCACCACTTGGCGCATTGGCGATGGAACGGCCGCGTTCTACAACTACATTTACCTCATGGTGGCCGGATTCACAGAGAATGACACTTTCCGAAGCAATCAGGTACGCGAGGGCATGATCACCCGCGAATATGCCCTGCAACGGGCCACCATCGACAATACGCCCCGCTGGGATTCTATCCAATGGTATTGCAATGTGATCGGGATCGACTGGGAGCGGGCATTAGGCACTGTCAATAGGATAACCACACTGTATCATCCATGATAAAGGAGGGAATTCTGCGTCTTCTTCAACATGTGATGGCATCATTCGTTTTCGACCTGCCTCCTGTTTCCTTTTTGAAAGGTGCCGTGCTCCGATTGTTCTTCCAAATGGGCAACAACAGTTATGTTGCCCATCACTCCTTTCTCCTGAATCCGCATTTTAATAGAAATGCCTCATTCAGAATCGGTTCTGATTCTTCAATAGAGAACGATTGCCACATAGACTATTCGGGCGGACTGATGATCGGTGACGATGTGTGGATATCAGAGAATGTGTTTATTGCCACACATGCCCATGCTATAGATAGCAGCGCACTGAAGAAATCGCAGCCCATCACATTCAGCAGTCTGGAAATAGGTGATGATGCTTGGATAGGTGCGAACAGTGTCATTTTACCGCAAGTGAGCCGGATAGGAAAGGGTGCGGTGATCGGTGCAGCAGCAGTGGTGACCAAGGACGTACCTGATTATGCGATTGTAGCCGGCAATCCAGCAAGGATACTGCGTTATCGAAACTAAGCCATCAAGTTGAGACAGACGGCTATCTATCTATCGGGCTATGGCCTGTTCGCGTTGGCGTCCATCGTACTCATTTCGGGCGCAGCTTTTATCTACTCGCCCCATGAGGTGGGCATTCTCGCGATTGTCATTGCTGTTCAGTTCCTGCTGTCCCAATCTGCGGGTATCGGCATCCATTTCTCATCCCTTTATCATGATTCGAACACCACTCTGGCCCCTGCGGCACCGTTGCATGGGCTGTTGAACGTACTGGTGTGTTCAGGCGGTGTGAGCATCCTGTTCTACGTGCTTTTTCCTATAGCGGCAGGTGCCATCTACCCTCAAGATGTGACGGGCTATACGCTGCATCTCAGCATCTACGCGATGTTGGCGGCATCCAACAAGGTGTTCATGGCCCAGTTGAACGCCAAGCAGCGCTTCGGGGCGCTTGGAGCACTGTTCGCTTTCAAGGGAGCCGTGGCATTGACCATGATCGCTGTGAGCCAGTTGATGCATTGGTCGCTGACAGGTTATGTGGCTGCTGCGATCCTGTTGCCGGAGGTGCTTGCTTTCAGCACCTTCTTGGCCGTGTGCCTCTGGGATGTGGCCTCCTTCAGTCTGAAAGAT
>JAIPBJ010000148.1 GCA_021739625.1 Flavobacteriales bacterium | reverse complement strand
TCATACTTCTCCCTCAGCACGTGAAACATGGCGATGCGCTCCGCAAATTCGTTGGGGTAGGCGATGCGGCCCGTCACCGTGATGGGCGCGCCCCAAAGGTTCAGCTCCATGAAGTTGGGGCTGTAGAACTTCTTGAGGAACTGATAGTAGCTGCGCATGTTGCCGAACACCGGATCGAAGGCGAGGTCGCGCTTCTGGGTCATGTCCTCGGCCTCCCCGGCCTTCGCCCTGCGCTGTTTCTCAAATGCCGAGGCCGTGTCGGCAGCGGTCGCGTCATCGGCCAGCACAATGGAGTGCTGGGCAAGGAACGCGGTCAGCGGGTTCTCGGCAGGGGCGAAGCTGTCGTTCTTCTCGACCACATTCTTGAGAAGGCGGTCCTGGTTCAGAAAATCTTCGGGATAGATGATGCGTGCCATGGGACGGTGTTTTTGGGTGAATGATGTTGAAAAAGACATGTAAAAATAAAAGATCCGTATGAATAATGCGCATCCTTGAATCTTTCCGGGAAGCCATTCGTCCGCTCACGCCTTCCCCCTTATGCCTTCCCCCTTATGCCTTATGACTTCCAACGTCCTCCCCTCCCATCGGCCCCTGCCGTGGTATCTTTGCGCCCCATGGCCCGATATTCCATTCTCCCCCTCCTCTTTCTCCTGCTGCTGAGCATCGGTGCGCAGGCCGCCTACATCCTCATTCCGATGGACAACGGACAGAAGAACCACCTGAAGGCCTACGGCATCGCCTATTGGACACTGCAGCGCAATGTGGAGGTGGACTGGCTGCTCAACTACCGGGGCGGCAGTTTCATGTGCAAGCACGCTAAGGAGATCGAGAACGAGTGCGTGATACGCGGGGTGAGCTATGAGATCATTGCCGATGTGCAGGCCACGGCCATCCTCACCCAGATTGCCGACCCTGAGGTGAACATGGACGTGGCGCGGCTCGAAAAGGTGCCCCGCGTGGCGGTCTATAGCCCCGAGGGCAAGCAGCCGTGGGACGATGCGGTGACCCTGGTGCTCACCTACGCGGAAGTGCCCTACGATGTGATCTATGACGATGATGTGCTCAACGGCAAACTGCTGCTCTACGACTGGCTGCACCTGCACCACGAGGATTTCACAGGGCAGTATGGCAAGTTCTGGCACGCCTACAAGAACGCGCCATGGTACCGGGAACAGGAGAAGTATCTGGAAGAGATAGCGCGGAGGAACGGGTTCAACAAGGTCGCTGCGCTGAAACTCGCTGTGAGCAACAGGATCAAGGAATTCGTGGTGGGCGGAGGGTTCATGTTCGCCATGTGCTCGGCCACCGACAGCTATGACATAGCCCTTGCGGCCCACGAGCTCGACATCTGCGAGCCGATGTTCGATGGCGATGGCACCACGCCCGCCTACAACGGCCAGCTGGACTACGGCAACTGCCTCGCATTCCACGATTTCAAGCTGAGCACCAACCCTGCCGAATATGAGTTCTCGAACATCGATGCCACCGGGCGCAGGCTGGGCAAGGTGGCCGAGAACAACGACCTGTTCACCCTCTTCGAGTTCTCTGCCAAATGGGACCCTGTGCCCACCATGCTCTGCCAGAACCACGAAAGCATCATCAAAGGATTCATGGGGCAGACCACGGCCTTCGGCAAGGAGTATATAAAACCCGAAGTGCTCATCATGGGCGAGAACAAGGCGCTGAACGAGGCGCGCTACATCAACGGCACCCTGGGCAAAGGCCAGTGGAGCTGGTATGGCGGCCACGACCCGGAGGACTATCAGCACTATGTCTATGACCCGCCCACCGACCTCAACCTGCACCCCGGCTCACCCGGCTACCGCCTCATTCTGAACAATATCCTCTTCCCCGCTGCCAAGAAGAAAAAGCAGAAGACGTAGTTGCCATCGGCTGGCAACCTCATGCCATGGCCCCATTGAGCGAACACGCATACACAGACAGGCATGATGCGGACACTTGCCATTCTTCTCCTGCTGATTGCGGCAAACGGCATCGCGCAGCCGCAGCAGAAAAGGCCCTACACGCCCTCGGTGCTCGAACCAGATGCTGCTGAGTTGCTGTTCCTTTCCGAAGAACTGCCATCGGCCGAAGAGAAGATCGTCCAGTTGATGGAAGAGGCGAAGGCGCTGGACAGGGCCGGCCAGCGTCCGGATGCCATGCGCAAGGTGCTGATGGCACTGATGCTCGAAAGTCAGGTGAAGGCCCCGCACAGGGCGCTTGTCCAATTGCACATCCGCTTCGGGGACTATCTGCATGTGGCCGGGGCCATCGACCTCGGGGTGAAGCATTCGAAGATGGCGCTTGCCCAGATGATGGCCTTGGAGGAATTCCCTGAACAGGACGTCTATAATGTGATAGGCAAGGTGGCCTCGCATCACATGCAGGCAGGCCAATTGGACAGCGCACTGGTCTATTGTCGCATGGCCATCGGCAAGGCGCGCACCATTGGCGAACCGATCTGGCTGGCCGCAGCATTCAACAACATGGGCATGTTGCACAGCGGGATGCAGCAACAGGATTCGGCCCAAGTGTATTTCTCGAGGGCACGGCAGGCCCTGCCCTTGCGCACAGCGAAAGACTCGTCACTGCTGGGCAGCATAAGGGACAACAGGGCCGAACTGGCCATTTCGAAGGCACACTATGCCGATGCCTTGAAGATGTTCGCAGACAATGCCGAGCTATATACCGCCCTCCAGATCTCTGACAAACGCCTTCAGGCCGAAATGGGCAAGGCGCGATGCCATCTCTATATGAAGGAGAACAGACGGGCTTATGAAGCATTGCAATGGTGTGAGGCATACAGGCGAAATCTGAAAAACCAGCGCAACGGCCCCACTGTGGCCATGCTCGGGCTTTGGCGACAGTATCATGAGAACACTGGCAATTGGCAGGCGGTGGCCTTCCAACTCGAAAGGCTCAATCACCTCAACGACAGCATTGCCATGGAGCGCGCGCATTTCCTGAACAATGTGGCGCAGACCCTTGCCACCAGCGAAGTCACCCGGTTCACCAAGGTATTGGAGCTGCACAAATTACAGTTGGAACGCAACAGGGCAGCCCTTGCCTCGGCACGCTGGCAGGCCCAGCGCAACAGTCTCATTGCGATAGCATTCGCGCTGCTGGTCATCATCATCGTCACCTTGCTCTACCTCTTTTATAGGAACAGGATAAAGACCAACGAGGCCCAACTGCAGTTGAACCGGTATAGGCTTGAACTGACAGAGACCGCACTGCGCAACCGCGAACTGGAGAAGGAGAACCTCGCCCGGCAACTGGAACACAAGAAAGGCGACCTCAGCGGTCTGGCCCTCTACCTGTCCAACCTCAAAGACATCACCAGGCAGATGTTGGAGCGGCTCAACGATGCCAAGGGCAAGAGGCCAGAGGAGCAGAAGGCACTCATCAAACAGTTCTACAACGACCTCACTGCGCAGCTTTCATCAGAGAAGAAGAACAGTCTGATCCAAGAGAACGTGGACCAGATAAACAAGGAGTTCCAATCCGATCTGAACGAACGTTTTCCCGAACTTACTCGCACGGAGATAGAACTGTGTGGACTGCTCCGCCTCAATCTCTCGAACAAGGAGATCGCGGTGTTGAAGAACAGTTCGGCCGAGACCGTGAAGATGGCGCGCTATAGGCTGCGCAAGAAACTGGGACTGAATCCGGAGGACGACATCCACAGGTTCATCAACCAGATCTGACCTTCAATATTGTCGCATCGCTGGACCTTTTATTCTAAGCCATGCAGCGAAAGACCGCACGGATTCCGAAAGGGGTCATTGCCCGTGCATCAATAATAGCAGGTCATGTAGCCCTTTTGTAGCCCCAAGCGCAGATTGATTTAGGTTGTCAGTAACGGACATTTGCCTCGCTCCATTGTAGAGAATTACGCAGTTGTCCAACTCAAAGAACCACCCCCGATGAAAACGTTCATGAAATCACCCGGCCTTTTGTTGCTGTCAGTAGCAATGATGCTTGTTGGCACAGCTGCCCTGGCGCAGAATGTGGGCGTGGATATCGCCTCGCCTCTGCAAAAACTCGATGTGGCGGGCGGTCTTCGCATAGGCAACACTACCAATGGACTTGCGGGTTCCATCCGCTGGACGGGCACGCAGTTCGAGGGGCATGACGGCACCACGTGGATTCCGTTGGGCAGTGCCACCGACACCGATTGGATCATTTCGGGCATCAATCAGTATTCTGGTGTTGCTGGCAACGTGGGAATCGGAACAACCACTCCGGCAGATAAACTGGATGTTTTCGGAACCATAAAAGCCACTAACCCTGGCACCTCCCCCAATGGATCTTCTATTAAGCTAAGCAGCCCTGCCAATGATATTGGGGTTACCATGGACAGAGGAAACGGCTCGGGCAGTTCGCAACAGCGCTGGGACATGAAGATAACAAGTGATAATGCCCTCAGGTTTCGCAGCCAGAATACCACCGACTACTTTTCGTTTACCAATGCAGGGAACCTGGGTATTGGAACAACTACACCCACAGAAAAACTCAGCGTTTGGAATGGAGACTTCATCATTGGCGGAAATCAAAACATAGTTGACCGCGGCATGACTATCTACGGAGCAAGACAAGGAACCACCAATACGGCTTGGAATCTGACCCAACAAGGCCATGCCTTCATAAAGTTCGACAACTATGATGGGAACAACTCGGCCACCCAGTACACGAGTGCGGTAATCACATCCACCAATGTGCCGGGGAGTGATGACGGGGACCTTCGATTTTTTACAACCAGCGATATGGTTCCTTCAGAGGCAATGCGTATCGACCATCTGGGCAATGTTGGTATTGGAGCAACTCCGGCTGAGAAACTACATGTTGCCGGAAAAATCAGAATGGTCGATGGCAACCAGGCAGCGGGCCGCGTCCTCGTTTCAGATGCCAATGGCACGGGCACATGGACAGCCGCAACCTCACTATCCATTACCGAAACAGACCCACAGGTAAGTTCATCTACCACAAATAGAATTCCGAAATGGAATGGAACCGCACTGGTTGATGGTGTTGGTTATGATGACGGAACCAATATTGGCATAGGAACTACAACACCTCTCCAAAAACTACATGTTAACACTGGTGATGCCTTATTTACCGGAGCATCTGGCACTGCGTCAGGTATTGAAATCGTCCCAAGAAATGCAAGCAGTAATGGAGGAGGCAGAATATATTTCAGGGAAGACAATAATGACCTTTTTGGCATCTCAATTGGATATAACGGAGGCAATTCGGGAAACGAGATATTAAACTGGCCTGCAAATACCTTTAATATTAGTACACACAGCAATGATGCCACAGGCGGTATTGCTCTTACCATACTGAGATCCGGAGGAAATGTGGGTATAAACACTACCAATCCGGCACAAAAATTAGATGTGAACGGAAAGATACAAATGCAAACAGGAGCAGTTGTTGGCTATGTCCCTGTTTCAGATGCAAACGGGACCATGACATGGACCAACCCTGCAACACTTACAACAGCTGATGATGGTGACTGGATGATAAGCGGAACAAATCAATACTCTGCTGTAAGCGGTAATGTCGGCATTGGAACTTCCGCACCCCTGCAAAAACTACATATTAATACTGGTGATGCCTTATTTACCGGAGCATCTGGCACTGCGTCAGGTATTGAATTAATCCCAAGAAATGCAACCAGCAATGGAGGAGGTAGAATGTATTTCAGGGAAGACAATAATGAACTGTTCGGAATTTCAATGGGGTATAATGGAGGAAATACAGGGAATGAGATATTAAATTGGCCTGCAAATACCTTTAATATTAGCACACATAACAATGATGCCACAGGTGGTATTGCTCTTACCATACTAAGATCCGGAGGAAATGTGGGTATAAACACTACCACTCCTGCTCAAAAATTAGATGTGAATGGTAAAATTCAGATGCAGACAGGCGCTACAGCTGGCTATGTTCCTGTTTCGGATGCTAATGGCACCATGACATGGACCAATCCCAACTCATTGGCTCTTACTGGTCTACATGATGCTGATAATGACACCAAAGTGCAAGTGGAAGAAAGTGCAGATGAAGATAAAATACGCTTTGACACCTTTGGTTCTGAGCGCATGATTATTGACAATACAGGAAATGTGGGTATTGGTATAACTATACCCACAGAAAAACTTAGCGTTTGGAATGGAGACTTCATCATTGGTGGCAATCAAAACATTGTTGACCGCGGCATGACCATCTATGGAGCAAGACAAGGAACCACCAACACAACGTGGAACGTGGCAACACAGGGTCATGCCTTTATCAAGTTCGACAATTTTGATGGAAACAACGCTGCTACACAATACACTAGCGCTATTGTGACATCATTTAACGTCCCAGGTAGCGATGATGGAGATCTTCGGTTTTTCACAACCAGCGATATGGTCCCCTCAGAGGCAATGCGCATTGATCATCTGGGCAATGTTGGTGTTGGAGCAACACCGGCAGAAAAACTGCATGTTGCCGGAAAAATCCGAATGGTCGATGGCAACCAGGCCGCTGGCCGCGTCCTCGTTTCTGATGTGAATGGAACAGGTACGTGGACGGCCGCCAGTTCGTTGGCTATTACCGAGACCGACCCGCAAGTTTCGTCTGCCACCACCAACCTCATCCCAAAATGGAACGGCACCACATTGGTGGACGGGATCGTGTTTGACAATGGCACTAACATCGGTATCGGTACCACCACACCAGCGGCCAAACTTGATATCGTAGGCACATTGAACGGTAGCGGTGGTGCAACCTTTGGCAACAACGTGGTTGTCACAGGAGATTACTATCTCACCAATACAAGTGGTACGGGAACCAACAATCCGAATTTCCGCATCGATGGCTTTGCCGACAAAATGTATGTCATCGCAGAAAGCAGTGGCACTGGCCCTGCAACTGGGACAGAGATCCGCTTCCGAACAGCCAGTACGAACGCTGCTGCAAGTGACCGAATGACCATCAACAACAATGGTAACGTTGGCGTGGGCACTTCAAATCCAACCGAACTTCTGCATGTGCAGCGAAACTCTTCAGACGCCATCATCAAAGTAGAATCGCCTGGAAGCAGCTATGAGGCGAGAATCATGTTTCAAAAAAATGGGGCAAACACGGCCAACGTAGGTTTCTATCCCGGAACGGCCGAGCTGCGTCTGAGGACAGGACAGGCAACAGGCATTTTGTTCGAACCCAACGGTGTGGAGCGGATGCGTGTCCACTCTGATGGCAATGTGGGCATCGGCACATCACTGCCTGTGGATGAACTACATATAGTGGGTAGCATCCGCATGGTGGACGGAAATCAGGCGGCCGGAAAAGTCATGGTCTCTGATGTCAATGGGA
>JAIPBJ010000147.1 GCA_021739625.1 Flavobacteriales bacterium | reverse complement strand
GCTATGTGGAGGTCGATCCGCTATACACCTTCTATATTCCCAATGCCTTCACTCCCGATGGCGATGGCACCAACGACACTTGGGGCCCATCGGGCGCCAACTATGAGTATGAGAGCTACAACGTGCAGGTCTATGACCGTTGGGGCAAGCTGGTATGGCAGACCGACAATCCGGGTCAGCAATGGAATGGCACCGATCAGGGAAGTCTGGAACCCGTGCGCCCCGGACTCTTTGTCTATCAGTTCGTGGTGAAGCAGTTCAACACCTTCGAACCGGAGAAGATCAGCGGAACCATCACGCTGTACAGGAACAGATAGATTCGTCCGGCCCTTTGGCCCGACTCCTTTCCATTCATCCTTTTCTTTGCCGCATGTCACAACCAAACATCCGGCAGGTGTTCGCTTCCATTCCCGACCGTTTCAGAAAAGAAAAGGCCGAAGGCTATAGGGCCGTTCTCCATTTCGATCTGGGCGAGATTCAGCAGACCGTGACCATTGCTGATGGCCGATGCATTGTTGTGGATGGACTTGTGGACAGACCGACCTGCGTGGTGCATGCCAAGGCCGAAACCTATCTGAGCCTTGAACTGGGCGAACTGAATCCGCAGATGGCCCTGATGACAGGCAAAGTGAAGGTGAGCGACCTTTCTGAGATGATGCGTTTCGCGAAATGCTTCCGCAAATTCGGAACAGAGAAATTACTGGAATCCGCAGAAAGACCCGGCCCGATCGGTCCACTGTCAGGATATCGGATACTGGATCTGACCAAGCTGCTTCCTGGCCCGCTTGCCACACTCTGGCTGGCCCAACAAGGTGCAGAGGTTCTCAAAGTGGAAGACCCTTCATCGCCAGACCCCATTCGCGACTACCCTCCTATCAAAAATGGGCTGTCGGTCTATCACGAAGCACTCAATGCTGGCAAACGCAGTCTCGCATTGGACTATAGAAAGTCCGAAGGCAGAGAACTCCTTCTAAAACTGGTGGGGAATTCTGATGTGGTGATCGAACAGTTCCGTCCGGGTGTGATGGAGGCCTTCGGGTTAGGCTATGAGACTTTGAGGAAGGCCAATCCAGGGATCATTCTGGCATCCATCACGGGCTATGGCCGGACAGGGCCGATGGCCGGTCTTCCCGGGCACGACATCAACTATCTGAGCTACTCTGGTCTGCTGGACGGGTTGCGCGATGCGGATGGGAATCCGGTCATACCCACTGCGCAACTGGCCGATGTTGCAGGTGGGTCGATGATGGCACTCAACGCAATCACCACCGCCCTGCTGCACCGCGAGCGGACCGGCATGGGACAGCATGTGGACGTTGCCATGACCAAAGCTTTGCCCCATTTCCATGCGTTGCGATGGGCTGAAGGATCGGCAACGAACAACTACGAAGGACATCTTTCGGGCAAAATGGCCTCTTACAATATCTATCGCTGCGCAGACGGGCGGCATGTGGCCCTCGGGGCGTTGGAGCCCAAATTCTGGAAGAAATTCTGTCAATTGGCGAATAGGCCCGATTGGGAGAACCGCATTCTCGATGCCGACCAGACAACTTTGAAAAATGAGGTCTCCGCGCTGTTCGCGTCCCATCCCATGCAACACTGGACGGAAGCAATGGAGCACGATGAGGTCTGTCTGTCGCCCGTGCTCACACTTCGCGAAGCGGCAGCGCACCCGCTGTTCGCGCAAGGACCATTCCCACCTCCAATGGGCAATAGCCCTTCGTGGCCCGCTCCACAGCTTGGGGCCGACAATGCGCATCTGCTGCGGGAGCTTGGCCTTTCCGACCAGGAGCGTTCACAGTTGCGTGAGCGCGGTGTGACCGGTTGACCTGAAAGTCCCCTTTCATTCCAGCAGTGCCATTTTCGGGCATGACAACTGCCTACCTTGCGCCATGGACTGGCTTCAATTCGGGTATTGGGGGCTCTTGTTGGCAAGCTTCCTTTCGGCCACGGTGCTTCCGTTCTCATCAGAGGCGGTGCTGGCCGGCATCCTTATCAAAGGCGGTGACCCCGCGCTGAGCATCGCCATCGCCACGCTCGGCAACACGCTGGGCGGCATGTCCTCATTCTGGATCGGTCACTTGGGCAAATGGGAATGGATCGAACGCTATCTGCGGGTTCCCAAGGAGAAGGTCGAACAATGGCATCCGCGCATAGAACGCTATGGCAGTTTCTTCGCCATTCTGAGCTTTGTGCCGTTCATTGGTGATGCCATCCCACTGGCCTTGGGGTTTTTCCGGGCGAATGTTTGGCTCACCTGCCTGTGGATGACCGTTGGGAAACTGGGGAGATATCTGGTGGTCTATGGAGGGGTGAGCCTGCTGTGACCTCAGATCAGCATTCCACCGCAGACAGGAATCACCTGGCCGGTCACATAAGTTGAGAGGTCGCTGGCGAGGAACAGCACGGTGTTCGCAACGTCCTCGGGTGTTCCCGCACGTTTGAGCGGAATGGTGGCCTTCCATCCATCGACCACTGCTTGGTCCAGTGCTGCGGTCATCTCGGTCTCTATGAAGCCCGGGGCCACCACATTGCACCGGATGTTGCGCGACCCCAGTTCCTTGGCGATGCTCTTGCTGAAACCGATGATGCCCGCCTTGCTGGCCGCATAATTGGCCTGTCCCGCGTTGCCCTCGACACCCACCACGGAGCTGATGTTGACGATGCTGCCCTCGCGCTGCTTCAACATGGTACGCTGCACAGCCTTGGTGATGTTGAACACGGACTTGAGGTTGGTGTCGATGACCGCGTCCCAGTCCTCCTCGCGCATGCGCATCAGCAGGTTGTCGCGAGTGATGCCCGCATTGTTGACCACGATGTGCAACGCACCGAACTCGGCCAGAATATCTTCTACAAGCTTCTCTGCCTCATTCAGTTTGGTAGCGTCCGACCGAACGGCCCTTGCACTCACACCAAGGTCCTTAAGCTCTTGTAAAACAGCATTGGCGGCCTCCTCGGACGAAACATAAGTGAACACCACAGTTGCACCGTGCTCCGCCAGTTTGAGACAGATGCCTTTCCCAATGCCCCGTGAACCCCCGGTGACAAGGGCGACCTTATCTTTCAATAGCTGCATGGGGCAAAGATAGGGGGTGCAACGGGCAGCTTTATGCACAGGATCTGACTGGATGGCATACCTTTGTTCCAGCACCTACAAACTTGCCCAATGAGACAGTTGACAGTTCAAGTAGAAGAGAATCGATTCGGTTTCTTGCTCGAACTTCTCCGTTCGCTTGACTTCGTGAAGGTCAATGAAACGGACGTGGACAGTCGTGAGTCCGTGATTGAGAATCTCCGGTCGGGACTTCAAGAGGTTAACCAGATCAAGCAGGGCAAGCTCAAAGGGCGGCCTGCATCGGAACTTCTCAATGAGCTTTGAGGTACGGACTACGCCCAACTTTGACAGAGAGGCAAAACGTCTCGCTAAGAAATGGTCATCACTGAAGGATGACCTTGCCAATTTGTTTTCTGAACTGGCAAAAAATCCGACCCAAGGCACGCACCTCGGACAGGATGTATACAAGATTCGCCTTCGTATCACATCACAGGGCAAAGGCAAATCGCGCGGTGCAAGAGTGATAAGTTTCGTTCATGTGACTGGCGAAAGGGTATATCCCGTCTCCATCTACAGCAAAGGCGAAAGGGACTCCATCAGCGACAAGGAAATCCGTCAACTTGTCAAAGACATAGTAATAGAGGACTGACCCACTTGGTCAGAGGAAAACCTCCCCGAAACCCCTGTTCGTCCTCACCTCGTCCACGACCTTTCCTTTGGAAATGAGCAGCACGGTGTTGAAGTGCTCGCAGAGTTCGCCTGCCTTGCTGTGGCGCAAAAGGACAGGACTGCCGAGCTGGAGTTCCGAGCCAGAATACCTGATGGGTGTCTGCACCTCGCCCACGCCTTCCTGAGCGATGAGTGCTGCGCCTTCGGGCAGGAACACCTTGGGCTGTTTGAGCTTTCCTATCTCGCCCGAGGCCACATAACCACCACCGAGGCAGGTGTAGATATCAGGCTTGGGCTGGCGCACCACCTCGATGGCATAGCCCGCTGCGGGCATCAGTTTGAGGTGGCTGTAATTGTCGAACAGGCCCGGACTGAAGAACCCCGATCCCACGGTGACCTCGGTGACCGCCTCCTCTGCACAGGTGGTGTCCATGCTTCCTGTGCCTCCCCCGTTCACGATGCGGAGTTTGAAGCCCATCTTCGTGAGTGCATCCACCACCGCTTTTCTGCGCTTGGCGATCTCCTTCACCGAACGATTCTTTAGCAGTTTCACAATGAAATTCATGGCCGCCTGTCCGGGCACGTTGTCTCCCAGACCCGCGATCTGCGCCTCGTAGCCCATAACGGCCATAAGCTCCACATTGGGGTGTTGCTGGACGACCTTGCCAAGCGCCACGGCCTCTTTCTCTCCGAAAACGGACGACCGCCACACTCCGAAGTGCAGCCCCGGCAGGTCGCTGCTCATGTCGAGGTCCATGCAGACGGGGATGCGGCTGCCCTGATCCTTCCCTATTCGGTCGAGATGCGCGATGTGTTCGGGCCTGTCCACCATGAAAATGATGGACTTGCCCTTCTTCAGTTCTTGGACGATGGGGAGGATGTCCTGCCCGTTCCAGCAGGGATAGCCCATCAGCAGGTCGTCAAATCCTTGTTGGGAGAGGAACACTGCCTCGCGTGGCGAATAGCACATCAACCCTTGGAAAACATCCGAGAGTTTGAGGATGCGCTCCAACAGCGCTGGCACCCGCACACTCTTCGATGCGATGCGGATGCGCTTGCCCTGCGCCATGCCCGCCAGCTTCTGCACGTTGGCATCGAAAAGGTCGAGGTCCACGTATGCCAGTGGGAACTGACGGCCTTTGAGCGTATCGCGGTAGTAGGTGTAGGTCATTGGCGAAAGGATGCTTTATCGGGGCATGAAATTACGGATGAGGGAATGGAACCGACCGCAGGAAAGGGAAATTGGGAAATGGCCGGGCAGCGCGCCTCTCGGTCGTGTGACCTGTCTCGCAACGGGGCGGCCCATTTTTCATTCCTCCGGCCCCATTCGCCCTCAAGAGACCACAATCACCTGAAGGGTCGACCACGGGCCATTCTTATCCCGATCGGAGGCATTGATGTAGCGGAAATAGGCGCAGAGCAGCTTGCCCGAATTCTTCATGCCCACCTCCACCAAGAATTTGGCATGCGAGCTCAACACCACCAGCGGGCATTCGTTCGGAGACTTTGGCAGGGCGGGCCATTGCAGCGCCCCGTCCTTGATGCCCGTAGGCGTTTGCAATACGTAGCGCATCTCAATGAGGTCGGCCAGCGGGTGCATCCTTGGTCGTCCCCCATCCATCAACTTGCACACGATGCGGAGCGAGGCCCCATCGCCATTGCGCATGCCCACCATCGGCACGTCTCTCATGCGCCCCCTGCGTCTGCCTCGTTTGGGCGGTGGGTCTATGTGGAAAGTGCTGCGGTCTCTCACTGTCAGCGCTGGGCTTGCCGCTATGAGGTTGACCACGGGCTGCGCGAACTTCACGAACTTCTTCCAAGCGATGTCGCGGTCTTTGCGGATCACCGGAGTGCTCTTGCTATCGTCAACGCTCTGATGATACAGCATCTTCCAGTGCTGGGCGTAGCTGCGCCAATGCATCATCTGCTCTTCGCTCAGGCCCAACCGCTCGCCATTGGGCGGGGTGCCTTCAAAAAGCCACTTCACCGTGTTGTTAAGGTAAGTTTCAAACTCGGCCAATGCCTGTGGAATGCGTCTGGGCATGATTTCCGCAATTGGTTTCCTGCTTTGGGCCGCGCCTTCGGACAATGCTCCGCAATCACGGTTGCAGGACGATAACGCGATCCACAATCTTTTATTTCAGCCGCGCGGAGCGCATTCTAAGCCGAACGGCTATATGTTTCCTCCCCGGGGAGGAAAAGTTCCTCCGCGCGGAGGAAACTTTCCACCTCGCGGTCAGAACTCTCCACCGCAGGGCGGGAAGTCTTCTCCGTACGGCTGAGGATGTTCTCCGTGGGGTGGAAATGCTCCGCCCCACGGGGGAAAACCTTCTCCGCGCGGCCAGAGCGCGGAATTCCACAAGGATTCGGCCTGAGGGTTAAAGGGTGCGTAGGCTTTGAGGAGCTACAGACTGCGCGGGAACAATTGCGGAGGGCTTTACAGAAACGATTTCACGAATCTGTGGAAACCAGAGCTGTGGTTTGGCAAGGACAGGGGACTTTTGTGGTGGCGCGGGGAAAGAAGGTGACGGGACGCTTTGGAAAACCACAGTCATCTACGCCCATCTAAGCACAAGGATCTGCAAAAGACAACCGGCCCATTAGACCGGATTTTCGATGACAGACCACTAAAAAACAATACATTGGCACCCTCTTCCGCAAAGGGGGCTAAGGATAATAGTATCGTTAGCCAATCGTTGTGGTTAATTGTTAGCCCGTCTGAAATCGTGGCACTAAATTGAAAGAAAAGTAGTTTCTATAACGTATAATGACTCCATGCGAAATCACCTAATTCTTTTAATATTCCTCCCCGTTCTAATCACTGTTGGTTGTCACTCGGACAGTAAAATGGAAGCTCCAAGACCAGAAGAAGGAATAGTTGTTAATTATGGCGACACGGAAATATTAGCTCAACTTGAAAGAAAGCTAATCAAGGAAGGCGATGTCGTATTTGAAACGGAAGACATTCGTTCGACACGGACGAACGTTTTGGAAGTGGTAAAGAAGCACAAAGCTTATGTTTCGGCTGACGAAGAATTCAATTCATCTGGACGCGAAAGCAGCACTTTGACAATCAGAGTGCCAGCTGAAAGCTTTGACCAATTGTTGAACGAAGCAACCTCAGGTGTTGACAAGTTCGAACGCAAAGAAATCACGGTAAAAGACGTAACAGAAGAGTTTTTGGATGTTCAAGCTCGGCTCAAGACAAAAAAGGAACTCGAAGCAAGGTTTTTAGAGTTGTTGAAAGAAGCAAAGAAAGTTCCTGACGTACTTGAAATTGAAACTCAGCTTGGACAATTACGCTCAGACATCGAATCGGTTGAAGGAAGATTGAAATATTTGGAAAGTAGAGTTTCACTTTCCACTCTGACAATGACGTTTTATGAGACTGTTCCAACAACAGTTCAATTCGGACAGAAGTTCAGAAACGGTTTTAGCAACGGTTGGGACAATCTGATTTGGTTCTTCGTTTTCTTGACCAACATTTGGCCATTCATTCTTTTAGCATTCGGACTTATTATCGGATTGAAACTCAGAAGAAAAAAACAAAACAACTAACCACAACATCTGTAACTGATGCACAACCCCTGTTTCTGCCAGAACACGATTGCAAATAAGCCCCGCTGAGGGGCTTTTTTATTGGCGCCACGTTTTCAGTTCCTCAGAGAATGGGTGTCGGACAGAGGCTGAAAATGGCCCATATATG
>JAIPBJ010000146.1 GCA_021739625.1 Flavobacteriales bacterium | reverse complement strand
GCCACTTTTTTTTGAATGACATGAACACCGTCCTTCTTCCTATCGCCTTCCTGTTATTGTCCGTGTCTGCCGGTCTGGCGCAGCCTGTCATCAACGTGGATTCTGTGCCCATCAACCACATTCAGATCATCGGCACGCACAATAGCTATCGCAAGGCGATGGACTGGGGCATCATGCACACCATGCGACTGCTCGACCCGTTCTATTGGTGCAGCCCCAGTCCGGCAAAGCAGCTGCAATACAGCCATCTTCCCATTGCCGAACAGTTGGGAGTCTATGGCATTCGCAGCTTGGAGATCGACATCCACCACGACCCGGAAGGCGGGCGCTATTACTATCGGAAGGGCAATTTTCTGGCCTCGAAGCGGGCGGATTCGGGAGTGGAGGAATTGAAACGACCGGGCCACAAGGTGATGCACATTGCCGATGTGGACTACAACACGCATCACTACACATTCCGCGATGTGCTGATGGAAGTGAAGAAATGGAGCGACCGCCATCCCCGCCATCTGCCCATATACATCCTTGTTGAACCGAAGGAGGACAGCCCGGGCGACCACGTGAAAGCCTTCGGACTCGTGCCCACATTGAAATTCGACTCGCTGGCCTGGGCCATGGCCGATGAGGACATCTGGGCCGTTTTCGGTGAGCGCCCCGAGCAGGTCTTCACCCCCGATGAGCTACGGGGCGAATATGGGTCGCTGCGCGAGGCCATCATGGAGCGCGGCTGGCCGCTGCTGGGCGCCATGCGCGGCCGCATCGTGTTCATCATCCACAGCAACGTGCGCCATGCCGACAAGTATGCCGAGCACCGCCCGTCCTTCCGAGGCCGGCCCATGTTCGCGCAGTCGCAGGCAGACCGCGAACATGCGGCCTTCATCAAACTCGATGATCCTTTTCCGGATGATGTGGCGCAGCACGTTCAGCAGGGCTTCATGGTGCGCACCCGCACCGACACACCGGGCCATGAGGCCCGCAGGAATGACACCTCCATGCGTGAGGCCGCCTTTGCCAGCGGGGCACAGATACTGAGCACCGACTATTACCGTCCCGACCCGAAGCTGTCAGACTTTCAGGTCTTCTTTGAAGGAGGATCGGTGGCAAAGCTGAATTTTCTTGCCCGACAGCAAGGCGAGGTGCTGGACTGGGGCGAGAAGTGACCAGGGTCAGGGCCAACGCATCAAATCCAACCCCAAGGAGAGTATTTTGAAGTCTTCCTTCGGAAGACTTTGATTTTCAACACAAAGGCACACGAAGGGCTTTTTTGCTCCGCAAAGAGCTCGCTTCGCTTCGGTTCACAAAGGCACACGAAGAAAATTCTTCGTGTGCCTTTGTGTCCTTTGTGGTTAAGAGCATTTGGTTGATAATCAATGTGTTTTCGTGGTTGTGAATTTTGATGCGTTGGCCCTGTGACCATCGTGCAAGGGGGCCGGTCCGCCAATTCCACTGCCCTATCTTTGATGGCCACTCCCTACGCTGCCGTGCGAAAGACCATCCTGCCATCCGTTGCTGCCATTGCCGTTGCCATGCTGGCGCTGTGGTCTAACGGTACGGGGCCTTCCACATCAGAAACGGTGGCCCGGATTGAGCACGCACTCCAAGGATTGGAGCACCGCACAGAACTGGTGCTGAGACAGGTGGAGAAGGACAGCATCGGACTCGCGGGGCTGGCTGAACAATGGGACAGGGAAGGCATCGGCCTGATCATCTATGATGCGGGAAAGGCCACGGCCTGGAGCACACGCATGCTGCCATTCCCCGCATCGTTCGGCCCACGCGACCGACCGGAGAACGGGGTGGTGCGGCTGCGCAACGGTCACTATGTGTGCCGCACGGCCGAACACAACGGCCAGATGCTGGTGGCGTATGGACTGCTGCGCACAGACTATGGCTTCGAGAACCGCCATGTGCGCAACGGGTGGAATCCAACGCTCGGACTCGATGCCCGCCATAGGCTCACGCTTTCAGAGACGGACACATATCCGCTTCATTCCATATCCGGTGAGGTGGTGGTGCATGTGCGCCTATCGAATGCCACGGACCCGGCCGAACCATTGACGATCGCGCTCTGGTGGCTCGCGCTGCTGCTGTTGCTCTTCGCCATCGGTCGCTTGGCCGACCTTGTTGCCGAACGCAAGGGCAGGACACAGGCATTGGCGCTGACCATTGGCGCTCTGGTCGGGCTGCGCGGGCTGATGCTGGCCCTGAAGGCCCCTGCTGACCTTTATGGTTCTGAGCTGTTCGGCCCCGGACAGTATGCGGCCTCATGGCTGCACCCTTCACTGGGAGACCTGCTGCTCAACGTGTTCTGTCTGCTGATGGTGGCCCTACGGCTCCGGCCCGTGCAGATCCATGTCGGCCGGCCATGGACAGTTTGGGTCATGCTGCTCATTGCGCAGCTCACTGTGCATCCTGTGCATTGGCTCCTGCATTCACTGGTCAATGATTCGGCATTCCCCCTCGACCTCAACATGCCATTTGCGCTCACGTGGTACAGCATCATCGGGCTGGGCATATCATTCCTCATTCTCAGCATCTGGTTCCTCGTGCTGCGTTGGCTGATCCAACCTTTGGGCGGGCATTCCGCACCTTGGGGCACAAGGCTCACCGCAGTGGCCGTCACCTACGGTCTGACCGTGCTTGCGGGCCTGCACGATCCAGAACTGCTCCCGGTGGCAGTGGTGGGCGGTGCATTGGTCTCGGCAATGGCCATTCAGACCATGCTCCGCCCCAAGATGACCATCACCACGATGTTCACACCTCTGGTGGCCATATTCAGTCTGTTCGGCACTGTTGTACTGCACACCGAACTTCACAACCACGAGCTTGAGGACAGGGAGAAACTGGCCCGGAAACTTGACATGCAGCAGGATCCCATCAGCGAATATCTGTTCGCTGAACTGGAGGAGACACTGCTCAACGACCGTGAACTGCGCAATGCGCTCGCACTGCTCCCCGGCAGCACGGATCCCGCAGCCGTGCGACTGCAGAGGAGACTGCAGTATGAACATTGGAACCGCTATCGCACCACTTTCCGGATGTACCTCGAAGATGGGCAACGCCTGTTCGGGCCCGATATGTCTTTGGACACGGTTGCGCTTCGCGACATGGAGGCGCAGTATGGCGATGCACGGCCCACGCTTGCAGCACATCTGCGTTTCATGGCGAACGGCAGTGGGCACAGAGGCTATTTGGCAAGGATCGTCTTTGAGGGAAAACGCGAACGTCCCAATATGATCCTGTTCCTGGAGCTCCGGTCTGCCGGAATTGAAGAGATTCCCGGTTTCACCGACCTGTTCATTGATGAAGGCGTGTCGTTGACCCGCGCCCTGGAAGGATACTCCTTTGCACGGTACCGCAACGGGGATCTGAATTACCAGAGCGGGGATTTCCGCTATGGACTGCGGGCCGATGCCTTTGACCATGCCAAGGGAGATCTCGAGCGGATGGCACTGGACGGGGCCGACCATCTGGTCCATCGGCCTGACGCGGACACCATGGTGGTCGTGAGCCGCCCGGTGCAGGGCATTCTCGGCCATCTCACCATATTCTCCTATCTCTTCCTGTTCTATTTCGGGTGTGCTGTCATTCTGGCTGCTTCCGAGGCCGGGCTTCTGCGCCCGATGTTGAAGGTCAGAAGTTTCAGACAGCGCATCAATCTGGCCATGGCCGGCATGATGACCACCTCGCTGCTCATCATAGGACTGCTCACGGTCTATTATGTCGTCAACAGCCATGACGGACGCAATCGGTCGCTGATCACCGAGAAATCACTGTCGGTGCAGGTGGAACTTGAACAGCGGTTGGGCGAAAGGACCCGGCTTGAGCTGGCCGACCGGCAGATGCTGGCGCCTGTCCTGTCAGGTCTTTCGCAGATATTCTTCGCAGACATCAATCTCTACGGATTGGACGGCCGGTTGCTGTCGTCATCGCGCCCGCGGGTGTTCAAAGAGGGTTTCATGGCACAGATGATGGATCCTGCGGCCTACACCGCCATGCGGTTCGGGCATCATTCCTCGCTTATCCGCACAGAGCGCATCGGCAGGTTGGAGTATCAGACGGCCTATCTGCCCTTCCGCAACACCAAGGGCGATATCATCGCGTTCCTGAGCATTCCCTATTTCGGACGGCAGTACGGGCTGCAGCAGGAGATCCTCTCGCTGCTGGCCCCGCTCATCGACATCTATGTCTTCCTCATCCTGCTGGGCGTGATGGTGGCCCTGTTCATCAGCAACCGCATCACAGAGCCGTTGCGCATCATCCGTCAGAGCCTGCGCGACCTGAGGCTGGAGGGCGGCAACCGCGCCATCCGTTGGGACAGCCGTGACGAGATCGGAGAACTGGTGCAGGAATACAACCGCACATTGGAAGAACTGGTGCGCAGCGCAGAGCGGCTGGCGCGTTCCGAGCGCGAGAGTGCCTGGCGCGAAATGGCCAAACAGGTGGCGCACGAGATCAAGAACCCGCTCACGCCCATGAAACTGGGCATTCAGATGTTGGAACGCAGCTACCGCGATGGCGCGCCCGACCTCGGTGAACGCATCGAACGCATGGGCCGCACCCTCATAGAGCAGATAGACACATTGAGCCACATCGCCTCTGAGTTCTCCAGTTTCGCGCAGATGCCCCACTCGGTGATGGAGGATTTCGACCTCCGCGAACTGCTCCTCAACGTTGCCGAACTGAACCGGGGACAGGGCGCGGAGATCCTTACAGACCTTCCTGCCAACGGCCCCTGCACCGTCCGTGCCGACCGCGAACAGATGTTGCGCGTTTTCAACAACCTGGTGCGCAATGCACTTCAGGCCATTCCCGAGGACAGGCAAGGGCGCATCACCCTCGCACTTGCCCACAATGACGGCCATTGGATGGCCACAGTGCATGACAACGGCACAGGCATCCCGGAAGAACTCCGCGAAAAGGTCTTCGTCCCCAACTTCACCACCAAGGGCGGTGGCATGGGGCTTGGCCTGGCCCTGTGCAGACGCATGGTCGAAAGTGCTGACGGGAGCATCCGGTTCGAGACCGGGCCGGACGCGGGAACCACATTCTTCGTCCACCTGCCCGCCCTTTAGCGGATGCCCTCCGGATCAAGTAAGCATCTCCTCTATCCTCCCTTCCAACCATGCCAGGTCCGCCACGTTGGGTGTGGCCTCCACACGCTGCTGCAGGGTGCGGATACGATGCCGCTCCGTGCCGCAGCGCGCCAATGAAAGCGTGAACCGTACCAGATTCTGATACACCTTGCGCTGACGGTCCGAAATGGTGCGATTTCGTGCCAAGAAGGTGCGGAAGGCCGATGCGTGGTAGAAAAGCGCATCGTGGTCGCCCATCTCAAAATAGGTCTTGAGCAGGATGGCACGCGCATCGAGACGGTAGAACACATCGTCCAGATCCACGTGTCGCAGCTGTGCCAGCGCCTGACGGTACTCCGTGCGGTGAAAGCACAGGTTGGCCGTGTTGTAGGCCACGGCATTGGCGCGGTGCGAGGCAGGCAGACGGTCTGAGTGGTCATGGATGAATCCCTCCACGAAGCCCGCCTCGCGCAGCCGCAGCCCAATAGTGACGATGCCCTTACCATCGACCTCAGCGAACAGCCTGATGGATTCTACCTGTTGCGCCTCTCAGGCCAGAGCGGAGTGGCGGTGAGGAGGCTGGTGAAGGCACGGTGAGTGTCAACGAGGCATTTACCGCTACTTTTGGTCATTGTTGATGAATTGACCGAACTTCCACGATGAATCGTCTGATAGTCCTAATGGGGATGTTTGTGCTCCCGTCACTGACGGTCAGGGGCCAAACAATGATTCCCTGCAGCGAGCTCCCAGAAACATTCCGATGGCTATGTTTTGAGACCGCAAATGTGGATACGATCGACCTCAGTGCTTGGTGGCCGGACACCATCCAAGTGGATACGGCCGATGGATGTTCCCTTTGGCAGTTGGGGCATAGCCACAAAGCTGTGTTTGACAGCGTTTCCCCGTTTCTTGGGATAGCAACAGACACTATCCAACCCTATGCCGTGAATCTGGACTGCTCTTTCTCCTTGCGACCAGAACTGCATCCTTATGGATGGTACTGGTACAGTGGTTTCATCCTTTTTGAACATCGCTTTGAGACCGATTCGCTCAAAGACGGTGGTTTCCTTCAATTCTCCTGCGACAGTGGAGCCACATGGTCAACCTTCGGTACATCGGATTGGATAGACAATGGTCTGGAGGTCATTTATCACAATTATGCCGGTGTTCCCAATCCAACATATTGGGATCCTGGCGAATTTCAGATTTCCACCATACGGGATACAATTCCCGCATTCACCGGACTGAGTTCCGGTTGGGAGTGGTCGGGCATCATGTTCTATACTCCGCCCGTGAAGTGGGAGGAAGAGGCTTACCCTTGTTCTGATTTCAACTCCCCACCCTTGATACGGTTCAGATTTCTGAGTGACAGCATTGATGATGGCCTTTCGGGATGGATGATTCGGAACATCGTCTTTGGTGTGGCCGGGACAACGGGTAGCGTGCTTGAACCGGATTCCTTCCCGTTCCGACTGGCACCCAATCCGACTTCGTCAGTTACACAGATTCAGGTACTGGACAACTCCAACCCGATAAAGGTTGTTCGGTTGAACGATTTGAAGGGGCAGGAATATCCCGTAAATGAGAGCAATAACCTGTTAGACCTCACGTTGCTGCCATCTGGAATATACGTGGTCACCTTCGTCACGGACAAGGGGGTTTTCAGACAACGCCTTGTCCGCAACTGAGACTCATCACTGTCCCCCGTTCGCATATTCGTCCCGAAACTTCGGGATTCGTAATTAGTGCTCCGCAATGAGCCTTCGGGTTCGCAACCCTTGTCCCATCCGTCCCCATTCGCATATTCATCCCGAAACTTCGGGATTCGTAATTCGCAACCCCCATCCCTCTCGTCCCCCATCCAGGGCCAACGCATCAAAATTCCCAACCACGAAAACACATTGATTATCAGCCAAATGCTCTTAACCACAAAGGACACAAAGGCACACGAAGAAAACTCTTCGTGTGCCTTTGTGAACCGAAGCGAAGCGAGCTCTTTGCGGAGCAAAAAAGCCCTTCGTGTGCCTTTGTGTTGAAAATCAAATTCTTCCGAAGGAAGACTTCAAAATACTCTCCTTGGGGTTGGATTTGATGCGTTGGCCCCCGTCCCCTCACTCCAACCGCTCAATCACCCATCCGCTCCCGTCTATCACCCGCTCACAGGTGTACTTCCGTTTCAGCGCAGCCGCTATCTGTCGCACCAGATGGTTCGGCCCCTGCGTGGGCCGTGTCCACTCCTCCTTTCCCAAAAGCATCACCTGGCCAACCTGCATCCCCTCAATCTCAGCCCTTACACGCGATCGTTTGCCACTTCGCATCGTTTTCAGCTTCTCAGCCTCCTTTTTCGTCAATATCCTCATCGCTTTGTACTATTTCGGTTCAGTTCGTC
>JAIPBJ010000145.1 GCA_021739625.1 Flavobacteriales bacterium | reverse complement strand
GATCGCAGGCGTGTTCGACCCAGGCGCCTATCAGTTTGCCAAGGGTTTCACCACCACGCTGTTCGCAAGACTTCTCAACGCATCGCAAGGCAAGGGCATTGCCCGCTTCTGGAAGATGAGGAGCAACCTTCACGATAAGATCCATCTTGTAGGACAGATAGATCACATCCGCGAGCTGGCGCGGAAAGGTACGGTGGTGATGGTGCCCACTCATTTCAGCAATCTCGACTCCATGCTCATAGGTTGGGCCATTCAGAGCATCGGTCTGCCACCGTTTCTATATGGTGCCGGGCTGAACCTTTTCGGTATCAAGATCATGGCGTGGTTCATGAGTCGGCTGGGAGCCTACAAGGTGGACCGTAGGAAAAAGAACCTGCTCTATCTGGAAACACTCAAGGCCTATAGCACACTTTCGTTGCGCAGGGAGTGCAACGGGCTTTTCTTTCCGGGCGGCACCCGTTCGAGAAGCGGCATGTTGGAGAAGAAACTGAAGCTTGGCCTTCTGAGTACGGCCATGGAGGCACAGCGGATGAATTTCTTGGAAGATGGTGCGCGGGCCAAGAAGATCTTCGTGGTGCCTGTCACCATCAACTACAACTTCGTGCTGGAGGCTCAGAGCCTCATTGACCAGCACTTGAAGCAGAGCGGACAGGAGCAGTACTATGTGGAGAATGATGATTTCTCCACCACCATGAAGATTGCCAAGTTCATTTATAACTTCTTCAACGCCTCTTCAGAGATTGCGGTGCGATTCGGCCGTCCGATGGACCTTTTTGGTAACCGTCTGGACCGGGAAGGCAACAGTCTTGACCCGCAGGGCAGAACGGTGGACATTAGCCGTTATTTCTATTCAAATGGCGAGATAGGCCGCGACCTTCAGCGCGATGGTGAGTATACCAAGATGCTGGGCGAGCGCATTGTGAAAGCTTACCATAGAGAAGCGGTGGTCATGAGCAGTCACATTCTGGCGTTCGTGGCCTTCAACATCATTCAACGCAAATACCGCAAGATGGACCTCTTCGGGCTGATGCGACTACCGACCGAGGATCTCGTGATACCGCAGGAGCAGGTCTATCAGGCGGTGGAGTCCCTGCTGCCCGTGCTCAGGGCCATGCGTAAGAACAAGCAGCTGAAATTGGAGAAACGGTTGAAGGGCGGTACAGTGGAAGAGGTCATTGAAAAGGGCATGGAGAACCTTGGTGTGTATCACGCCAAGATGCCGCTTGTACGCAACTCCGAGGGAGATTACCTCACCGAGGACATCAAATTGCTCTATTTCTATCACAACAGAACCGTAGGATATGACCTCCACAAACACTTCTGAGCGGCCTACCGTGGGCGTGGTGGGGGCCGGGGCTTTCGGTTCGGCCATTGCAAATCTGTTGGCAGAGAATCAGCCGGTGCTGCTCTACACACGCCTGCCCGAGGTCTATGAATCGGTCATGGCAGACCGTATGAACCGTGGTCGGAGGATGCACGACAACATGCGCATCACCATGAGCCTGGAGGAGGTGGCCAACGAATGCAGCCTCATCTATCCGATACTTCCATCATCCAATTTCAGGGAGAAGATCCGAGAGTTGGCACCCTTCCTCACGCCTGAGCACATCCTCATTCACGGTACCAAGGGAGTGGACGTGCAACTGCCACGTGGCGAGCAGCTCACTGCCAACTATAAGCTGAACCCCAAGTTGGTGAACACTATGACCGAGGTGATGCTGCAAGAGACCATCGTCCGTAGGGTCGGCTGCCTTGCGGGCCCAAATCTCGCTTCAGAGATCCTTGCCGGACAGCCCGCTGCCACTGTGATCGCCAGTGAGTTTGATGAGGTCATACGGCTTGGACAGCGCACTTTGCGCACTCCCAATTTTCAAGTGTTCAGCAGCCACGATAGGGCAGGGGTTGAGATTGCTGGTGTGCTCAAGAACGTGATTGCCATTGCTGCAGGTGCGCTCGAAGGCCTCGGTCTGGGCGAGAATGCCCGTGCCTTGCTCATTAGCAGAGGTCTGGTGGAGATGGTCCATGTGGGCAAACACTTGGGAGGCGGGTTGCAGGCTTTCCTTGGCCTGGCCGGTGTGGGCGACCTCATCGCCACCTGTTCAAGTCCGAACAGCCGCAACTTCAGTGTGGGCTATCGCATTGCCAAAGGAGAATCATTGGAAGATATTCTCAATTCCATGGAAGAAGTGGCAGAGGGTATCAACACGGTGAAGATCTCACGTGCCATGGCCAATCACCTCGGTTTCCGTGCCCCACTCACCGAGACCATCTATGAGGTGCTTTTCGGAGGGAAAACTGCCGAAGAAGCGCTGGAATACCTGATGAAGTTCCCTTACTATGTTGACGTGGACGTCAGCATCTTCGAAGGGAAGTGAAACCGTTGACCATCTGAGGATGGTCTGACTCAAGTAATTCCCCATTTGCTACTTCCCCCTTTTTACCATCGTGCTTGCACCTTGGTCACTTGGCAGCACGAGCATGTCCGCAATGTTGACATGAGCAGGGCGGGTCACGCAAAAGAGGATGCAGTCTGCGATGTCCCGTGCGGTGAGCGGTTCCATATCGGCATAGACCTTTGTGGCCCGGTCGGCATCGCCTTTGAAACGCACCATCGAGAACTCGGTCTCCACCAGTCCGGGCGCGATGTTCATCACCTTGATGCCCTTGTCGAAAAGCTCCATTCGAAGCCCTTCGCTCAGCGCATGAACCGCATGTTTGGTGGCGCAATACACGTTGCCATTAGGATACACCTCGCGCCCCGCGATGGATCCGATATTGATGATGTGGCCGCTGCCTTGGCGCACCATCAGTGGGGCGATGCCACGGGTGATGTAGAGCAGTCCTTTGATGTTCGTGTCGATCATCTGTTCCCAGTCATCTATGCTTCCCTCATCGAGCGAGGCAAGTCCTGCGGCCAGGCCCGCATTGTTCACCAGAATGTCCACCCGGGTGGTTTTCAACGATTCGGTGAATGATGCGACCGCCTCACGGTTGCAGACATCCAACGCGTAGGTGGCGACAGTGATTCCAAAGGAGCTGGTGAGTTCTTGGGCAAGGGCTGTCAATCGTTCCAACCTTCGGGCGGTGAGAATGAGATTGAGACCGGTCGCGGCAAGGCAACGGGCCGTGGCTTCCCCTATTCCTGCGCTGGCCCCCGTGATGAGTGCTGTTCTTTCCATGGCGCAAAGAAACAGGACGTTGGTGTCGGGTGTCGAAGATTTTTTCGAATAAACTAAAGAAATAGTTTCACAACTAAAAATATAGTTATACATTTGTCCGCATGAAAGAGTTGACCAAAGCAGAAGAGCAGGTGATGCATATCCTATGGAATCTTGAAAGAGGTTTCGTGAAAGACATCATCGAACAGTTCCCAGAGCCGAAACCCGCTTACAACACGGTGAGCACCATTGTTCGCATTCTGGAGAAGAAGGAATTTGTGGGCTACAAGGCCTTCGGCAAGACGCATCAGTATTTTCCGCTGGTTCCGAAGGAGACTTACTCGAAATACACCGCCAACCGACTTGTGGACAATTACTTCGATGGCTCTTTCAAGAACCTCGTTTCGTTTTTTGTCCGCGACAATGAAATGACCGTGAAAGAGATGGATCAACTGATGCAGATCATCGAATCTAAAAAGCAACAGCAATGAACGATTTTCTGAGATATGCCCTGTTGGCAAACGTCTCACTGTTGATGGTGTGGGCGGTCTATCGTCTTTGTCTGAGCGGTATCACACATCACAGTCTGAACCGTGCATTTCTCATTTTGGGAAGTGTGTTGGCTGTCATCTTACCGTTCATCCCGTTCGGAAGCAGCGCGGTGGCTGAACTGGTGGCATTCCGGCTGCCTGAGATTGCCATTGCTGGCGACAGCGCACCGGATCAGAATGGATTTTCCGTGGTCAGCGTCCTACCTTATATATATGGCGTAGGGTTTTTGGCGATGCTGCTCTTCCAACTTTGGTCGTTCAGCAAATTGGTCCGTGTGCTTGGCAGCGCAATGAGGTCGATTGTAAATGGGGTACCGGTGGCACGTTCGTCAGAGGCTGGTCCGTTCTCGTTCTTCAGCTTCATTCACATTCCTCTCAATTGCGATGCGGAGGATGTGAGCATTATTCTGCGTCACGAGCAGGTGCATGTGCGCCAATGGCACAGCCTGGATGTGCTGTGGCTGGTGCTGTTGCGCACCGTGTTCTGGTTCAATCCCATCTTACTGTTCCTTCAGCGCGACATCCAGACCTTGCATGAGTATCTGGCCGATGAGGAGGCCGTCCGTCACGCTGGTCTCAGCAGCTATGCGCGCCTTCAGATGGCGCATGTGTTCGGTCTCCGCTCCACAGCTTTTCCTGTCAATAGTTTCTCTGATCCGTTAACCCTCAAAAACAGAATTACCATGATGTACAAACAGAAATCCAACAGCACCTCCATGACGCGCTATGCGATGATCGTCCCAGTAGCAGTGGGCATCGTGTTTGCATCTGCATGTGTGCAACAACCGGCCGAGCAGGTACAGGAGGCAGTGCATGAAGTGTTCAAGGAAGCCGAAATAATGCCCGAATATCCGGGCGGATTCCAAGCCATGGCCTCAGAGTTGGGTTCCAGCATCGAATATCCGCTTAGCGCCAAGCAGGACAGTGTGGAAGGCACCGTTTATGTGCAATTCGTTGTCAACAAGGCAGGCAAGGTGACCGATGTGGAGCTGTTGAATCATCTGCATGCCGACCTTGATGCAGAGGCTGTCCGCGTGGTCAGCAATCTCAAGGACTGGGCAGCGGGCCAGAACGGAGGCAACCCCGTCAACGTGCAAATGGTGCTGCCTATTAAGTTTGTCTTGGGTTGAGCTGACTGAAGAGTAAGAAGTCCCGTTCGGAGTTGATCCGGACGGGACTTTCTGTTTTCAATCTCTACGTTAATTCAACTACGTTTGGGGCAGATGAACATCCTGCTCGAAATCGCAATGACGCTGGCCTACACCGGTCTGTTCCTGTTGGTCATTCGCAGGTGGGCGTTCTTTCGCATCGGTGGAATCCCGATAAACTGGTTCCAAGGTGTTTTTGTGGCGAAAGTCCTCAGCGGCATCTTGCTCAGTCTCATCTACACCCATTATTATACAGACCGCTCCACGGCCGACATCTGGAAGTATTACGATGACGGGCTGGTGATGTTCTCGGCCCTCAGCGAACAACCGTTGGACTACTTCCGCATGTTGTTCGGCATCTTCAACGACACGCCTCACTTAGACCGTTATTACAGCGAAATGGGCCATTGGTACCGTCCCTACGGCAGCCAGATGGCCAACGACACGCACACCATCATCCGATTCAATGCGGCCATGCGGCTCATTTCGCTTGGGTTCTATCAGGTGCACAGTGTTTTTGCAAATTTTCTTGGACTGGTGGGGCTAACGGGCATCTTCGTGTTCCTCCGGCAAATGGCCCCCTACAAGGAGCGCTGGCTTTTTGCAGGTGTTTTTCTGATGCCGTGGGTCATGTTCTGGGGTTCTGGAGTGCTCAAGGAGCCCCTGCTGTTCTTGGGGCTGGGAGTCTTTCTTCTCGGTATGAAAGGCTGGGCTGACCACGGCCTTTCGCTGCGCAATGTCGCGTCATTGGTACTCAGTCTGCTGTTCCTTTTCACAGTGAAGAGTTACGCACTCGCTGCCCTGCTGCCCGGACTGCTGGCGTGGAGGCTCACAGTCAGAATGCCACGACTTCATCCCGCTCCGGTTTTTCTTGCCGTCTATCTGCTGGTGGCAGGAATGGCGGTCGGGGCAGGGAAGCTGCTGCCCGATCTCGACATACTTCAGCGTCTTGCTCAGAAACAGCGCGATTTCAATATGCTCGCCATTGGAGGTACCTACGTTCGCACAGCAGAAGTGCCCAATGACACACTTTACATTCCTGCGCAGTTCCATTCCCATCTCGCATTCTCGCCCGATAGAAAACGGTTGATGGCCAACACTGATATTGCCGCCAAACGTTGGTCTGAGGCCTATGTCGAAGATGCTTCAGAATTTCCGATTTCTGCTCAGACCCCTCTGCAACTGCTGCTCGATTATGGCACAACAGGCAGCGGCATTGCGATTCCCTATTTGGACGGCTCTCTGCTGTCAACGGTGAAGGCGGTGCCGATGGCATTGGTGAATGCCTTGTTCCGTCCGTTTCCCAATGACATCAGTTCGGCCTTCATGATGCTGGCCATGGCAGAGAACCTGCTGCTGATCTTGTTGATACTGCTTGTGTGCTTCCGCCTCGACAGTCAATATCTGGGTCATCCTGTGCTTTGGCTTTGTATCTTCTTTGCAGCCGTCATTCTCATCCTCACCGGACTGGTCACCCCAGTTGTAGGGGCCATTGTGCGCTACAAAGTGCCTGCGCTGCCGTTTTTGGTCAGCGCACTGCTTGTTTTGCTTCGTCCGTTCGGCATGCGAAACAAAACAGTGATGCCCTGATTTCAGCATGCTCTCGCTTCTCGTTTTCATTGCCCGGCTGCCATCCGAATTTCCCCGTTTGGAGGTCATGGGGCCGAACTACCTTTGCCGCCCATGACAGAAGATGAGGGTCTTATAAGGTGGATATTGCCGAATGGCATCCGCTGCATTCATAAGCAGGTCGAGTCGCCTGTGGCGCATCTGGGGTTTTTTATCAATGCAGGTTCACGCGATGAGCAGGATGGAGAGCACGGTCTGGCCCATTTCATCGAGCACACCATTTTCAAGGGCACCACGCACCGCAAGGCTTACCACATCCTGAGCCGATTGGAGGATGTGGGCGGTGAGCTGAATGCATATACCACCAAGGAGGAGACCGTGATCCATGCGTCTTTTCTTCATCCGCACTACAGTCGGGCCATTGAGCTCTTTCACGATATCATTTTCAATTCCACATTCCCTCCCAAGGAGTTGGAGAAGGAGAAGGCCGTCATCATCGATGAGATCAACTCCTATCTCGATTCGCCCTCGGAAATGATCTTCGATGATTTTGAGGAGATGCTCTTTGCCAATGATCCCATTGGACGCAACAGCCTTGGCACCCCGGAAAGTGTGCGCAGTTTTACGCCCGCTTCTGTTCAGCAGTTTCTCAAGCGCGGATACCACACAGACCAGATGGTCATCAGTTCGGTGGGGAAAGTGGACATCCGTAAACTGAAGAAGACCATTGAGCGCTATTTCGGTCAGGTGCCAGAGGGCAACGGAACGAATGCCCGAAGATCGTTTTCGGGCTATGTGCCGCAGAGCAGAACATTGAAACGTTCCAATTTTCAGGAGCATGTGCTCATGGGCAACATCGCCTATGCGGCCGACCACGAGGACCGCATCGGACTTTATATGCTGAGCAATATCCTTGGCGGGCCGGGTCTCAACGCACGTCTGAACATGACGCTGCGCGAGAAGTATGGTTATACCTATAGCGTAGAATCCGGATACACGGCTTTTTCAGACACAGGCATGTTCTCCATCTATTTGGGCACTGACGAGAAATACCTCAAAAAGTGCGTACAGCTTGTACACCGTGAGTTGCGCCTTATGCGCGACCGCGAACTGGGAGGCCTGCAATTGCACAAGGCCAAGCAGCAGCTGCTCGGTCAAGTGGCCATTTCGGAGGAGCATAATCCCAGTCAGATGCTGGGTTTCGGCAAGAGCCTCCTTCTGT
>JAIPBJ010000144.1 GCA_021739625.1 Flavobacteriales bacterium | reverse complement strand
ACGACCATGCGCGGTGCATGAGGCTTGTAGTCCTCACGTGTCTCGCTGATGGTCTTGTTCATCTCGTTGAGGATATGCAGACGACCTGCCTTGGCCTGGTTGAGGGCCTCCTCCAGAACCTGGTAAGGAAGACCGTCCACTTTCATGTCCATCTGCACAGCGGTGATACCGTTCACAGTGCCCGCCACTTTGAAGTCCATGTCGCCAAGGAAATCCTCGTCACCGAGAATGTCGGAAAGGATGGCGTATTTGCCTTCATCATAGATAAGGCCCATCGCGATACCGGAAACGCCCGACTTGATCTTCACCCCAGCATCCATCAGTGCGAGCGAACCGCCACACACCGATGCCATCGAAGAAGAACCGTTGCTCTCAAGGATGTCGCTCACCACGCGCACGGTGTAAGGATTCTCCTCAGAGATCATCCCTTTCAGCGCGCGCTCTGCGAGGTTGCCGTGTCCCACTTCCCTGCGACCAAGGCTGCGGAGCATCTTCGCCTCACCGGTTGAGAACGGAGGGAAGTTGTAGTGCAGCATGAATTTCTGCGAACCTTCGAAGGTCGCACCGTCCACACGCTGCTCATCGGTCTTGCCACCGAGTGTGATGGAGACCAATGATTGTGTTTCTCCACGGGTGAAGACTGCAGAGCCATGCGCTCCGGGCAGGTAGTCGATCTCAGACCAGATAGGGCGGATCTCATCGGTCTTGCGACCGTCAAGGCGCACACGGTCTGTGATGACCACATCGCGCACTGCACGTTTCTGTGCCTTCTTGAAATAGCCTGCGAGCAGATGCTTCTTGGCCGCTTTGGCCTCATCAGAGAGCGTGGCCACGAAGGCATCCTTTATCTCATTCAACTTGGCGGAACGGGCCTCTTTTCCAGAACCGGTCTTGGCCATTTCTTTTACCAACGGATAGCAGAAGTCGAACACCTGCTTCTCAAAATCGGCATCGTTGTCCTCATGCTTGTATGCACGCTTCACCTTTGATTTATCCACCTTGGCGGCAAGGTCGAGCTGTGCCTGCACCTGCACCCTGATGGCCTCATGGCCCACTTTGATGGCCTCCAGCATTTCCACTTCAGACACCTCTTTCATTTCACCTTCTACCATGGTGATGTCCTTGTCGGTGCCGGCCAGCATAATCTCCAAAGTGGCCTTCTCCAATTCACTGCGGGTGGGGTTGATGACGTACCTGCCGTCAATCTTCGCCACGCGCACCTCAGAGATGGGGCCTCCGAATGGAATGTCAGACACGGCAAGGGCAGCACTGGCAGCAAGACCTGCGAGCGCATCAGGCAAAGTCTCCTTATCACCCGAGATCAGGCTGATGATCACCTGAACCTCCGCATGATAATCATCGGGGAACATGGGACGCAATGCGCGGTCCACCAATCGGCAAACGAGAATCTCAGACTCGGTGGGCATCTTCTCTCTTTTGAAGAACCCGCCAGGGAATTTGCCGAGTGCGAAATATTTTTCTTTGTAATCGACAGAAAGCGGGAGAAAATCCGTGCCTTCTTTGAATGATGTGGGCGATACCACGGTTGCCAGCAGCATCGTGTTGCCACATTTCACCACTACGGCACCATCGGCCTGTTTGGCCAGCTTGCCTGTTTCGATGGTGATGGTCTGCCCACCTACCGTGAATGTCTGTTCAATTGCTTTCATCTGCTCTTCTTTTTTGACCTCTTTAGTCGGTTGATTGTTGGTTGTTGATTTTCTTTTCTGTGCCTCCTGCTGCGTGATGGGACGCGCACAAAAAGAAAAAGGCAATTCGGAAATTGCCTTTCTCTCTGTGCGGATGTCTGCTTACTTTCTGAGTCCGAGCTCCTTGATGAGGGCACGATACTTCTCAATGTCCTGCCCTTTCACGTAATCGAGCAGTCTGCGCCTCTTGCCTACAAGATTGAGGAGGGCGGTCTGCGTCCCGAAGTCCTTACGGTTGTTTTTCAGGTGACCGGTCAGGTGGTTGATGCGGTGCGAGAACAGCGCAATCTGTCCCTCTGTGCTGCCGGTGTTCGTCTCGGAACCACCGTGCTGCTTGAAAATGCCTTGCTTTACTTCTGATGTCAGATACATCGTATGCTATTGTATGGGTCTGTGAAAAATGAGCGGCAAAGGTAATGATCGAATCGGAATGGGCAAATGCACCGAAAAATCAATTCTGTGCTATACGCAGCGTGCTCGCTTTGAACGGTTTCTACTGCTCCAAAGGAACAGCCTCCAATGATGACGGTCCGCTCCAGGACATGCTCACTCGACCGGAAACCGTTGAACTGACCTTCACTGTTAAGAACAACGTCAGCAAGAGGGACATGCCCTGATCCGTTCACTGTGCTTTCATACTTGCTTTAAGTTTTCCAAATTGCGCCAAAAAAAAGATGAGTCCTTTCGCAGCAGAATTCCTCGGCACGATGCTATTGATCCTGATGGGCGGTGGCGTGGTGGCCAATGCCATTCTCACAGGCACCAAAGGCAACGGTGGTGGGTGGATAGTCATCACAGTGGGATGGGCCCTGGGCGTTTTCATCGGTGTCACTGTGGCCGCTCCTTTCAGTGGCGCGCATCTCAACCCTGCCGTCACACTGGCACTGGCCCTCAACGGTTCGTTCCCATGGGCGAATGTGGGCATGTTCGTGTTGGCGCAGCTCTTGGGCGCCATGCTTGGTGCGGGACTCGTGTGGCTGTTCTATCGCGACCACTTTGCGGCCACTGCCGACAAGGATGCCAAACTGGCCGTGTTCTGCACGGCCCCGGCCATCCGCACGCTGTCCACAAGTTTCCTGTGCGAGGCTGTTGGGACTTTCGTTCTCGTCTATGCCATCCTGCATGTGGCCTCTCCTGTTCTGGACGGCCCGAATGGCGATGCGGTGATGGTGGGCATGGGGTCTCTGGGCGCAATTCCGGTCACACTGATCGTGCTCGCCATCGGGCTTTCGCTCGGAGGCCCGACCGGATACGCCATCAATCCGGCCCGCGACCTCGGGCCACGGATCATGCACGCGCTACTGCCCATTCCCGCCAAGCGCAACAGCGACTGGACCTATGCGTGGGTGCCAGTGGTCGCTCCTTTGGTCGGCTCGGCCATTGCGGTGCTGTTGACTGGCATTTTCGGATGACCTCTGTACCGACAACAAGCATTGCGTAGATTTGACCTTGAACCTCAAATACATCAGACCATGAACCGAAAAACCCTTGCACTTTGCACGATGCTGGCCTTTGGCAGCACCTCTTTCGCTCAGACCATCGACACCAAGAAAGTGAACGACCTTGTGGTCAAGAAGGATTTTGTGGGCGCTTTGAGCGAAGTGAACAATCTCAGGAAGCAGATTCAGGAATTCGCATCCACCGAGCTTCTCAAAGCATTCCCGAAATCGGTGGGCGAGTTTGCGCTGCAGCCAGCAGACCCGATGCGCAGTGACATGATGGGCGGGCTGTCGATGCAGTTGACCTATTCCAAGCAGCCTGAAACACCCAAGGGCGGAACACAGGACACCACCCCCAAAGACCCTGCCCTGATGGCCATGCCCATGGCAGGGATGGGAGGTGACGGAAGTTCGCTTATCCTCAGTATGAGCACCAATCCCAGCATGGCCACCGAACTGATGGGCGCCCACAGTGGCGGTGAGCCAATGATGGGCATGGGAGGCGGAACCTCCGAACCGATCCGGATCAAAGGTTACCGCGCCCTGCTGAAATTCGACCAGTATTCAGGTGCAATAGGACAGATGATCGTGGGAGGCGCTTTCGTGGAGGTGCGGGCCATGGGCCAGAAGGATACCAAGACGGTGAAGATCCTGCTTGAATCCATAGACACCGACAAACTGAAGGCCATCGCGGGCGAATAGGCCGTTGCAGAGGCATCGCGATGCTTTTCAAAAGTTATCAACCCCGCACTGCCTCCAAGTGGTGCGGGGATACTTTTGTTCATCCGAACCAAACCCATTTCCATGCCCACCACCCTTGAGCTGAAAGCACTCTGTTCACAGACCAGACGCGATATTGTACGCATGGTCCATGCCGTCAATTCGGGCCATCCGGGCGCGTCTCTGGGCTGCACAGAGTTCTTCGTGACCCTTTATCACGAGGTGATGAGACCCAACCCCGGGAATTTCACCATGGACGGCAAGGGCGAGGATCTGTTCTTCCTTTCGAATGGCCACATTTCTCCGGTCTGGTACAGTGTTCTTGCCCGCTATGGTTACTTCCCCGTCCCAGAACTCTCCACATTCAGAAAGCTGAACACCCGGCTTCAAGGCCACCCGACCACGCACGAAGGACTTACAGGCATACGCATGTCAAGCGGTTCGCTCGGGCAAGGACTTTCTGTGGCCATCGGTGCTGCGACAGCCAAGAGACTCAATGGTGACGGCAGACATGTCTATGTGCTGATGGGCGATGGCGAGTTGCAGGAAGGCCAGGTCTGGGAAGCTGCCATGTATGCCGCTGCCAACAAGGTGGACAACCTGATCGCCACCGTTGACGTCAACGGCCGTCAGATCGATGGCGACACGGACGATGTGCTGAATCTGGGAGACCTGCGGGCCAAGTTCGAAGCATTTGGATGGAAAGTCTTTGAATCTGACGGCAACCATCTTGAGAATCTGACAGCGACCATGAAGGCCTGCAAGGATGCGTCCGGAAATGGCCTGCCTGTGATGAACCTGATGCGTACCGAGATGGGCCAAGGAGTCGATTTCATGGTCGGATCGCACAAATGGCATGGCGTTGCCCCCAATGATGCACAACTTCAAACGGCCCTCACACAGTTGGAGGAGACCCTCGGAGACTATTGACTGTCCATTTCCGTTCAAAGTGATGCGACTTTGAACATGGGACTTTGAAACTTGAACATTCTCCGCAACCATATCATCCTGCTTTTCCTTCTGCTTTTGGCGGCACAGGCTACCGCGCAGCAGAAGCAGGCAGAACCGCTCAACCGTATCCTGTTCGTGTTCGATGCCTCGCAGAGCATGTTCGGACGGTGGGACAGCGGCATGAAGATCGACATCGCCAAAAAACTCCTGAACGAGCTTCTGGACAGCCTCCAACAGGTGGACAACCTCGACCTTGCCCTACGGGTCTACGGGCATCAGAGCCCGTTCATATCCGGCAGTCAACGCGACTGCAAGGACACTCGGCTTGAGGTGCCATTCGACAAAGGCGGTGCAGCGGCCATACGCAAACGCCTTACAACCATACAGCCCAAAGGCACCACGCCCATCGCTTACAGTCTGGAGCAGACCGCCAAGGACTTTCCACCCTGTGGCAACTGCCGCAACATGATCATCCTGATCACCGATGGCATAGAGGAGTGTGATGGTGACCCCTGTGCCGTTTCTGCCGCATTGCAGCGCAACAATATCATTCTGAAACCTTTCATCATTGGCGTGGGTCTGGACCTGGATCTCATTGACCACTTCAGGTGCATGGGCAACGTGTTCGATGCCAGCAATGAATCCTCTTTCAGAAAGGTGCTTAACGTGGTGATCGCACAAGCATTGAACCCCACGTCAGTGCAGGTGAACCTGCTCAACTCCCATGGCCAGCCCATCGAAACGGATGTGAACATGACCTTCTATGACATGCACAGCGGAAGGATGCGATACAACCTTATCCACACCATGAACCATCGCGGTGTGCCCGACACGTTGACTATTGATGCGATGGCCTCGTATCGAATCAAGGTCCACACGATACCACCCGTGGAGAAGGATAGCATCGTGCTCATTCCCGGTATTCACAATGTGATCGGCATCGATGCCGCACAGGGCGACCTGCTGCTGAAGGTGAAAGGCAAACATGACTACAGGTACCTTGAGGCCATCGTACGTCAGAAAGGGAAGATGGAGACCCTCAATGTCCAGCCATTCGACCAGAAGGAACGCTATTTGGTGGGGCGCTACGATCTTGAGATCCTTTCGACTCCACGCATCCTTATACCGGACGTGGACGTTTCTCAAAGTCACACGACCACCATTGAGATTCCTCAACCGGGCATGGCCCATGTGATGCGGAAAAGCAAAGGCACGGGAGATGTGTTCCTCAAAACAGACAAAGAGCTGCAATGGGTCTGGAGCCTCAATGATGAGGGCTTGAGCGACAGCGTGGTGCTGCAACCTGGAGACTACAAGGTGGTGTTCCGTCCCACAGGATCCAAACGCACCTTCTACACCGTTGAAAAAGATTTCAAGATCGAGTCCGGCAAGTCACAACTTGTGGAACTGTATTGATACATATTGATTGCCATAGAGACCCTAAACAATAACCTCAAGCATTGATGAAAAAACTTACTGAAGACCGTGACACCCGCTCAGGGTTCGGAGTCGGACTCCTTGAACTCGGAAATACGAATCCCAATGTGGTGGCCCTGTGTGCCGACCTCACAGGCTCACTGAAAATGGACGCCTTCCAAAAGGAGTTTCCCGACAGATTCTTTCAGGTGGGCATTGCCGAAGCCAACATGATCGGCATTGCTGCCGGTCTGACCATCGGGGGAAAGATCCCTTTCACTGGCACATTCGCCAATTTCAGCACCGGCAGGGTCTATGATCAGATCAGGCAGTCCGTGGCATACTCTGGTAAGAATGTCAAGATATGCGCCAGTCACGCGGGTCTCACCTTGGGCGAGGACGGTGCAACACATCAGATCCTGGAAGACATCGGCCTGATGAAAATGCTGCCGGGCATGACAGTCATCAACCCATGCGACTTTAACCAGACGAAAGCCGCGACCATCGCCATCGCGAAGCATGAAGGCCCGGTCTATCTGCGGTTCGGCAGACCCAAGGTGCCCAACTTCTTTCCCGAGGATATTCCCTTTGAGATCGGGAAGGCATGGAAGATCTCTGAAGGCACTGACGTAAGCATCTTCGCAACAGGCCATCTGGTGTGGAAAGCGATTGAAGCTGCCGACCTGCTGCGCGAGAAGGGCATCAGTGCCGAGGTCATCAACATCCACACCATCAAGCCGTTGGACGTGGAGGCTGTCATCGCCTCTGTGAGGAAAACAGGATGCGCGGTCACTGCCGAAGAACATCAGCGCAACGGTGGACTGGGCGACAGCATAGCGCAGATGCTCGGCCTGCATCTCCCCTCCCCCATCGAAATGGTGGCGGTGAATGACAGCTTTGGAGAGAGCGGAACACCCGAGGAACTGCTGGAGAAGTACGGTCTCAACGCTGCGGCCATTGTGACTGCAGCTGAAAAAACGATGTCGAGGAAATAATTTCTCGCAGTTGTTGCCGATGTCCATGGCATGGCTACATTTGCACCCCCAAATCGGGCTCTTAGCTCAGCTGGTTCAGAGCACCTGCCTTACAAGCAGGGGGTCACTGGTTCGAACCCAGTAGGGCCCACACTGGAAATCAAGGGGTTACGGTCTTATCGACCGTAACCCCTTTTTCTTTGGCACATACTCGGTCACACAATTTCAGCCACCACGAAGTTTCTCCCTCCCACGAAGATGATATCATCCTGCGAGGAGCCATCCATGCTGCCTTGAGCGCATCTGCAACAGAGTGGAAAACGTTGCTTTCAATCCAAATGAATCCGCCTTTCGTGCATCTCGTGGGACGGAAGCCCTCATAAAATGTCGGGGTGGAAGAAATAGTATGTGGCAGGGTAGCCTTCCCCGAAAATAGGACAGTTTGAAAGTAGACTAACTTCAAACCACAAACTGTCAAGATGAAAAAGAGTCGATTCACAGAGAGCCAGGTCATCAGTATCCTGAAGGAGTATGATGGCGGCATGAAGGCGG
>JAIPBJ010000143.1 GCA_021739625.1 Flavobacteriales bacterium | reverse complement strand
GATGGTGCGTGCCAACCGGGTAGCACGATACAAGGACATCAGCAATGGAGATTGGAAATTCCTTGTGGCAGATGAGGCCTCCGGGGAGCTGATGAGTCCCAAAGGCACATCGGGCTACCGATGGGACGATGAGAAAGGGAACTGGAATCTCAAATACGAGAACGGCCCAGACAATCGGCCTTATGAGCCAGAACTCACATTCATCGACAGAAAGGATGACGTGCTTCCGGTGGAATTCATTGAATATGGCCTGAAGAAGACCGCCAAACGCGGCATTCCGGTGCGCTATCTCACCACTGTTGATGGAGAGAAGATTGCAGTCTCCACCGTTTACGACATCACCATGGGCCAGTATGGTGTGAGCCGTGGACTGGAGGGCGACTATCCGAAGGACTACAATGACAAGGAGCAGGCCTACACTCCGGCATGGCAGGAGATTTTCACAGGAATCAGTAAGAAGACCGTCATCAAATTCGCGCAGGAATGGGCAAGCACGGCCGAGACCACCGAAGGCAAATGCATGGTGATTGTGGGTGCGGCCATCTGCCACTGGTTCCACAGCAACCTTATGTACCGTTCGGCCATCATGGCACAGATGTTCACAGGCTGCAATGGTAGGAACGGGGGCGGCATGAACCACTATGTGGGTCAGGAGAAGTTGGCACCTGTGGACAGCTGGGGCGCCATTATGAGCAGCAAGGACCATGGCACTGTCGCAAGACTGCAGCAGGCGCCCATCTGGCACTACATCAATTCCAGCCAATGGCGCTATGACGGCTGTCAGGCAGACTACAACAGCCTTCCGAATGATGCGGCCCCGTTGGCCCGCAAACACACTGCCGACTGGGCGCTGATGGCAGTGCGCAACGGTTGGCAGCCCTTCTATCCACAATACAACAAGAGCAATCTCGACATTGTGAAGGATGCCCGCAAGGCCGGGGCCGACAGCGATGACAGCATCCGCAAGTATGTGGTGGAACAGCTCAAGAGCAAGGCACTGCTGCACTCCATTGCGGATCCTGACGACCCGATCAACTTCCCACGTGTGTGGTTCATCTGGAGAGGAAATGCACTGATGAGCAGCGCCAAGGGCCACGAGTATATGCTCAACCACTATCTGGGAACGCACCACAATGACATTGCCGATGAAGTGGCCGGGGAGGTGGTGACCGACATCAATTATCGCGAGAAGTCGCCTTCGGGCAAGATGGATCTGGTGGTGGACATCAATTTCAGAATGGACACTTCGGCCCTCTATTCCGACATCGTTCTGCCCACGGCATCATGGTATGAGAAGGCCGACCTGAACAGCACGGACATGCACTCGTTCATCCACCCGTTGAGCGAGGCCGTGCCACCAGTGTGGGAGGCCAAGACCGACTGGCAGATCTTCCAGACCCTTGCCAAGAAGGTGAGCGAAATGGCCAAAAGCCACTTCCCCATGCCGGTGACGGACATTGTGAACGTGCCCCTTTCTCACGACAGTGCAGACGAGATGGCACAGACCAACATCCTTGACTGGAGCAAAGGAGAGTGCGAGCCGATACCCGGTAAGACCATGCACAAGATCGTGGTGGTGCAGCGCGACTATACCCAAATCTACAACAAATACATCACCCTTGGCGAAGGCATCGCCACCGGTGGTCTGGGCGGTCACGGAAACCACTACATGTGCGAGGACGCCTATGCCGAGATGCTGGAGGACAAACGCCATGTTCAGGTCATCAATGGCAAGGAATATCCTTCACTGAGAGAGGATGTGGAGGCCTGCAACGCTGTGCTTCACCTGAGCACCTTGACCAATGGCAAACTCAACTACCGCGCATACCAGAACATGGAGAAGAAGACTGGTCTGGTGCTTGCCGACCTGGGCGAGGGTTCCAAAGATGTGCGCATCAACTACAAGGATCTGCAGGCGCACCCCAACCGCTACAACACCTCACCGCTGTGGTCGGGGCTGATGAACGATGGACGTGCCTACGCGGCATACACCTACAACGTTGACCGACTGGTGCCATGGCGCACCCTCACCGGCCGGCAGCACATGTATCTCGATCATGATGGCTACATCATGTTCGGGGAACATCTGGCCACCTACAAGCCATCGCCCACGCCACAGGTCTATGGCGACCTGCGCGTGACCGTGAATGATGGCAAGGCCAAAATGCTCAACTGCCTCACACCTCATGGCAAATGGCACATCCACAGCACCTATGGTGACACGCTACGCATGTTGACCCTGAGCCGTGGCATGGAGCCCTGCTGGCTCAATGAGAAGGACGCGGCCGCTCTGGGCATCAGGGACAACGACTGGGTGGAGGTCTATAACGACCACGGTGTCTACTGCACCCGTGCCTGCGTCAGTGCTCGGATACCGAGTGGCGTGTGCATCGTCTATCACTCTCCCGAACGGACCTACACCGTGCCTAAATCGCAGGTGAGAGGTAACAGGCGGGCTGGCGGTCACAACAGTTTCACCCGCATACACCTCAAACCCAACCTGATGGTGGGCGGCTACGGGCAGTTCACCTACCATTTCAACTACTGGGGACCTGTAGGTGTGAACCGCGACACCCACGTGCTGGTGCGCAAGATGGACAAGGTGGTCTTCTGACAAATACATATTTGACCCACAACAAGAAAAGAAACACAAACAGGTTACCGAACCCCTCCCCATCGGGGAGGTCGCGAGGGGCTGATAACTGAGAAGCCATGAACATAAGATCGCAGATTTCAATGGTGTTCCACCTCGACAAGTGCATCGGGTGCCATACCTGTTCCGTAGCGTGCAAGAACGTTTGGACGGACAGGAAGGGGGCCGAATACATGTGGTGGAACAACGTGGAGACCAAGCCCGGTACCGGATACCCCACCAAGTGGGAGGATCAGGACATTTACAAGGGCGGATGGGAGAAGAACGGCAACACCGTGTCGCTCAAAGGAGCTGGCAAGTTCAAGGGGCTTAAGAACATCTTCCACAATCCCAACATGCCTGTGCTGGAGGACTATTACGAGCCATGGACCTACAAGTATGACGACCTGTTCAACGCCCCTGCCGGTGATGACCAGCCCACAGCACGTGCAGTTTCGTTGGTAACTGGCGAAAACATGGACGTGAAGAGCGGCCCCAACTGGGACGATGACCTCGGTGGTTCGCCCGATTACGCCCGCAACGATGTCAACTTCAAACACCTTACCCCTGCCGAACAAGAGAGCATGTTCCAACTGGAACAGATGTCACTGCACTACCTGCCGCGCATCTGCAATCATTGCCTCAATCCCGCGTGTGTTGCCAGTTGCCCATCGGGCGCCATCTACAAGCGAGGTGAGGACGGTGTGGTGCTCATCAACCAGGAGCGATGCCGCGCCTGGAGAATGTGTGTGACGGCCTGCCCGTACAAGAAGAGCTACTACAACTGGAACACTGGCAAGAGCGAGAAGTGCATCCTATGCTATCCTCGCCTCGAAAGCGGACTGGCACCCGCCTGCATGCACAGCTGCGTGGGCCGCATCCGCTATCTGGGCGTGATGCTCTATGATGCAGACAAGATTGAAAAGGTGGCCGCTGCCGAAGACCGCAATCTGGTGGACGCCCAGTTGGACATCTATCTCGACCCGTTCGATGAGAACGTGATAAAGGCGGCCAAGGAGAACGGGATTGCCGACAGCACCATCCGTGCGGCACAGCTCTCCCCTGTCTATAAGTTTGTGAAGCAATGGGGAATCGCACTGCCGCTGCACCCCGAGTTCCGAACCATACCCAATCTGTTCTATGTGCCCCCCATGCTACCGGCCATGGCCAGTGTGGATGCCGATGGGGTCTATGACTCCACCACCGAGTCGCTTTGGGCCGGCATTGAGAAATCAAGACTTCCAATGAAGTATCTGGCATCGCTTTTCACCGCAGGAGACACAGAGCGCGTGAAACATGTGCTGAAAAAACTGCTTGCAGTCAAGATCAGCCGTAGGAACACCACCGTGGGCGACCTCACAGAGAAAGAAGTGAGCGAGGCCCTGGCCGCAGCCAAAACAAGCACCAAAGAGGCCGATGAGATCTTCCGTCTAACTTCGCTTGCCACGTTCGAGGAGCGTTTTGTGATTCCACCTGCTCACCGCGAGGAGAGTATCGAAATGATCGAGGCCACCGGAGACGTGAAAGGCAACACCGGTTTCGGATTCAAACTGAAACCCGCAAGAGGCCTGTGATGGGAACCGTTCCTACATACGCGCAGTATGCACTGATGGCCGAAACCCTCAGGTATCCGACTGCCGACACACCGAAACGTGTGAGGGAGATTGCGGCCATGCTCGAAATGCGTTATCCCGATGCAGTGCCTGCTTTCGAGCGCTTTGCAAAGTGGACGGCCGAGACCGGGCTGCACGAAATGGAGGAGGTGTATGCTAAGACCTTCCACGTGCAGGCCATCTGCTATCTGGATCTCGGCTACGTCATCTTCGGAGAGGACTACAAACGGGGAGAATTTCTGGTGAACATGAAGAACGAGCAGGCCATGGTCGGCAACGACTGCGGCACCGAACTGCCAGACAACCTCGCCAACATGCTCACCCTGCTGCCGCTGATGAAAGATGCTGACCTGCGCGATGAACTTGCAGGCCGCATCATGATTCCCGCGCTGCGCAAGATGCTGGCCGAGTTCACCGAATACCGCATGGAACTCCGGGCCAAGATGCTTCGCAAGAAGCACAATGCCCTGATCATGGAAGGACAGCGCAGCGGCAACATCTACAAGGACGTGTTGGAAAGCCTGCTCATCATGATGAACCACGATTTCACAGAGATTGCCCTAAACGAGTACAGACCTGGAACCGATCCGCTGAGGGCCGATGCCCCCGTGTCCGACTGCGGCACGTGCTCCATCACCCATTCTCCACTTATCAAAACCGTTAAGCCATGACACTCTTGAAACTGAGCCCACTGCTCTCATCCGAATCTCTGGTCGCCTATCTGGTACTTCTGACCCTCATCCTGCTGGGGGTGACTGTCTATATGGCCTACAACGCAAAACTCATCGCAAGCGAACTGCATTCGGTGCGCCCGCCATCACCCACCGACCACTCGTTTGTCCTGGTGCTGATGTTGGCTGCTGCAGGTGCGGTCACCTACCTGCTTCAAGTGGGGCTCACAGCACAATGGGGCATGTTGAACACATTGGTGTTTGCTGCACTCCCCTATGTCGCCTTGGCCATATTCCTCATTGGATCCATCTATCGCTACCTCAACAGAGGCTATCAGGTCTCCTCACTTTCATCTGAATTCTTGGAACGTAAGAAGCTGTTCTGGGGCAGCCAGCCATTCCACTATGGTCTGCTGGTGCTGTTCTTCGGTCACCTCATCGCATTCCTTTTTCCGCGCACGCTGCTCGCATGGAACGGGCAGCCTATGCGCTTGCTGATCCTCGAATACAGCTCGTTCGCCTTCGGACTTGCCGCCCTGCTCGGTCTCCTGCTCCTTATCAAGAGGAGATTGGGCAACAAGCGCATACTTGTGGTAAGCAACAAGATGGACATGCTGGTCTATACGGTGCTCATCGCCCAGATCGTGAGCGGACTAAGCGTGGCATTCTTCGTGCGCTGGGGCTCCTCTTGGTTCGCATCGTCTGTCACGCCCTATCTGAAGTCACTCTTCGCACTCAATCCCGACATAGCGGCTGTGAGCGCCATGCCATGGCTCATTCAGATCCATATCATATCTGCGTTCATCATCATAGCCATCATTCCATTCACAAGGTTCGTACACTTCCTTGTGGCACCGGTCGATTATATGTGGAGAGGCTATCAACTGGTCATCTGGAACTATGGTCGAAGGGCCATCAGAAAATCAACCAGCTACTATCCCGGTGTAAAATCGAAGAACAACTGAGGTCTTTTCGGGGGTTTAGACCATAAGAGGACGCTCTGAGAACTGACGTAGCGATTGCTACGGTCCTGCGCCCAACTCATTTCAGATGATACCATATCCTTCAATTTCAGGACTCTTGCCCATGGCAACGATTGCAAGCGATGGAATTATACCGCCGCGACCAAATAAATTTACACTCGTGCATCTATTACAACATATTCAGTTTTCGTTCAATTTAATGACTTATATCATGTTTTCTCTGATGTACCTGTTTTAGAATTGACCCCATCAAACTGACACCCCCAAACCTGATTCTCAAACTAACCCTCAAACCTAAATCCCCTAACCTAATCCCCTAACCCTCAAACTAACCCTCAAACTAACCCTCCATGAGACTTACACTACTTTCTACAATGACACTTTTCACTGGCCTGTGCTATGGTCAGATGTATGATCCTTCAGCCTCGCAAGGGCTCCCCAATGGAATGCTGGGTCAGTCATACAATGCGACCATCGATGTCACCGTGCCGGCTACGACCACGGTAAATGTGGCGGACTTCGGAATCCCATTCCCTGCAGAAATCACAGCCCAGATATCTACAGTCACCTTGTCGGTGGCCGGTCTTCCCGCAGGAATCACCTATAGCTGTAGTGCTGGAGGCTGTGCCTTTGCCGGGGGTTCAACCGGCACCATCACCATCAGTGGTACACCGACTGCGTCAGGTTCCTTTACGGTTGACATCACCAGTTTGACCGATGGCTCTGCAGATGTTCCTACCTTAGGCGTAACTCCCTTCCCGCAGCCTGTTCCAAACCTGTTTGATGAGCCCGGCTACGCCATGCAGGTTTACAACCCCAATGGCATAGCAGAAGTTGGCCCTGTAAGTGGACTTACGGTGATGGAATCGAATGTGCCAGGAACAATTACCATTGAAATGAGCGCAGCGCGCCCTATGACCGTGGTGGCAAGGGTAATGGACATTCAGGGCAAACTTGCCGCAACACAGGAGATAACGCTCGCAGAGGGTGTCAACAGAGTGATGGTGCCGACAGGCTACACATCTGGCGTTCATGTGCTGACCCTTCAGGGCGAAGAAGTGAATCTGGTCAGAAGGTTTGTGAAATAGGACCTTCGATCAGGATGGAAACCTTTGGTTTCTGTCCATAGTGCAAATTGAAAGCCACCCTACAGGGGTCGCTTCAATAAGTGCCCGGACGCGACCTTTTCGGGGGTTTAGGTCGCTCTGGGTGCTTGATTAACGGGCGCGGAACGGCCAATGGCCGCTACCGCGCCCTTCTTACTCAATCCAGTTTCGACAAGGAGTGCATTGCAACCTGAGCATCGTCATGACGGCTCGGAAACAATAGGCGTATCATTGCCGCAATCTCAAAAAGAAGAACATGACGATGAAGAAGCGTTCGTGGGCGGAGCCCTACAAGATCAAGATGGTGGAACCCGTGTTCGAAAGTACAAGGGAACACCGGGAGAAGACCATAGTGGAAGCAGGATACAACACTTTCCTGCTTCGTTCGGAAGATGTTTATATCGACCTCCTCACCGACAGCGGCACCTCGGCCATGAGCGACCGGCAGTGGGCCGGAATGATGATGGGCGATGAGGCCTACTCAGGCAGCCGGAACTTCTATCATCTGGAAGATGCGGTGACGGAATATTACGGATACAGGTATCTCGTGCCCACCCACCAGGGCCGCGGTGCAGAGAATATTCTCTCGCAGATCCTGATCAAGCCGGGTGACATCGTGCCTGGCAACATGTATTTCACCACCACCCGTCTGCATCAGGAGCTGGCAGGGGGAACTTTCAAGGACATCATCATCGATGAGGCGCACGACCCACTGAACACCTTTCCTTTCAAAGGGAACGTGGATCTGAACAAATTGGAGAAACTGATTGCGGAGTACGGTGCTAAA
>JAIPBJ010000142.1 GCA_021739625.1 Flavobacteriales bacterium | reverse complement strand
GAGCAACCTGTCTGACGCCACCTCCAGCCCGCCCGACACCGCAATGCAGCCCGAAGCGGCCAGCAGACGGCACAGGTCGAAATGGAAACTCTTCTCAAAGCGGATGTTGGTCCACCAGGTCGCCACCAGCCCTCTGCGCAGGATCTCCAACGCCACGGCCTTCATCAGCGCGGGCGGTGCGGCCTCGTCCACAAAGTGGAAACCCCGCTCACCGGTCTGCTCAATGAGTTCCTCCATGCGGTCAACGATGCGCGTGGCCGAACTGGCCTCATAGCGTTGGATGTAGTCGAGGCTCACATCGCAGAAGGTGCATTTGCCCCAGTAGCAGCCATGGGCCATGGTCAGCTTGTTCCATCGCCCATCGCTCCACAGGCGGTGCATGGGGTTGGTGAGCTGGATCACAGAAAGGTACCTGCGCAGCGGAAGTCCGGTGTAATCGGGCCTGCCCACATGATCCTGCCGCACATCGGGCACCGTGCTGCCGTTGCAGTAGGTCACCTGTCCATCTATCAGGGTGAAGGCGCGTTTGAGCTGTGCCACCGGGATCTTGCCTTCCTTGTGAGAAAGCAGTTGCATCAATGGCGCCTCGCCATCGTCCAAGGTGATGAAGTCCACGAATGCGAACACACGGGCATCGCTCAGCGAGCGCAGTTCTGTATTGGGATAGCCGCCTCCCATCGCCACAGTGATCTGCGGATGATGCGCCTTGAGCCATTGGCCGCATTTCAGTGCAGCGAACAGATTGCCGGGAAATGGCACCGAGAGGCAGACCAGCGTTGGGCGGCAATCCTTCACTTCCTCCTCCAGAAGTCCGATCATCATGGTGGTGATGAGGCTGTTCGGGGCATTGAGACCGTCATGCAGTTCATCGAACGAATGGGCCGACAGACCGAGCCTTTCGGCATAGCGGCTGAACCCGAAATGCGGATCCACCACCTCCACTATCAGGTCGCTGATGTCTTCGAGATAGAGCGTGGCGATGTGGCGCGCCCTGTCGCGGATGCCCATGGTGCCAAAGGCCCATTCGAGGTCTTCCAGCTCCGCGAACTTCGATGCCTCGGGCAGGAAATTCCTCCCGCATATCAGGTGGGCCAGTGTGGGGTCCCCGTCCTGCAGGAAGCTGATGACCGGGCCGATGGTGCGCACATACTGCTCTCGCAAGGCGAAGATGCGCTGGGCGTTGGGCGATGCCTGCCCGATCCCCCGCCCTGCCATCGCGAACATCTGCTCCAGTCCTTGCTTGGAGAACAGCCGCAGAATGGTGGCGATTCCAAGGTCGGTCTGTGTGCTTTGCACGCCTTGCGTGTTGAAGAAACCCTTGAGGTAGGCCGTGGCCGGATAGGGCGTGTTCAACTGCATGAACGGTGGGCCAATGAGCAGGATGCGCTGTTCGATCGTTGTTGATTTGATGATTAGCTGATTTGATGATGAGGTGATTCCATCTTCCTTCCCCTCCTGCCTTATCCCTTACGCCTTATCCCTTACGCCTTATCCACTGATCAGCTAATTCCTCACCGTGACGTGGATGCAGTTGCCTTCTGGGCACAGCAGTATCCTCCCCGCTTTCTGAAATTCTTTGAGCACCTCTTCGAACGCCTTGCGGGCATGCGTGCAATTGTCGGTGTTGTCCAATTTGTAGATGTCGAACGAGGCCCCATAGCAATGGGTCGAAACATTGGGGGTGGCGTTCCTTCCGACAGGCGACCTGCGCAGTTTCTCCTGCTGCTCGGTGGTGCGTGTGAGCGAACTGATGTGGAATGTGCTGCCCTCGGCAGCGGTGTCCTCCACCTTGCGGGCAAACGCCTTGCCCATGTCTTTCAGCACCTTGTAGGCCTGCCTGTTCAGATAGGGCTCGCTGTGGGTCAGCTTGTGACTGTCGATGCGGAAACCGGGGCCATCCTTCACCTTGGTGAGCAGGGGCGAATCCTTTATCACCTTGTCGGTGACAATGACACGCGCGTTGAGCTGTTCGGCATGATGGCGGTGCTTCTCATAGCCATCGCGCTTGAAACGCACCTGATGCTTGGTGCAGCCGCACATCTCCTTCGGTCTGGCAGCGGCCTCTTCTGTGGCGGTGCCGCTCTCCATCAACACTTCGCTTACAAAGGTGAATGCGCCATAGATCACACGACCGATGCCCGCCACGAAGGCGACCGCGCAGGTCAGCAACAGCAGCATCTTCAACTTGCGTCTTATCCTCGGCTTCAACTTCATGGGCAGAACAGACCGCGCCCGGGACAGTGGTTTGCAGGCAGAGGCAAATTAGCGGCCCGTTCGGCCTTGCACGCTACCTCTTGCGCATGAGTTGTGAGACACGGGATGTTGAAAGGTCGGAGGTCGGTGCGCAGGCCGGAGCTTGAAGCACCGGCACCCGTCAAAGCGGGAAGGTGGCTCCTGCCAATAGCATGGATTCACTGAACCGCCTTGCATCGATGCCGCTCTCCACTTCCGATCCACTGAGGAACTCCAGTACACGCTCGGTGGGCATGTTGCCTGTGAGTTCGTCCTTGGCCATCGGGCAGCCGCCAAAGCCTTTGATGGCCGAGTCGAACCTGCGCACACCGCTGTCCCACGCGGCCTGGAGTTTCGGCTGCCAAGTGTCGGGCGTGGTGTGCAGGTGCGCTCCTATGGTGACGATGCCGGTCAGTCCTTGCAAAGCACTGAACACCGCTCTGATGTTCTCCGGGTCCGATGAACCGATGGTGTCCGATGGCATCAGCACATCGGCCCCCGCCTCGGCCAACCGCGCGGCCCATTCGGCAACGGTGGCTGCGCTCCATTCGTCCCCATAAGGATTGCCGAAGGCCATGCTGAGATAAACGATGAGTCCCTTGCCATGCTTGGTGCACAGTTCCTTGGTCTCTTTCACACGGTCGAGGGCCTCTTTGCGGCTGGCATTGGTGTTGCGCTGCTGAAAGGTCTCGGAGACGGAGAACGGGAAGCCGAGCAGATCGACCCGTGGGTGCAGGCAGGCGTCCTGCGCCCCACGCACATTGGCCACGATGACAGAGAGCTTTGTAGCGGACATGTCCAGTCTATCGAGCACCGTGGCGGTATCCTGCATCTGCGGGATGGCCTTTGGCGACACGAAGCTGCCGCAGTCCAACGTGTGAAAACCGCACTTGAGCAGCGTGTTGATATAGGCGACCTTCTTCTCTGTTGGAATGAAATCGTGGATGCCCTGCATGGCATCGCGGGGGCATTCTATCAGTTGGAGTGTCTGGCTCATGCTGCGAAGCTACGGAGAGGGGGAAAGGAAAGAGGAAAATGGGAATTGGGAAAATGGGAAAATGGGAAATGGAAAATCGTAACAGCTCGATGGTGCGGTTTTCAAAGCCCGACCATTTTCTATTTTCAATCTTCAATTCTCTCCTCAATGCTGCAACTGCCCTGACTTCTGTGCCCGCACCTTGTCCACCTCCTTCACAATGTTCTCGGCAATGAAGATCTTGCCTGTGATGGCCGCTGCGGTGAGCAGGCCGCTCATCAGCGCACCGCCAATGCCGCAGGTCACGATGTCCTGCCCGGTGTGGTAGAGGTTCTTGATGGGCGTGCGCGGCCGCAGATTCATGTCGCGGAAACGGGCCGGGCTGTGGTCGAGGCCATAGATTTCGCCATCCTTGTAGTTCACAAAATGGGCCGTTGATAGCGGAGTCGAAAGCTCGTAGTAGTCGATCCTGCCCTCCAACTGTGGGAATTGGCGGTAGAGTTCACCAAGCAAACGCTGCGAATACTGCTCCTTGAAGGCCTCATAGTCCTCGCCACGGTGGTGCCAGCGGGTGTCCTCCCATTTGGCGAACCACTCGTAGGGCGCGAGCGTGATCATCTCTATGGTGCTCTTGCCCGGATAGCGCGAGGGCCATTCGGGATCTTTGAGCGAAGGGAACGAGATGTAGGTGATGGGGAACGGCTGCGATGGGTCGGCCAGATATTCCTTCACACTGCGGTCGTGGTCGTTGTGGGCATACACCCAATAATTGGTGCTGCCGATGCCCATCTCGCGCAGGTCGCCCTTCAGCCCGATGTAGAGGCACACGTGCGAAACGCTGGGCTTGGGCGTATCTTCCAATCGGAAACCGATCTGCTGTTGCACCTGTGGCGACAGCAGCCGCGCCATGGTGTTCAGATAGCCCGCGTTGCTCACGATAATGGGCGCTTCAAGGGTCGATCCGTCCTCCATCCGCACCCCGTATGCCTTGCCATCCGTCACCAGTATCTCTTCCACACCGGCCCGCACGGCTATCTGCCCGCCTGCCTTCCCGATCACAGGCGCGATGGTCTCGGCAATGCGCTCGCAGCCACCGATCGGGAAACTGCCCCCGTTCCAATAGTGCTTGTTCACCACCGCCTGAATGGCGAAGCTGCCCTCGGCAGGCGGCAGGCCATAGTCGCCATACTGGGCCGAAAGCACGGCTTTCAGCTCGGCATTGTCGGTCAGTTCGTCCAATACTTCCTTGGTGGTTCGGTCGCTAAGGGCGAGGTACTTGTTTCTCCAGAATGGCCCGATGATCTTCGCAAGCAAAGGGGGCAATGTCCTTTCCTTGAAAAAGTTCTTGCCCAGCCCCGAACTCCTGCGCACCAGTTCCACATAGCGGTTGATGGCCTGCTCCTCGCCCGGGAACCGTTCCATCAGCATCCCCACGAAATTGTCGTAGCCCTTCTTTAGATCATAGACGTTCTCACCGATCACAACGCGGTCATACACCTCGTCCATCTCGGCCCATTTCAGCTCGCAGTCGGTGACATGGTCGAAGAGATAGCGCATGAAGGTGAACTCGCGGTGCATCTCGCCCACATAATGGATGCCCACATCCCACTCATAGTCCTTGCGCTTGAACACGTGGGTGAAACCGCCCGCCACATAGTGTTTCTCCAGCACCAGCACCTGCTTGCCCATCTTGGCCATGATGGCGGCAAAGGCCAGACCGCCCAGCCCAGAACCGATGACGATGGCATCGTAGCCTGTTTTCTTTTCTAATCGTTTGAAGGATACGCCTACGGACATGCAACGTGATTTTGTGGATCGCTAAGGAAAGAAAATTGCAGGGAGTCTGTGCGATGGAAGCTGTTCCCCGTCACGGTGACCGATGTCACATTGATAACGCATGAACACAAACACCTTTGATCTGTTCTAACTATCAGACCAATAAACAAGAACGACATGAAAAAGAACATGGGATCCATTGACAAGGCCGTGCGCATCATCCTCGCACTGGTGTTCGCAGGGCTGTATTTCGGTGACATCGTGACCGGAACCCTCGGTATTGTACTTGTGGCGTTGAGCGGGGTGTTCGTGCTGACGAGCCTCATCAGCTTCTGCCCGCTCTACACGCTGTTCGGCATCAGCACCTGTCCGGCAAAGAAGTAGGACGTGCTCACGCAATGAAATGAAAAAGGCCGCCCCATTGCTGGAGCGGCCTTTTCGTTTCCCTGTCTCGGGCGGTAATCCTCAGGCCATCTGCGACTCAAGGCTGTTCCAAGGGCCACCGTTGACGACCTCGATGCCGGCAGCACGGAGCTGATCGGCCGCCATGCCGCTGCGGGCACCACTGCGGCAGCAGGTGATGATCGGCTTGTTCTTCCGCTTCAGCTCTGTCACCTTGTCGGGAATCCGGTTCAACGGAATGTTGACCGACTTCGTGATGTGCCCTTCGCGATACTCCTCTGGCGAGCGCACGTCAATGATGAGCGCGCCCTGCGCAAGCAGTTCTTTGATCTGGGCAGAGCTGTCGCTGCCTGTTCCGAAAATGTTGGAGAAGATTCCCATGGTCTCTTTTTTTTTATGGTCAGCGGGGGTGCTGGCCGGTTAGCGGGTGCAAAGATCCCGGCATGGAATCGCACGGTCGGTAACTGTTGTCACAGACCCCGAAAATCGGGTTCAGCTTCCACCGCACGGGCCAACATGCGCCCGCTTGCCCTGTTCCCTACATTTGGCCGGTAAATCAAGCCCTCCATGCGCAAAGGTTCCAAACTCATCCTGCTGCTGTCGCTCATCGGTCTGGCCTATCTGGGTTCTGAGGCCATGTACCGGCAATCCACCGCCACGGCCTACCACTCTTCGGGCGAACTGGATTTCTTCCGCGGCAACGGGATGGCCCTACCATTGGCCGACAACGGATTCTTCAAGACCGCGGGGCACTGTGACGGCTGCCATGGCACAGACCCGTTGGGCATTGCCAGCGTGAACAGCGAGGGTGTGGACATCAGCCCTGTGGAGAACTGGCGGGCCACCATGATGGCCAATTCGGCCCGCGACCCGTTCTGGAAGGCCAAGGTGAGTCATGAGGTGACCGTCAATCCAGTTCACCAATCGGCATTGGAGAACAAATGCACGAGCTGCCATGCCCCCATGGGCAAGTTCGCCTACGACCATTACAATGCAGGGCCCTACAGCATGGAGATACTCGCCACGGACGAGGTGGGACAAGACGGAGTGTCGTGCCTGGCCTGCCACAAGATGAGCGATGTGAACATCGGAAACACCAATAGCGGCAACCTCCATTACAGCAACCTTGCGGTGGCCTACGGGCCGTTCGAGAAGCCATTTGAACCACCCATGCAGGAATTCGTCAGCATGATCCCGCTGTACAGCCCCCATATCAACGATGCGGGCCTCTGCGCGGGCTGCCACACGCTGCTCACCGAAAGTGTGGACCTGAGCGGCAATTTCACCGGTTCGACCTTTGTGGAGCAGGCCACCTACCATGAGTGGCTCAATTCCCAATTCTCGGTCGAAGGCACAGAGGTGACCTGTCAGGGATGCCACATGCCGCGTGTGAGTGAACCTGTCATCCTCTCGGCCAACCACAACTTCCTGCCGCCACGGTCGCCCTACGGAAAGCATGAACTGGTGGGCGGCAACACCTTCATGCTGAAACTTATGAAGCAGAACAGGGAGGCCCTCAACATCCCATCCAACGAGACCCATTTCGACACGGTTATCGCCCGCACCGAGCGCCTGTTGCAGCAGCAGACCCTGGATATGGAACTGACCATGAGCGGCTACGCGGCCGACACGGCTTTCTACGAGGTGAAACTGACCAACAGGGCTGGGCATAAGTTCCCATCGGGCTATCCGAGCCGCAGGGCCTTCATCGAATTCGTGATGCTGAAGGAGAACGGTGACACGCTTTTCAGCTCAGGCGCATTTCAGGACAACTACGAGGTGCAGGGACAGGACAGCGATTATGAACCGCATTACCGGACCATTCGCGAGAGCCACCAAGTGCAGATCTATGAGATGGTGATGGGCGATGTGAACGGCAATGTGACCACCGTGCTCGAAAGGGCCTTCGCCCACCTCAAGGACAATAGGCTCGCCCCGCGCGGGTTCACCACTGCCCACGAGGTGTATGACACCACCGCCATTCGCGGAGCGGCCCTGAACGACCCCGATTTCAACTTTGATGGGTTTGAAGGCAGCGGCACCGACCGCATCGGCTATCACATCGCACTGAACGGCTATGAGGGTACGGTGACCACCCGAGCGCGGGTCTATTATCAGCCGCTACCGCCCAAAGGGATGGAGGAGATGTTCGCCCAAAGCACCCCCGAGATAGACCTCTTCCGCCCCATGTATGAGAATGCCGACCACACCCCTGTGCTGGTGGCGCAGGATTCGATGGTGGGCATTCAGATCGTGACAGGCGTGAACGGCCGCGACCCGAACAGGGAATGGAACGTATATCCCAACCCCACGGCCGATGGCCATCTGAGATGGCGCAATGATGGAAAGGCACCGCGCACCATCGAGGTCTATTCTGCCAGCGGCAGTTTCGTGATGTCGGTTGCCGGTGACAGGCAACATCTTCAACTGCCCGATGCGAAGGGGGTCTATCACCTCCGCGCCCTGTTCGATGATGGACGCAGCGTGATGCGGAAGGTGGTGAGACGGTAGAGATTCCGTGTTAAAATCCAACTTTTATTACTTTTGTTTTTAAGACCAATAATTCAAGAGCGGACATGATCCAGCTCGGTTAGGGCAGCCCTCTGTGGCTGCTCTAATAATTTATGGACATGGTGTTTCTCAGG
>JAIPBJ010000141.1 GCA_021739625.1 Flavobacteriales bacterium | reverse complement strand
CCATCGGGTCCATTGGCAGGGGTCACGGCCTTATCGTTCGGATCCCACGAGTTGGTCACCGTGAAGCAGTAGTTGTCACTGTTGTTGGCCGGGTCCGAATCTCCGGTCGTAGGGGTCACGTTGAGCAGGAAGCAGGCCTGGGTGTTGAGGAAGGCCGCAGGGTCGGTGTAGATGCCGATCTGGAACAATGCACCGTCCTGTCCGCCCACCAGAGCAGCGAAGTCGATGGTCAATGTGCTACCGTTGGCCGTAATCGCATTGGGCTGTGAGCAGTAGCCGTTGTAGGTGGTGACGGGGTCGAGCACTATGGTGGCCGTTCCGCTCTGGGGCAGACAGCCGTTGTTGCTCAGAAAGAGATAGAGATACCCGTCAAATCCCGGCCTTACCTGCCAGGCCGAGAGGGTTCCGGCCAGATCGAAGTAGGCGGTGTCGCAGAACAGGGCGAAATCCAATGAGGTATTGGGCACCGCTCCCACCGATTGGACGTTGCCGGGACACACGTTGTTGAAGGTCTGCGAAAGCAGCTGCACCTCATAGGTCCCATTGATGGGCGCATCGAAATCGTAGCTGCCATCTGCATCGGTATAGTCGTAGGCCACGGCCTGTCCGCCCTCATACAGCGCAATGCACAGATTGGGCATCGGCAGTTCGCCTGCATCATACACGCAGTTGTTGTTCGTGTCGTAATAGGCCGTGCCGCTCACACTTCCGCACGTGTCCGATATGATGATCTCGTTGCTCACAATGAGCGAATCATAATAGAACGTGGTGCCCGAGAGGGGCGTTCCCCATGCCTCGTAATAGACCGTGTAGGTGCCCGGGGCTGTGTACTCATGCTGTGTGGCAGCCCAGAAGTCGGCATAGGTGAAATCGCCATACACGTTCACATTGACAGTGTCGGAGGTGCCATCGCCATAGTGGATGGCACAGGTCACCACATCGATCTGCGGATTGAAGGCGCCCGCCACGCCATACATGTAAAAGTCGATGGTGGAAGGGGCCAAGCACATCGGGCCCCAAGTGGAGTCGGAGGCCGAATAGATGGCGAATGGAGCAGTTTGCGCCTTCGTCTGGATGCCAGAGAGAAGTGCTGTGAAGATTGCGATGGGTACGATCAGGTATTTCATGGCCTTTGGGTTGTTGGTTAAACAGTGATGCAAATGAAGGGACGGCTCTGCACCGCAGAACAGCCATTTTCGGAGATTCTTACGCGTTCAGAGGCAGTTGCAGGGAACGGATGCAGGCCGAAGCCGACCAGATTCCGCTCATATCGTGTGCATGCCCAAATGGCAGGGGAGCGGCAACACCGCCCAAGTAACTGCGGCAGTCCCACTCAAAGCCAATGAGGAGAGCGGGTCAGGAAGGTGCAGAGATCAGTATTGCAGCCTGCGCCAAACAGAGGCATTCGGCTCACCGGTGACCCCGGCAGCTTTCAGAATGCCGCTCTCGTCCAGCACTTTTGAATAGTCGGAGGCCTTGACCAGCGACACCGAACGGCTCAGCACACTTACAGTCTCCGGTGATGTCACGCCACGGAACAGCCCCAACCCATAGATGCTGTCCATGCCCTTGTACGACTCCAACGACAGGTAGGTCGTGTGCCAGTGGTCAAAGTCCTTCACCGGATGGCTCACGTAGATGTAAATATCACCGGCCCCAAAGTTAACATCCATGGTGTCCATGTTCTGGAGGTAGGCGAGGGTGGGTGCTATTGCATTGGCAGCGTTCCATTTGCCCACGAATTGCGAAAGCCCCACCGCAGTGCCCGACCGTAGCAGAGCGAACACGAGCGAAGAATCGAACCGGCTACAGAAATATGCCTCTGCCACCATGCCGTCAGTCCCGTCAACGGCCTGTTGCATCTGTTCCTGCCAGAGTCTGGTGTCGGGCACCTGCTGCTCCACAGAAAGGTGGATCGGAAAGGTGGCGGTCTTCAATTCTGCCGGCAACAGTGCTTCAACAGCAGGCTGTTGCGGTTCTGGGCTGTTGCAGGCCATGATGAAAGAAAGGGACAGCAGCGATAGTAGTCTCATGGGTCTATGGAAAAGGAAATGATGGCTCATCTGGCAAACTTAAGTAAATCGAAGGAGGAACAACAGCCGAAGACAGTCCCCGAAAATGGAACGGCCGTCCATTGTGGGCGCAAAACTATCACCCTTCCGGGCTGTCGCTATGATACTGGTCATGCAGGATGGGATAACCCCTTTATTCTCCGTTCCTTTGCACCCCCGTTTTTCAACCCAGACAGCAGATGGCACACAAGGCCGGATTCGTGAGCATCATCGGTAGGCCCAACGTGGGGAAGTCCACGCTGATGAACGCGCTGGTGGGCGAAAGGCTGTCCATCATCTCGCCCAAGGCCCAGACCACACGCCACCGCATCCTTGGTATATGGAACGATGAGGAGCATCAGGTGGTGTTCAACGACACGCCCGGCATCCTCGACCCTGCCTACAAGTTGCAGGAGACCATGATGAGCGCAGTGGAGGGCGCGGTAAAGGATTCGGAGATCATCATATATATGGTAGAGCTTGGCGAACCCGTCAATCAGGAGGCGGTGGAGCGCATGACGGCCCAGAAGGCACATCTTGCCTTGGCCGTAAACAAGGTGGACGATGCGGAACAGGAAGTGGTGGAGGCCAAACTGAAACTCTGGAAGGGGGCGCTGCCGCAGGCCACCATCATCCCGTTGTCGGCCCTGCACAGGTTCAACACCCGCGAGCTGCTCGACTGGGTGAAGGAGCGGCTGCCCGAACATCCGCCCTATTTCGATAAGGAAGACCTTACGGACAGGCCCGTGCGGTTCTTCGTGGCAGAGATCATCCGCGAGAAGATCCTCAAGCATTACAAGAAAGAGATTCCCTATGCGGTCGAAGTGGTGGTCGATGAATACACCGAAGAGCCCGGACTGGTGCGGTTCCATGCCATGATCTATGTGACCCGCGAAACCCAGAAGATGATCATCATAGGCGAGGGAGGGCGTGCCATCAAGCGCATGTCCACCGATGCCAGACGTTCGTTGGAGGATTTTCTGCAGACCAAGGTCTTCATGGAAACCACCGTGAAAGTGCGCAAGGACTGGCGCGACAACGACCGCGACCTGAAGAACTTCGGATACCTGTGACCATTTGAGCAGATCAGGGTTTCAGCATCTCAGCCCATCAGCCAGCCCCATCTTCGCATAGTCGTACACATTCGCAATTATTGCTCCGCAATGAGCCTTCGGGTTCGCAACCAGCATATCAACAGAGGGAAACCTTGAACATTAAACCTTAAACACCGCATTGTCATGAGCAACATCGTAGCAATAGTAGGTCGTCCGAATGTGGGCAAATCGACCCTCTTCAACCGTCTCATCGGTGAGCGCAGGGCCATTGTGGACGAGCAGAGCGGTGTGACCCGCGACCGCACCTATGGAAAGTCCATCTGGAACGGGGTGGAGTTCACGGTCATCGACAGCGGTGGTTATGTCCGCGGCTCGGATGACGTTTTCGAGGCCGAGATACGTAAGCAGGTCGAGATCGCAATCCGCGAGGCCAGCGTGGTGATGTTCGTGGTCGATGTGGAGTCGGGCATCCTTCCGGCCGATGATGCCGTGGCCAAAATGCTGCGCAAATCAGACAAGCCGGTGATGGTGGTGGTGAACAAGGTGGACAACCACGCACGGAACGATGACGCCACCGAATTCTACAACCTCGGGCTGGGCGACTACTATTGCATCTCGGGCATCAGCGGGGCCGGAACGGGCGAGCTGCTGGACGAACTGGTGACCCAGTTGGAGAAGGACGTGAAGGAACCCGATTTCGGTGACCTTCCGAAATTCGCCATCGTGGGGCGGCCCAATGTCGGCAAGTCGAGCTTCACCAACGCGCTGCTGGGCGAGGAACGAAACATAGTGACCGACATCGCAGGCACCACACGCGATTCCATCCACACGCGTTTCAGCGGTTTCGGTTTCGACTTCGTGCTCGTGGACACGGCCGGCATCCGTAAGAAGAAGTCTGTACACGAGGACCTTGAGTTCTATTCCGTACTGCGCTCTGTGCGCGCCATCGAGAGCTGCGATGTCTGTATCCTGATGCTCGATGCCACGCAGGGCTTCGAGGGGCAGGACATGAACATCCTGCACCTTGCACAGAAGAACCACAAGGGCATTGTCATTCTGGTGAACAAGTGGGACCTTGTGGAGAAGGACACCCACAGCGTGAAGGAATACACCGAGCTGATCCACGAGCGCATCCAACCTTTTACCGATGTGCCCATCCTCTTCGTCAGCGTACTGAACATGCAGCGCATTCACAAGGCACTGGAAACGGCCGTACAGGTGTTCCAGAACCGCAACCGCAAGATCCCAACGCGCGAGCTCAACGAGTTCATCCTGCCCATCATCGAGAACCGCCCACCACCGATGACCAAGGGCAAGAGCATCAAGATCAAGTTCGTGACCCAATTGCCCACGCATTTCCCCGCATTCGCGTTCTTCTGTAGCAATCCGCAGTATCTGCGCGAGGATTACAGGCGGTTCTTGGAGAATCAGATTCGCGAGCATTATGATTTCAGCGGTGTCCCGATGGAGATCTATATGCGCAGGAAATAGGTTGCGACCAATGGTCAGCGACCTGCGTGATAGGCTACGAGCGCGTTGATTGGCCGGTGTATGATGCGGCCCACGTTCAGGCCAAGCGGAACGGACGCGGCCCTGAGCTCATCTGAGAAATGATGCGCCACGCTTCCCACAATATGCACTGGCACATCACGGTGTTGAGGGAAATGGCACACATAGCGCGACAGGAACGCCCCAAAGCCTTCGAGCAGAAGTGAACGCACGTATTCCATATCGCGGAATTCGGCAAGGACAGGCATGAATCCTGCGAGGTAGGTATTGGGCCTCGGCTCGCGATAGACACGTTGCAGCACCGTGTTCTTGGTCACTTCGAGATTATTCAGGGCCGCATGGATCCCCTCAGGCAGCATGCCGTGCAGATGGTCTGCAATGAGTCGCTTGCCGAACCATGCGCCACTGGCCTCATCGCCCAGCACATAGCCCAGCGAGGCACGGCCATTGTCAACATCGATCCCATCGAAATAGCAGGCGTTCGAGCCCGTGCCGAGGATTCCGACAATGCAGGTATCTCCTTGTCCAGCGGCCAATGCAGCGCCCAACAGGTCGTGGCCCACATGCACATCGGCCACAGTGAACACTGATCGGAGGGCATCGGCCACCACCGCGTTCATGGCCTCTGAAGAACAGCCCGAACCATAGAAATACACTGTTCGGATATGGGGCGCATGTTGCGTGATCTCTGCGTTGGAAGTGACTTCGGCTACGATTCCGTCCATACCTATGAAGTAGGGGTTGAATCCTGCCGTGGAGGCCTCGGTCACTTGGCCATCATCGCCAATTATGCGCCAATCGCTTTTCGTAGAACCGCTTTCAACAATGGCGATCATGGGCTGCGGTCACTTTGGCAGACCCTCGACCCCGAGGGCATATGGGTTTTTCCGAATGTCGAGGCCCTCCATCCAGTCGGCATCATCGCACTTCGGCTTGAGCTGCAACGGATCTCCCTTGTAGTCCAAACGCTGTCCTGGCCAGATGTGCATCTCCCACAGATAGAGGAACAGCGACACCCTGTTCAGGTTGGGATGGATGTGCGGGGCCACCTTCTCTTGATGATATGCAGGCAACAGGCTCCAGTGCAGATGTGGCACATCGTGATGCCCGCTGTGAAAACCATTGTTGAAGGCAAAGAAATTGAGCACCCTTCCGGTGAAATTGCGGGTGTGATTGTAAGGATGGGACTCATCGCAGCCGTCATGCTGCCAGAAATTGGTGCCAACGATTCCCCATGCTGCGTACAGATGTGGAATCACGAGCAGTAGCAGGCCCTTCTCCCAGTCAATGACGATAAGTGCCACCTTGACCCCGATCACCAGCACCAGTTCAAGCACGTATTGGGCAAACCAGCGCGGATGCTCCTTCATCATCCGTTTTGCAAATGCATTCTCGTCCTTCATGATGCCGGGCGCCATGCGGAAGAAGAAGAACAGTTGATTGAGCAGATTCCACCGGAAACGCATCTTATCGGTACGGATCCGGTCGCGTGGGGTCTGCGTGTACTGATGATGGCTGAAATTGTGGCCGGGCACGTATGCACTCACCGAATGACCATAAGTGAACGATAGCACCACCTGAAATAACCTGTTCCACCCATCCTGTTTGAATATGGGCACGTGGATGGTGTTGTGCGTGATGACCGCACACATGAATGAGAGGATTGAAATGACCGCCACAGCGGCCAGTCTCAGGTACCACGCATCAGGAAAATAGACCCAACTGAGCACCACCGATGCGAAGTAGAGGGCAACAACGGCCAATGTCCTGAGGTCAGCGCGATATTTCAGCATGACGATAGTTGATTTGGTACCTGCGATGGAATCACCTGTTCCGATTGTAGGCCGCGATGATGCCCATGGCAATGAAACCGACCCCCATGCCTACAGCTCCGCCCACAGGCATATTGCCCATGGCCATTCCGATGCCGCCACCTAAGAACATGCATCCAACGAAGATCAGACCTCCGATAGATGACCCACTCTTTTTCTGACTTTCCATGTCATTGGATTTTAGGGTGGGGAAATTAGGGAATAAGTTCAATGCAATCCTTTCTCAGTAAGATAACGCTCGGCATCCAGAGCTGCCATGCAACCGGTTCCGGCCGCAGTCACTGCCTGACGGTAGTTCTTATCAGCGGCATCGCCTGCGGCAAACACACCTTCCACATTGGTTTTCGATGATCCGGGCTGCACTTTCAGGTAGCCCACTTCATCCATGTCCAACCAGTCCTTGAAAATGTCGGTGTTCGGATGATGCCCGATGGCCACGAAGAATCCTGTGGCCGGAATCACATATTCCTTGTTCTCCTTGTTGTTGCGCACTTTCACGCCTTCCACGGTCTTCGCGCCCATGATCTCCACAGTGTCGTGGTTGAAAAGCACCTCGATGTTGGGCGTGTTCAGCACTCGGTGCTGCATCACCTTGGAGGCGCGCATCTCGTCCCTTCGTACCAGCATGGTCACTTTCTTGCAGAGTTTAGCGAGGTAGGAAGCCTCCTCAGCAGCCGTATCTCCCGCTCCGATGATCACCACTTCCTGTCCTTTGAAGAAGAACCCGTCACATACGGCACAGGCGCTCACTCCGAAACCGTTGAGCCGCTGCTCAGACTCCAGTCCCAGCCATTTGGCCGATGCGCCAGTGGCCACGATGACCGAATCGGCCAGCACCACTTTGTTGCCGATGAAGATCTTGTGAGGGATGGCACTGAAATCGACCTTGTCCACATACTCATAGCGCACATCTGTTCCGAAGCGTTCGGCCTGCTTGCGGAAATCCTCCATCATCTCAGGGCCCTGCACACCGTCAGGATAGCCTGGATAGTTCTCCACATCGGTGGTGATGGTGAGCTGTCCACCAGGCTGAAGGCCGGTGAACATGACGGGCTTCATATCGGCCCTTGCCGCATAGATGGCGGCCGTGTAGCCTGCCGGTCCTGCTCCTATGATCACGCAATGATGATGTTCTGATGCTGCTTGGCTCATTGATTCTGAAAATTTATGCTGATGAATGAAATGGACTGCATAAGGGTGGGGCAGGGGCGGACCTATGGGACAGGTATGCAGATGAGGGTGTCGTAGGTAACGCCATAACCGCCCCATACACCTCTGCCACTATTGTCGATGTTGCTCATTACGGTGACAGGGCTTGCAAACGGGTTGAAGCCCGCAGATGTGGCCGCCCGAGCAGTGCTCCAGAACTTTTCGACAGGTGTGTCAATGGTGGCGAATTTCACCACAACGGTGTCATTTCTACGGAAGAAGGACTGCTCCTCCTCATTCTCATCAAAAGTTCCGAAACGCTTGCCCCGCGCCATATTGAAATCGAATCGCTCGCCATTGAAAAGGCGGTCGTCAAAACTTGCGCCCCTCACGGATATGAATCCGTTGTCGCGCCCCAGCCGCTTGGCCCACAGATAGTAGTTGTTGCCAATGGTGTCCGGATCGTTCAACGTGGTCCAAATGAATCCGAAGGTGTCGGAGGCGGTGTTCACATCCAACTTGAACCAAAGCGAGTCGAGCGGTACTATCTCAGGAATCTTGGTGGATGAGCGATATTC
>JAIPBJ010000140.1 GCA_021739625.1 Flavobacteriales bacterium | reverse complement strand
CAAGGCGATCACCATCAAACCCGACTTTGCAGAGGCATTGATGATGCGCGGGGCCACCTACCTGCGCCTGGGTGACCACGGGCGCGCCCTCAACGACCTCGACAAGGCCATCAATTCAAACCCCAAGGAGGTGAAGGCCTACAACTATCGGGCGCACTGCTTTCTGGCGTTGAAGGACAACCGCAGGGCCATTGCCGATTTCACCAAGGTAATTGAACTCAACCCCGACTATCCGAACGCCTACGACAGTCGTGGTCAGGTACTGTTCTCCACTGGGAAGTATCATGAGGCCCTGCCCGATTTTGACAAGGCGATCATGCTCAATCCCAAGTTTCATGAGGCATATTTCCGCAGGGCAAGGGCAGACCTTGCCATCGGTGATACGGTGTCGGCCTTTCGCGATCTGGGCCATGCCATCCGCATCAACGACCGGGATGCGCAGTATCTCAATCTGAGAGGATTCCTCTATCTTACCATGAAGAACCTTAAAGATGCAATGAAGGATCTGAACAAGGCCATCAGGCTCGATCCTGAGTTTGACAAGCCCTACCTGTACCGCGCCAAGATTCATATTTCTGAGGATCAGATGAAGCAGGCCTGTGCCGATCTGCACATGGCCAGTGGACTCGACAATCTGGAGGCCAAGGAGCTCATAGAGGTCTATTGCTTCAATCCGCTGGAGGAAACAGCAAAGTGACGGGGAGAACGGACAAGTGACAGGGGGTGAGGGACAGGGGACGAGGGGCGAACAGCTAACAGCATCGGTGCAGACCGTGCGTCCCGATATTTGTGCCATGTCCACCACCACCGACAACATGCCGCTTGCCGAGCGGATGCGCCCCGCCTCGCTTGATGAGTATCAGGGACAGCAGCACCTTATTGGCCCGCACTCGGTGCTGCGGCAGGCCATCGGCTCGGGCACCATTCCCAGCATGATCCTGTGGGGGCCTCCGGGGACGGGCAAGACTACGTTGGCCCACATCATATCGCAGACGCTTGACCGCCCTTTCCACAGCCTCAGCGCCATCCATTCGGGGGTGAAGGATGTGCGCGAGGTGATCGACAGGGCCAAGGGACAGGGCATGTTCGCCAAGGGAATGCCAGTGCTCTTCATTGATGAGATACACCGATTCAGCAAGTCGCAGCAGGATTCGCTGCTGGCGGCCGTTGAACGTGGCATAGTCACACTTATTGGTGCCACCACAGAGAACCCGTCCTTCGAGGTCATTTCTGCCCTGCTGTCGAGGTGTCAGGTCTATATTCTCAAAGAACTTGACCGTGCCGATCTGGAGACCCTGTTGGAAAAGGGCCGCCAGAAACTGGAGCAGGAGACCGGCAAGCGCATCACTGTGGCAGAGACCCCGGCCCTGCTTCGTGTGTCGGGGGGCGATGCCCGCAAGCTGCTCAACAGTCTGGAACTGGTGGTGCGCTCCTTGCAGGGCGACACGCTGAAGGTGACCAACGAGGCGGTGATGCACTGCATTCAGCAGAACATGCCCTCCTACGACAAGAATGGGGAGAATCACTACGACATCATCTCGGCCTTCATCAAGAGCATGCGGGGCAGCGACCCTAACGGTGCGGTCTATTGGCTGGCGAGGATGGTGAGGGCAGGGGAGGACCCCAAGTTCATTGCCCGAAGGATGCTCATCCTTGCATCTGAGGACATCGGGGCGGCAAACCCTACTGCGCTCGTGCTGGCCAACAGCTGCTTTCAGGCGGTAAATGTGATCGGATATCCCGAGGCCGAGATCATCCTGTCGCAATGCGCGGTCTATCTGGCCACATCGCCCAAGAGCAACGCCACCTACCGGGCCATCAAAGATGCCAAGACCATGGTGGAGGAGAAGGGCGACCTGCCTGTGCCGCTGCATCTGCGCAACGCGCCCACCAAGTTGATGAAGGACATAGGCTATGGCAAGGACTATGGCTATGCCCACGACCATCCGGGAAATTTCGTGGAGCAGGAGTTCCTGCCCGATGCCATGAAGGGAACCCCATTGTACACACCGCAGGACAATGCCCGCGAGAAGGCCGACCGCGACCGCTTGGCGAGGCTGTGGAAAGGGAAGTACGGGTATTGAGTTCGGAGTTGGAAGTGTGGGGTTCGGGTTCACTTCGCACTTTGAATTCCCAACTCCACACTTCCATTACCGTTTCATGGCCCGGTCCATCTCGCGTTTCACATCCTGATCCTTGATGCTGTCGCGCTTGTCGTGCATCTTCTTGCCCTTGGCCAGGGCAATGCTCAACTTGGCAAAGCCGTTGTCTGAGATGAACAGCCGCGTGGGGACGATGGTCAGCCCCTTGTCCGTCATCTTGTTGATGAGCTTTTTGAGCTCTCGTTTGTTGAGCAGCAGTTTGCGCTCGCGTTTGGGTGCATGGTTGTTGTAGCCGCCCTGCTCGTAGGGGCCTATGTGCAGGTTGATCACCCACAGCTCATCGTTCACCAACTGGCAATAGGCCTCGTTGATGCTCACATCCTTGTTGCGGATGCTCTTGATCTCGGTGCCCTGAAGCTGCATGCCGGCCGTGAACTCGTCCAAGAAGGCATATTCGAACTTCGCGGTGCGATTCGTGGCTATCACTTCCATCAGCTCTTCACTTCCATGTCTTCGCGCACAATGGTCTTGATGCCCTCGACCTTGCGCAGATTGCCGATCAGGTTGTTGAGATGCTGCACGCCTTCCACGAACACCCTGATGTGGCCTTCGAACATGCCTTCATGGCTTTCGAAAGAAATGCGCTGCATGTTCACGTTCAGGTCTTTGGAGATGACCTTGGTGATGGAGTTGACCAGCCCCACATCGTCAATGCCTTTGATGAGCAGGTTGGTGGTGAAGGCGGTATGCTCCTCGCTGTTGGCCCAGTTGGCCGGCACCACGCGATAGGCATAGTTGCTTTGGATGTTGATGGCGTTGGGGCAGTTGACGCGGTGGATCTTGATGCCTTCGTTGATGGTGACGAACCCGAATATGTCATCGCCCGGAATGGGCGAGCAGCATTTGGCCAGCACATAGTCCACCTTCTGGCTGGCATCTCCGATCACGATGGTGTCGCCCTTCTTGGGGGCGGGGGTCTTCTCGGCCGCCTTCTTGGCATCATCGCCCGGGGTCATCTTCTTGCGGATGACATTGTACCATCGGTTGGCCGACTTCTCATCGTCCAGAAATTCGCGGATGTCCTTGAAGTCGATGGTTTTGCGCACCACCTTTGTGAACAGCTCCTGACTGGTCTGCAGCCTGAACTTCTTGCAGATGCGGTTGACCGTCTCGTTGTCGATGTTCACTTTCCACTGTTTCAGCTTGCGGTCGAGCAGTTCCTTGCCTTCGGCCGCAGTGGCCCGGGCCTCTTCCTTCAGGGCCTGCTTGATGTAGCTCTTGGCTTTGGCCGTGACCACAAATGCCAGCCAGTCCTCTTTGGGCTTCTGTTTGCTGCTGGTGAGCACCTCCACCTGGTCACCACTCTTGAGTATGTGACTCAGGGGGAACAGTTTTCCGTTGACCTTGGTGCCAATGCAACGCGAACCGACAGCGCTGTGGATGTCGAATGCGAAGTCGAGCGCTGTGGCCTCGACCGGCAGGGTGCGCACCTCGCCCTTGGGGGTGAATACGAATATCTCCTCGGCAAAGAGGTTCAGTTTGAAATCATCGATGAAGTCGATGGCATTGGGGTCGGGGCTGTCCAGCAGTTCGCGTATGCGGGCCAGCCAACCGTCAAGGCTGCTTTCCTGTGTCTGTGCCCCGCCCTGCGCATCCTTGTACTTCCAATGCGCGGCAAGGCCCTTTTCGGCTATCTCGTCCATCCGCTTGGTGCGTATCTGCACTTCCACCCACTTGCCCTCGTTGCTCATCACGGTGGTGTGCAGCGATTCGTAGCCGTTGCTCTTGGGCTGGCTCACCCAGTCGCGGAAACGGGCAGGGCTGGGCACATAGCGCTCGGTGACCAGCGAATAGGCCTTCCATGTGTCGGCCTTCTCGTTCTTCATCTCGCTGTTGAGGATCACGCGGATGGCGAACAGGTCATACACCTCCTCGAAGGGCACGCCCTGCTGCTTCATCTTGCGGGCGATGGAATAGACCGATTTGGTGCGGCTCTTGATGTCGAAGTCCAGCCCGGCATTTTCCAGGTCTGTGATGATGGGCAGGCTGAACTTGTTGATGAACCTGTTACGCTGCCGTTCGGTCTCTTTCAGCTTCGAGGTGATCTCGGTATAAAGCTCCGGTTCGATGTATTTGAACGAGAGGTCCTCCAACTCGGTCTTGATGGCATAGAGCCCCAGGCGGTGTGCCAGCGGGGCATAGATGTAAATGGTCTCCGAGGCTATCTTGAGCTGCTTGTCCCTGCGCATGGCGCCCATGGTGCGCATGTTGTGCAGGCGGTCGGCCAGTTTGATGAGGATGACGCGGATGTCGCTGCTCATGGTGAGGAGCATCTTGCGGAAATTCTCGGCCTGCATGCTCTTGTCCTCCTGCATGTCGAGCACCACGTTGAGCTTGGTGAGGCCATCGATGATGTTGGCCACCTTGTCTCCGAACATCCTGCGCATGTCCTCGATGGTGAGGTCGGTGTCCTCCACGGTGTCGTGCAGCAGGGCGCAGATGATGCTCTTTGCGCCCAGACCTATCTCGCTGGTCACGATCTCGGCCACGGCAATGGGGTGATAGATGTAGGGCTCGCCCGACTTCCTGCGCATGTCCTTGTGCGCATCGAGGGCCACATCGAACGCCTTGCGCACCAGTCGCAGGTCGCCCTTGGCCTCGTTGCGCTTGGCAGCACTCAGCAGCCTGCGATAGGCCTTCAGGATGTCCTGTTTCTCCTTCTCCTCGTCTATGGGGGTCACCGTGTTGTCCATGATGCAAAGTTAATGGGGCGGTGCGGCCAGCGGGCCTCCGATTTCAGGCCCGGTGGGGCAGATTTTCAGAGGCAGGGGCGAGGGACGAACAGCGAACAGCGAAAGGCGAACAGCGAGAGGCAAGGGACAGGGCCATTGTGGGCCTGACGAAATACGTCTTCGGCAACAATCTGTTGGAGTAGGATGTCATGCGTCCGTTTTCCCGAACATCCATCTATGCTGCCCGTGCAGTCATATATCAGATTCGCCCGAGTTGAAATATACACTCTTGTACGTACATACCGCGTCAATTGTCCAAATAGATTTGTCGATATTGAAAGCAGAAGTTGAACGTCTGATTCGCAAAAATGGAGAATAGATGTTCCGACCCATCATTAGTGATGATTGAGATGCACCCGAGTACCACCGGATGTCAGTCTGGGCCTACAGTTGAAATCGTGAACCAAATCAAATAACATGAAAACAAGACACTACTTCACAGCGGTCATTCTCGCAGGCGCAAGCTGCAGCGGTTCTTCCATCGCCACGGCACAGACCGTGTCGGCAGGCGGAGACCACTCCCTGTTGATCTGTCCCTCAGACAGTTCGGTCTATGCCTGGGGAAGAAATTCGGCAGGACAGCTCGGTGACGGGACCACCACCGACAGCGATATTCCAGTGCAGGTGAACGCATTGACCGGTGTCACAGCCATTTCGGCCGGACAGGGCGGATCATTGGGCCATTCGCTCGCATTGCGAAAGGACAGTACGGTCTGGGCATGGGGCTTCAATTATTATGGAGAACTGGGCGATGGCACCGATGTGGACAGTGATGTCCCTGTTCAGGTCTCTGCCCTTTCGAGGATCATCGCCATTGCCACTGCACAGTACAGTTCCATCGCGCTGAAAGACGATGGCAGTGTCTGGACTTGGGGCGACAACACTTATGGTGAACTTGGCGATGGCACCAACGACCCGAGCAATGTTCCAATTCAGATCAGCTCACTGACAGATATTATTTCCATTGCTTCAGGAAAGAACCATTGCCTTGCCTTGAAGGACGATGGCACGGTATGGGCCTGGGGAAGGAACAATAGCGGGCAATTGGGCAATGCTTCGAATAGCGCGAGCAACGTTCCGGTGCAGGTCGGCACTCTGACCAATGTCACAGTGATCGCTGGTGGCGACAATCACACCATGGTGCTGCAGGACGGTGGCACGGCCTGGGCCTGCGGTGGCAATTTCAAAGGACAGCTTGGCAATGGGACATACTCGGATAGCAATGTTCCCGTTGCGGTCAATATCACATCCATTACGGCCATTGAAGCAGGGTTCTGGCACACGATCGTGCTGAAAGGTGATGGCACCGTATGGGCCGTTGGTGAAAATAGCAATGGTGAGCTCGGCAATGGCGGCAATACGCAGACCAACGTGTTCACACAGGTCAGTTCGCTCACCGATGTCAATTCCATTTCTGGTGGATCGAACCACACCTTCGCAGTGAAAGGCGACAACACCGTTTGGGTCTGGGGCGACAACACCAATGGCGAATTCGGCAATGGAACGCTCACAGACAGCAATGTCCCATTGGAGGTGACCGGGTTCTGCTCACATGTCACTGCTGTGCAACAAACGGCCGATGCTGTGTCTGTAGCAGTCTATCCGAACCCTTCCAACGGGCATGTCCGATTGAATTTTGCGGGAGAGGCCACCAATGGGGCATTCATATCCATTTACAGCACTACCGGGCTATGCGTCCACACATCAGGCATTGTCACAGCTCAGACCCCGATAGATATCTCAGGCCTGTCAAAAGGTCTTTATGTGGCGACCATCTATGATGGCAGCACCTTCCATTCGCAGAGGATCGTCCTTCAATGAGGATCCTGCCACGGAACCTATGGGAGAGGGGGCGAGGGATGAGTGTCTGCCCGTGTCCCGGCCGTGATATTCTATTGCTCCCGTGCCCTTGTTCACAGCGGTGAAATACCCCGATAGGGGTTGCAGAGCACTTCACAGATGAAGGAACACCTCCGTGGAAATTCCAGAGCACTTCATAGATGAATGAACACCTCCGTAGAAATTCCAGAGCACTTCACAGAAGAATGAACACCTCTGTAAAGATTCCAGAGCACTTCACAGATGAAGGAACATCTCTCTGAGAAAATTAGAGCACTTCCGTTGTAAAGGAACACCTCTCTGAGAAAATTAGAGCACTTCCGTTGTAACGGAATACCTCTCTGAGAAAATTGGAGCACTTCACAGATGAAGGAACACCTCTCTGAGAAAATTAGAGCACTTCCTTTGCAACGGAACACCTCTCCGAGAAAATTAGAGCACTTCCGTTGTAACGGAACACCTCTCCGAGAAAATTAGAGCACTTCCGTTGTAACGGAATACCTCTCTGAGAAAATTAGAGCACTTCACAGATAAAGGAACACCTCTGTGAGAATAATGGGGCATGTTCCAGAACAGCCCGATTCCCATGCAGGGCCGCGATGCCCACGTAGAGACGCGATTCATCGCGTCTCCACCGCCACCGCCACCTGTAGAGACGTTGCATGCACGTCTCTACACCCCGATTCCCAATTTCTTTTTTTTTTGTTAGAATTGTGCAATCCGAACCCCCTCACCGTCAGTTGGTACATCCATTACCCCCACATCATGAAAACAGCCGCACAGCACGCTGCCCCATCCTTCACGTCCCTTTACAGAAGCGTACTTCCTGCCTTGGCCCTGTATGCCATGGCTACCGGACTGTCGGGCTGTGGGGATTCCTTCACGCGGCCCACGGCCAAGTTTTCCTCTTCGGCCACTACCATCACCGTGGGGCAGTCGGTCACATTCATAGACCAGTCCACCCCGAATGATGCCCCCATCGATAATTGGTCCTGGCAATTTCCAGGCGGCACACCGACCACCTCTGATGCATTGAATCCGACCGTTACCTACAACACGCCCGGCACGTATGATGTTACGCTTAGCGTTTCCAACGACCTGGGCCTCAACAGTGATCTTAGGCAGAATTACATCACCGTGACGGCTCTTCCCGGCCCTGTGGTGCAGTTCACCGCCTCGGCCACCGAGCTCTATGAGGGCGGCAGCATCAACTTCACCGACCAGAGCACCGGCACACCCACCTCATGGGCATGGACCTTTGAAGGAGGAACACCCGCTACATCTACAGTACAGAACCCCACGGGCATCACATATACTGCCCCGGGCAACTACGATGTGACCCTCGTGGCCACCAATGCCAACGGCAGCACCACGCTGGCAAAGACCGACTACATCCTCGTGCTTCAGAACGTGCCCTATTGCAGCCCTGTCACCGATATTGACGGCAACACCTATCAAGTAGTGGAAATTGGCAGCCATTGCTGGATGGCCTCCAACCTGCGCACCACCAGCTACAACAACGGAGTGTCCATTACCACTGGCTTGGACAGTGCCACGTGGGTCAATACCACGCAGGGCGCCTACACCATTCTGGATGACAATGCCTCCAACG
>JAIPBJ010000139.1 GCA_021739625.1 Flavobacteriales bacterium | reverse complement strand
GTTCGGGCACCACCTCATGCTGTGTCCTCACCTCCTCGGCCGCAGGTACCGGTCTGGGCTGCTCCAATGCCTGCTGCTTTCGTTCGCGTTGTTCTGCATGCACTTTCTGTGTCGAATCCTGCTTGGCCTTTTCGCGCTCTGCCAGCCGGACTGCGAATTCCACTTTCGCCTGTTGGGCTATGGCCTCGCGATGGATGCGCTCTGCCTGTTCGGCCTTTTCCTTCTCCTCGGCCTTGCGTTTGGCATCGGCCAATTCCGCCTCCTTGGCGGCCTTCTCCTTGACAAGTCGCTCTGCCTCGGCCTTCCTTCCTGCCTCATGGTCGGTCTTCATCCTTTCCAATCGCTCCTTCTCGACCTTGGCGGCATCCAATTCCTTCTGCCTACGGATCCTATCCTCCTCCTCCTTGGCCGCGTCTGGCTTCACGGCTGCGGTCGCCTTCTCCTCGGTCTTCGGTGCAGTTTCCTGTTTCTCAACGGGCCTTGTCTCAGATTTCGGGGCTGCTTCCGCAACTTGCGGGGCCTTCACTTCAGTTTCCCTGTGCGTTGCCGAAGCACCGCCCTCCACTCGCTCCTTATAGTCCTGAAATCCTTTGAAGATGGCCGATGCCATTACGAGCCTGCCGTTCTCGGAATTCAGAAAATCCTCCTCGGCCACATTGGTGAGAAAGCCGAGTTCAATAAGGATACTGGGCATGGTGGTCCTGCGCAGCACCAGGAACCCTGCCTGTTTCACCCCACGGTCCTTGCGGCCCACCTTCTCTTTGAACTGTTTTTGCACGTAGGACGAGATCTTGAGGCTCTGCTCAAGGAACGAGCTCTGCATGATGGTGAGTGCGATAATGCTCTCTGGCGAATTGGGGTCGAAGCCCTCATATTTGGTCTGATAGTCATCCTCCAGAAAGATGGCCTGGTTCTCTTTCATGGCCACCTGCAGGTTCTCGTCATTCTTGTGCAGACCGAGGGTGAAGGTCTCGACACCGGCCGCCTCAATATTCTTGGCAGCATTGCAGTGAATGCTGATGAACAGGTCGGCATCGGCCTTGTTGGCCACATCGGCACGTTCGTTGAGGCCGATGAAGATGTCCTTGTCGCGCGTGTAGAGGACTTTGATGCCGGGGAATATCTCTTTGATGAAACCGCCCACGCGCAGCGCCACATCGAGCGCAATGTCCTTCTCCTTCTTCTTGTGCCGGCCGGTGCCAAGGTTGCCCGGATCCTGCCCGCCATGTCCCGCATCGATGACCACTGTCTTCATCCGATAGGCCCCCTGTTCGGTCTGCGCGGTTGCTGTGAACAGGGACACCGCAAGTGCGATGAACAGGCAAGAGAGACGTTTGGCGCGGTGTGCTCCCGTCATGGAGTGCTGGTCTGGGGCGGTCGGGCTAAATCGTTTAGCTTTGAAGGCCCAAAATAACGCCTTTTTACTGCAATTTCAGAGCAGTCCCATTGTGCAGCATGAAAGTGTACTTAAGGCCGATAGGGCTGTCTCTGCTGCTACTGTTGGCCCACCTGTCATCCTTGGCGCAGGTAGTGCCATCAGATACGGTTCCACCTCCACAGGAGAACATCGGCCGAACCCTGGTCAAGGGCGGACCTGCCGTGCCCAAAGACTCGTTGCAGGTGCTCATCGGTGATACGCTTGTGGTTTCAGGTGATTCACTTCTGCGGACTGCCCACTCAGATACAACTAAGGGAAAATCGACCCAGGATGCCTTGGATGCACCTGTAAAATACCATGCCCGCGACTCCATCCGGTTCAGTGTGGACCTGAAGAAGGTCTATCTGTTCGGTGACGCACAGATCAATTATCAGGAGATTGAGCTGAAGGCCGATTATATCGAGATCGATCAGGAGACCAAAGAGGTGTATGCGATCGGTGTGGCCGACTCCACGGGCAAGATAGTGGGCAAGCCCCGGTTCAAGAGCGGAGAACAGGAGTTCAATGCCGAGAACATGCGTTACAATTTCAGGACCAAGAAGGGCCGGATAAGCGAGGTGGTGACCAAGGAGGGCGATGGCAATCTGCGGGGCACCACGGTCAAGAAGTTGGAATCGGGCGCATACTATATCAGAAAAGGCGGCTACACCACATGCGATGCCGAGCATCCGCACTACATCATTGCTGCGAACAAACTCAAAGTGATCCCTAACGACAAGGTGGTGAGCGGGCCGGCATTTCTGGTGTTCGAGGGGGTATATACCCCGCTCGTAGTGCCGTTCGGGTGGTTCCCGAACCAGTCGGGGCGCACTTCGGGCATCATCTTCCCCGAGTATGGAGAATCTCCCTCGCAAGGTTTCTTCTTCCGCAACATGGGCTACTATTTCAATTTCGGGGAGAAGATCGACCTCGCGCTGACCGGTGACATCTATACAATGGGAAGCTATGGTGTGAAAGCCCTCTCGAATTACAACAAGCGGTATAAGTTCCGCGGACAGGTGGAGATCACCCACAACAGCGTGCGCAACGGAGACCCTGATTTCCCCAACTACTCTGTGCTCAACAACTACTTTCTGCGCTGGCAGCACACGCAGGATCCCAAGTCCAATCCCAGCACATCCTTCTCTGCCAATGTCAACGCGGGCACTGCCACCAACTTCACCAACGGGCTGCGGGTGAATCAGAACGACTATCTCACCAACACGTTCACCAGCAGCATCGCCTTTGAGAAGAGGTTCAACAACAGCCCGTTCGCGCTGCGCACCAACCTTTCGCACAGCCAGAACACCCAAACGAGGAATGTAACTGTCACTTTCCCAGACATCTCCTTCAATATGAACCGCATCTTCCCTTTCGCAAGGAAGAATGCAGTGGGCAAGCAGCGGTGGTATGAGAAGATCGGAGTGAGCTATGCCTTCAATGCGCGCAATCAGATCAGTACGGTCGATTCCACCTTCCTCACCATGAACACGCTGAAGACCATGCGCAACGGTATCAGCCATAGCATCCCCATCAGCACCTCGTTCCGCGTGTTCAAACATTTTACGGTGGCCCCGACTGTGACATACAACGAGCGGTGGTTCTTCCAAGAGGTGAGGAAAGGTTGGAACAACGAGACCCAGCAGGCCTACACGGACACGAGCACCGGATTTTTCAGCAACCGCGATGTGAGCGCCAATGTGAATGTGACCACGCAGCTCTATGGTCTGGTTCAGTTCAAGAAGGGGGCCATCAAGGGCATCCGCCACGTGCTGACCCCAACGGTAGGCTATCGCTATGCCCCGAAACTCACAGAAATGGAATGGGGCTACTATGGGGCCAACGGTGCGCGCGTGAGCTATCACCCGCACGATCTGAGCCTGTTCGGCCGCGCCCCGACAGCGAGCAACGGGGCCATCACCCTCAACCTGAACAACAATCTGGAGATGAAGGTGCGGTCGAAGAAGGACACCATCACCGGATTCAAGAAGGTGAAGATCCTGGACGTGTTCAACATCGGAACATCCTACAACATTTTTGCCGACTCGCTCAATCTCAGCGACATCAACATCAACGGGCGCACAACACTGCTCGACCGTTTTCAGGTCAACTTCTCGGTCACACTCACCCCCTACGCACAGGACACCCTTGGCAGAAAGGTGAACCGATGGCTGATTAATGAGACCGCTGAGCTGACCCGCATGACCAACGCCACCGTGCAGCTCAGTTTCAACCTCATAGGAAAGGGCAAGGCCAGTGAATATGAGAGCCAGCGGGGCTCGCCCGAGGAATTGGCCATGGTCAATGCGCAGAAGGGCGCCTATGTGGACTTCAACATCCCTTGGAACCTGAATGTGAACTACAACCTGTCCATCATCAGGCGGCTTCAGGAGGACGAGATCATCCAGACATTCGGGATCCATGGCGACATCAACATCACCCCGAAGTGGAAGATCGGTTTCATGACCGGCTATGACTTTGTGCGCAACGATGTGGCCAACACCTCGCTCAGCATCTACCGCGACCTGCACTGCTGGGACTTCAGCCTCAACTGGGTCCCATTTGGCGGCAACAGGAGCTGGAGTTTCGACCTGAAGGTGAAATCGGCCATGTTGCAGGATCTGAAACTGAGCCGCAGGAAGGACTACTTCGATTATTGAGAGACCCGGACCGAACGGCCCCTATCGCCCGAAAAGCCGCTCCATCATCGCATTGGAAAGCCTCCTTTCGGGGTCATAGGCATTGCGCAGCGCTACGAAGCGTTCCCACTGCGGATAAACGCTGCGCAGATAGTCGATACCTACGTTGAACTCCTTGCCCCAATGCGGTCGTCCACGGTGATCCATGGCCAATTTCCCGAAGTCTGAGAGCAGCTCGTTCCAACCACGGTCATCGGCATTGTAGGCGCCCACATAGACCGAATCGCGGCCATGGCATGGACTCAGCGCATAGTCATCGCCCTTGACGAAACGTATCTCCTGAATGAAGTTGATGAGGTGGCCGTTGGCATTCACCATGTCGCGGTATTCCCGCAAAAGCCTTGGAGTGAGGCCGATGTCGAACGCCCACTCCGTTTCGCGGTGGATGGGCGGTTCGGGCACATTGAACACCTTGTAGCTGCGCTCGATGCGGTCCACATCGGGCAGCATGTGTCTCACGATCTGGCGGTTCACCCATTTCCTTCGTCCGGGCTTCCTATCGGCCCACCACAGCATGAGACGATAGCCTGATACCGACAGCCATTCGTCCATCAGCTTCTGCCGCAGGCGCGAGTCATTCACGGGCTGCTGCGTGCGGTCGTAGCGATAGACCATCATCCTGTCGGTGTGCGGGAACCACCACAATTTGAGGTGGTCATGTTCCTTGACCCAATCGAGCACATTGGAGCACACGTCCTCAAATTCCATCAGCCCCGACTGCTCGTGCAACTGGTAGCGCGGCACTGCCTTCAAGGTCATTTCGGTGATGATGCCCAGCGCCCCGAGCGAGATGATGGCGGTGTTGAACAGCTCGCTGTCCTGCTCCGCATCAATGAGCTGCACTTCGCCATCGGGCCGCACGAGTGTGAAACGCTGTATCTGCGAAGCGAGAATGCGATGGTCGGTGCCGCTGCCATGCGTGGCGGTGCTCACCGCGCCCGCGAGGCTCTGTTCGGCTATGCTTCCAAGGTTGGCGAATGCGAGGCCGCGCTCCCAGAGCTGCACGTTGAGGTCTTTGAGTTTGGCCCCGGCCTCGACCACCACCTGGCCTGTGTTGGCATCTGCGCTGATGATGCGGTTCAGCCTGTCGGTATTCACAAGGATGTCGCGGGTCTCGGCCAGTGCGCTCCACGAATGGCCGGTGCCGATGCAGCGCACCTTGCGGCCTTCAGCGGCAGCATTGCGCAGCAGTCGGACCACTTCATCTGTGCTGCCCGGCTGCGCGATGCGGCCGGGCGTGAATCGGATGTTGCCTGCCCAGTTCTTCCATTCCATGGGTGCAAGTTCTCATTAAAAGGAAAATGGGGGGCGGGAAATGAGGAAAATAGGAATTGGAATATGGTGCATGCCCGGGATCTGCATAGTTTTGGTGCAGTATCGGTTCGCCCGTCCCCCGACCCACTGCCCTATCACATTGCCATGAGAGTTGTAATTCTCATTCTTGGTCTTCTGATTCCCGCACCGCTCTTTGCGCAAGGAATCCAGACCATCAGAGGCACGGTGCTCGATGCCGAGTCGAAACAGCCGCTCATCGGTGCATCGGTGTTTGTGGAAACGCCCTCGCTCATCGGAGTGACGACCGATGTGGACGGCCGTTTCCGTCTGGACAAGGTGCCTCTGGGCCGCGTGGAGGTGAAATGTTCCTTCATCGGTTATGAACCATGGTCGAGCGGGCTCATCACCCTCAGTTCGGGAAAGGAGACCGTGCTGCAGATCGAACTTGCGACCGCCATCAACCAGCAGACCGAGGTGACCATCGTTGGCACGCAGGACGGACAGGCCAATCACGAGATGATGGCCGTCAGTTCGCGGTCATTCTCCATCAACGAGGCCAACCGCATGGCGGGCAGCATCAGCGACCCGGGGCGTGTGGCGTTGAATTTTCCGGGGGTCACGGCTGCGCAGGACAACGACAACGATGTGATCGTGAGAGGCAATTCGGCCGCAGGCATCCTGTGGCGATTGGAAGGCATCGATGTGCCCAACCTCAACCACTTTTCGCGGCCGGGATCATCGGGCGGAGGCATCACGGCCCTATCGCCCTATGTGATGGGCAACACCGATTTCAGCACGGGCGCCTTTCCAGCTGGGTTCGGCAATGCCATATCGGGCGTGTTCGACATCAATTTCAGAAAAGGGAACACGCAGCGCCACGAGATGATGTTCCTTGCCGGCCTGCTCGGACTGAATTTCGGGGCCGAGGGGCCGCTGTCAAAGAAGGACAACGGGTCGAGCTATCTGTTCAACTACCGCTATTCAACGCTCGGCATCCTCAATTCGATGGGGCTTTACATAGTGGATGAGAACACCAACAACACCTATCAGGACCTGAGTTTCAATTTTCAACTGCCATCCAAGGGCAAGGCGCGTTTCAGCATCTTCGGCATAGGGGGCATGAGCGATGAGAACACCAAGTTCGTGCTCGACACCGCCAAGTGGGAGAAATACACCGACAGGCTGCGCACGCAGTTCTATACCGACCTTGCTGTGCTTGGCGTGAGCTGGACGCAGTCCATTGACGAGCGTTCCTTTGTGAAGACCGTGCTTGCCGGCACCTACAACGATGTGCGCGAGCAGGACGACACACTCGATGTCTCGTCAGCATTCCACCCCATCCGCAAGACGAGGTTCTCGAACAAGCGCATCGCGCTGCACTCGTTCTACAACCGAAAGTTGAGCAACCGACTGGTGCTGCGTGCAGGCCTCACGGTAGAGAACATCTTCTTCCTTTTCAACGAAAAGAAGCACATCGACTCGGTGGGCGGCACGGTCAGCATCATTGATGGGGAGGGATTCACGGCCAGCCTGCAGCCTTATGCGCAGGTCAAATACAGACCCTTCGGATCGACCACCATCATTGGCGGGCTGCATGGGGTGTTCCTGTTCCTCAACAATACTTGGAGCCTGGAGCCGCGCCTCAGTGTGACGCAGGACCTTGGCAGCGGACACCGCATCACAGCGGGCTATGGGCTGCACGGGCAGTATCTGCCGCTGGGCTCCTATTTCACACGGTTCTCCATGCCCGATGGCACGGAGCGTTTCACCAACCGCGATCTGGAGATGGTCAAGAGCCATCATTTCGTATTGGGCTATGAGGTGAATTTCCTGAAACATTACCGTTTCAAGGCCGAGGCATATTACCAGTATCTGCACCAGTTGCCGGTGAGTGCCGACCCATCGCGCACCTTCATGCAGCTCAACGAGCGCTCGGGCTATGCCAAGGATTCGCTGGTGAGCGAGGGAACGGGCATGAACTATGGGCTTGACATGACCATTGAGCGGAGATACACCACCCGCTGGTTCGCGCTCATCAACGGCTCTCTGTTCCGAAGCCAGTACACCCCGCTCAACGGGCAGACCTACTCGGGGGCCTACGACAGCCGTTTCGTGGTGTCGGCCACGGGCGGCTATGAGTTCCGGTTCAAGAACAGCGCGCTGGAGGTCGGGTTCAGGGTGCAGTACATGGGCGGTTTCCGCTACACGCCCTTGGACGAATCGCGGTCGGCAGTGGCACGCGAGGCCATCACCATCGATTCGCTGGCCTACACGCAGACCTATCCCGACTATTTCCGCCCCGACATACGCATCGCCTACCGCCAGAACAAGCCGAAATATGCTTGGACCATTTCGGTCGATCTCGGCAACATCATCGACTATAGGAACATCCTCCGCACCTATTACGACCGCGACACCAACCAGCTTTCCTACCGCTATCAGATGGGCTTTGTGCCGCTGCTGGCCTTCAGGGTCGATTTCTTTGCCAGCAGGGGAGGCACAGAGACCAGGGCTGCGCAGTAGGTAGGCCCGAACCATGGATCGCGGAATTCCGGTCGGAGATGGAGGACCGGTGCCGGAACGCGCACGGCATCACGCCCATCGGCCCCGATCGGCATTCTTCCATCGACATTCGATATTCTGCAATCAATTCCCCCCATCTTTGCCCATCATGTCCGTCTTCTTCCTCATCAAGCGCCTCGAATTCCTACTTCAGCCATTCACATGGGTGCTGATGCTGTTGGCATTGGCGTGGTACACGGCCAATCCATACCGCAGAAGACGGCTGATAGGGGCCGCATTGGGCATCCTGCTCTTCTTCAGCAATTCGTTCATTGTCGATGAATGCTACCGCTGGTGGGAGGTGGAGATCACCCAGTTCCACGAGTTGGACCCGAACATCCGAACGGCCATCCTGCTCGGTGGCGGTGTGAGCTATGACAAGGAGGTGGACCGCGTGAACTATGGCTGCAATGCCGACCGCTATGCGCAGGTGCTCGAACCCTACCACCGGGGCCTCATCGACCGCATCGTGGTGGTGGGCGGTGCGG
>JAIPBJ010000138.1 GCA_021739625.1 Flavobacteriales bacterium | reverse complement strand
ACTGTTGCTCCCTGCGTCTGGGCCAATGGAAGCGCCAAGGTCATGGTCACGCTCATCGTGTCTCCGATGGCAATGCCTCCGAGCGTGGCCGCCTTGGCAGCAAAGTAGTAGGTCGCCCCTTCGGTCAGATTCGGAATGTTGAAGCTCACTTCCTGCCCGATGCCAGACCCCGCGAAGGTCACTTGCGGAGTCTCTCCGGCACCTGCCATGTCTGGCTGTGTGCCGAACAGGAAGCTGTACGTGCCGCCATGCGTGCTGTTCACCGTGCCCTTGAGCATGGCGGTGGTAGGTGCTGTGACAAGTGCTTCGTTGGTCACCACCGTTGGTGCTGCAACGTTGTGGAGGATCCTGATGGTGCCATGGCTCCCGGCCACCAGCACCAGATTGGCACTCACGACACTCACCGTGTTGTACGAGACCTCGTCATCGGGATCCGGCACATTCACAGCAATCCATTGCTGGCCGCCATCGGTGGTCTTCAGCACCGTGCTCACGTCACCTACCGCATACCCTGTGCTGCCGTCCACAAGGTCTATGTCGCGCAGCCAGCCTCCCGGTTCGTCCAGCACAGATGTCCATGTTGCTCCACCATCTGACGTTGTCCAGATGGTGCGGATGCTGTCGTTGGTGAATTGCCCACCGACTGCAAGACCACTCAATGCATCTGAGAAATGTATGGCGTTGATGTCCCTTTGGGAAGGGGTGACCATCGGTGTCCAGATGTTGCCGCCATCCACAGTCCTGAGCACCGTGCCCTCTACACCGACCGCCACAGCGGTCAGAGCATCGATGAAAACGAGCTCATTGAGCATGGGGCCGGCCTGATCGAGTAGGGTTTCCCAGACAATCCCACCGTCCGTGCTTCTGATGATGGTCTGCATGGGCGTTGCTCCTGACTGTCCGCCCACGGCCAGCACCGTTGTGGCATCAACGAAATGAACTCCTCTGAGGTGATTCACGGTGCCTGAGGCGATCGAATCCCATGTCCCGCCACCATTAGCGGTGCGCAATACGGTGCCATCGTTGCCTACCGCCACCCCGGTCAGGTCACCGCCAAAATCCACCGACCACATCCACGGTGCCAGAAAGTCGTGATCGATGTTCCAGTTGAGCCCCGAACTGTTGGAAGTGAACACCGACCGGATGGCATCATTGGTCGGATTCCCACCTGCTATGACCATGCGTCCATTGCCCAGCACCACACTCGAGTTGATGTGCCGCGAATACGGGGCATAAGCATTGGCCCATTGCTGTGCCGAACTGCTGATAGTGGCCAAGGACAGCAGCAATGCCAGCATCGGCCCTGTCAGGCCATTGTGGCGTCTCATCATGTTAGGTGCGGATGCATGGATCATGCTTTTCAATGGTGCTTTGGCAGTGGTCTATTTGTCGGTCTGCGGTCGGGGTCTGGTCGGTGCCGTCATGTACCGATACCTATGCCCAAAGCCCCACAGTCGAAAGAAGAAGGAAGATCGGAAGAGATGTATATCTCATCATAGGATGGGCTTTGGTTCATTTTATATGGGTGATATATAGTGCAAAGGTATTTCGACCTCCACATTATCAACATGATAGTCAAGTTGAAACTTCATAATGGGAGAAAGTTGGTCAATGGCGGCTGTCAGTGAACTGTCCCGACAATTGAATGAATCCGTGGCTTTCAAACGTACATTGAATGTCGGATAATGGCATGAGAGATTCAAAAGGATTTGGCCGCTCACTATGGCCATCAGCCGCCAAGTCCCGAAAAGTAGCAGTGTTGCTCCACCGTCCAAAGCATGCCGGGCAAGGCGGCAAATGTTTCCTCCGTCATATTGGGTTTCTGCTACATTTGCGCGCAAAATCCAGAGGGGGTCTTTGATCATCTGACGCTTTCACCCGCGTTGTTTCTAAGCCAACAGTTCTCTGAGGATGCTCATCATATAACACATCAGCTCATGGAAATCCTGCTCCTTGTCATCTTCGTACTCGGTTATCTTGCTATCACCCTCGAGCACACGACCAAGGTGGACAAGCTGGTGCCGGCCCTCATCATGATGGCCTTTCTGTGGACCGTTGTGGCATTGTTCCATGTGCCCGTGTTCACAGTACTGGACGGACTGGTGCCTGCCCACATGGAGGAGATGCTGCTGCATCACCTTGGTAAGACTGCCGAGATTCTCGTGTTCCTTATCGGAGCGATGACCATTGTGGAGATCACCGACCATTTCAACGGTTTCGGGGCCATCAAGCAATTCGTCCGCACCAAGGACAAGCGGGTGCTACTGTGGGTGATGGGCGGTCTGGCCTTTACCCTGTCTGCCATCATTGACAACCTCACCGCGACCATCGTACTGATAACCATCCTGAAGAAGCTGGTGCCCGATGCCAAGACACGCATGTGGTATGCAGGCATCATCATCATAGGTGCCAATGCGGGCGGTGCATGGTCGCCCATCGGTGATGTGACCACGACCATGCTGTGGATCGGCAAGAAAGTGACTGCCGAGAAGCTGGTGCTTCACCTGTTCCTGCCATCTCTCGTTTGCATGGCGCTGCCCACATTCATAGCATCACTGATGCCCGTGTTCAAGGGCAGGATCGAGGTGGTGAAAACAGATCCGGAGGAACGCGCAGCGAGCCTCAGCATGCTCATCATCGGTCTGGGGGCCATCATTTTCGTGCCTATTTTCAAGACACTCACCCATCTGCCTCCCTACATAGGAATGATGCTGTCGCTGGCAGTTGTGGCCATTGTGGCCGAGGTCAAGAGCAAGCGTGAGTTCAAGATGAGCGATGTGGCCCACCATAGCAGTCCGGTCCATAGATCGCTCGGAAGGATCGAGATGCCGAGCATTCTGTTCTTCCTTGGAATACTGATGGCAGTGGCGGCCTTGGAGTCAGCGGGCATGATCTTTCTGGCGGGTCAGTCGGTGCGGGCCATCATTCCCGATGATGTGTTCGTGATACTGCTCGGTTTCGGTTCGGCCATCATTGATAACGTCCCTTTGGTGGCTGCCAGCATGGGCATGTTCAGTTTGGAGACCGATCACCACATCTGGCATTTCATCGCTTTCTCGGCCGGCACGGGTGGCAGCATGCTCATCATCGGGTCTGCTGCAGGCGTGGTGGCAATGGGTATGGAGAAGATAGACTTCATGTGGTATCTGAAGAATATCGCATGGTTGGCCACAATAGGCTTTTTGGCCGGATCGGGGCTGTTCCTGCTTATGGTGAAGTTCCTGTTCGAAGGTGCTTGATCCGGGCCCGTCCGATATGGGTGATTTTCAGGGAATGAGTCGCAGCGAGGAGTTCGCCAGCATCCAAAGACCCAAGAGCACTATGGCCGCACCTATCACTCTGATGGCGCTGACAATGGCCCTCTGGCTGAACCGTGCCCTGTGACGCTGCATGAGCGATAGCAGCACTGCGAACCATAGGAAATTGCCAAGACCCACCCCTATAGGGAAAGCGATCATCTCCAGTTCGGTGAATGCTCCCATCATAGCGTAGAGCACGGCTGCTACTCCAGACCATGTGACCATGAGCGTGGGGTTGAATGCGGCCACAGTGAATCCGGTCATGAACGGTGCGGCCCAGCGCCCTTTCTTAGGCAGCAGGGTCTTCAGGTCCTCCTCCCGGGGTTTCATCAGCATGAAGCCGATGCCCAGCACCAGCAGCAGGATGCCTCCCAGCACCTGCGATGCCGATTCCACGATGGGATAGCGCTCGAACAGAAAATCGAATCCGAACAGTGCCAGTCCGCAGTACACGGCCTCGGGGACGGACGCTCCCAATGCAATGGCCGCACCCTCGTCATACTCCTCTTTCACGCCCTTGCGCACCACCAACAGTGCAATAGGGCCCGCTACGGGCATCGAGCCGAGAAAACCGAGCACAAGTCCGAGCAGGGCGGCTATCATAGTGAATGTGATGGGTGAAGGACGGATTCAGGCACTGTGCCTACGGAGAGCGTTCAATTGCCGAATAGCGTCTTTTTTATTCTCGGAAAAACATCATTGAGCAGCAGGTCATATTCCTCGGGCGTGTCGCATTCCATGAAAAGGTGTTCGTCTCCGAACGATATGGCTCTCAACAGGCCCTTATGCATAAGCATCTGGGTGAGGTCCTCGTGTTCCACGCGGGTCTTGGCACTGGTGAAATGCACGATCCAGTCGTTGGCGGCCTTGATCATTGCATGGTCCTTCGGCTCAAAGAGCAGGATGCCCGTGGCCTCTCCCATACATTCAAGGTCGGCCGTCATGGGCGTGTGCAGCAGTCCTTTGCCGTGAAGACGGGGTATGCCGTCCTTGGCGAACACGAGCACCTCCTCATTGTCGTCATGCATCTTCTTGCAGACGAGTGTCTTGCTCTCTGCAATGGGGCTTTCGGCCAGCATACGCATGATGTGATGCGTATAGGCGATGTCAGCATCCATCAGTATCACACGCGACCGGCCATCAAGTATGTCATATTCGCTATTCCATGCATACCATGCCGAGTGTGCGCTGCCAGAGTTGGCAAGGTCCTCGGTGGGGTTCAGTATCCAATGGATCCGCACTTCGGAGTCGTGGTTGAATTCGCGGCCGAAGGTCACCTGATTGCCCACCAGATAGATGTCCTTCACTCCGATAGTGGTAAGGTTGTGGATGTGGAGGTCGATGAATGTGAAGTCCCTGTCCTCCCTGTCGATGGGCACGAAGGGCTTGGGGGTTCCCGTTCCGAGCCTGCGGAGACGGTTGCCAAGCCCTGCGGCCAATATGACTGCCTTGGTGACGGGTTGTGCCATGTTCGAATCTGTTTTATCGGTCGCAAAGGACGCACCCCGATGGAATCATCGATAGGCTTTCGTCAAGTAAAGATTGCCAAGGGCCGTTGTGGCCGCAAAGGCGACAGTGGCAAACACAATGATGACTTGGAATGCCCCGGACACGTCATCCATCAGCAGCCCCAGTTGAAGGATCAGCACAACATATTCGCCAGTGGAAACGCTCAATAACAGGATGAGCGCCCACAGTTTGGGGTCGTTGGCCCTGCGGATAAGGTATCCGGTCTCGCGCCTGTCCAACGGACTTCCGTTGCGCACATTGGCCATCATCCGACCATACTGGCCCGGAATGGCCACCGCATTCTGGATCTTTTCCACCCATAGCACGAAGTTGGGGAAGAATGCCCCACGGCCAGCCTTGGCATCGCGATAACGTTCATGCAGTTTCAGCTCAACCTCGTTCACACCTGTGGCAAGCGGAGCATGGAAACGGTTCTTCTGAAGCACATAGTTGCCGGCCATCAGCACGGACAGGATGAACACGGCAATTGTGGACCAGATGGCCTCGTATGCCGTCCCTGTCACATACAGATGATACCCGCAGGCCGCGAGCAGTGCGATGACCCCTGCCGCATCTGCCAGTTCGTCTATGACCGCTCCGTGAAGCGAGGAGGTCTTCTTGGCCCGGGCCAATGTGCCATCAAGGCAGTCCAATATGTTCCTCAGCTCGAACAGCAGGGCCGCCATGATCAGGTCGGTGGCCGACCCTCTTGTGACGAACCATGCGGAGAGCAATGCCACAGCCACATGGGCGGCCGTTACATGGTTGGGTGTGAGTGGGGTGCGAATCAATGGCCTCACCAGAATGCTGCACAGCGGATAGCGGTAAAAGCGGTTGAGCGGGTCGATGAACCATTCGGCCAATGCCTTGGAATCGGGCGTGACAGCTACGGGAGGTTCTTTGGACTGTGGCGTGTTCACAATACTAAGTTGTGAGTGGGAAGTTCAGAGTTCGGAATTCCAAGCAATTATCACCACCTGATGGAGCAGAACGCCCTGTATTTCTCCCGTGCCTCTTTCAGGCCGAGGTCACCGGCCTTGCGCAGGTCGTCACAGCCCTGAGCCTGCTGATGATTGAAGATGTGTACCGTTCCACGGTTGTGATAGGCGTTGGCGTGGTCGGGGTCGAGCTGGATGGCGCGGTCAAGGTCTTTCAGGGCTGTTTCAAGATTGTTGAAGATGGCGTGGATGCTGCCGCGAAGATTGTAGGCATCAGCACTGTTGGGACTGAGTTTTACCAGAAGTTCGGCATCCTCCAACGCGTGTGTGCGGTCGCCCATCTGATTGCGCAGCAGTCCCTGATTGTAAAGTGCGACCGAGTTTTCGGGATTCATCTGGATGGCCTTCTGAAAATCTTTGAAGGCTCCGTATGTATCGCCCAATGACTTTCGGGCCAGCGCACGGTTCAGGAAGGCATTTCCCATGTCCAGTTCAATGGCGATACCACGGTTGAGGTCTTGGAGTGCTGCGGCCGTGTCGCCCAGCATCTTGAGGGCAGCGGCACGGTTCACATGGGCCATGCCCAGTTCGGGGTTGATGCGCAGCGCCTCGTCAAAGCTCGTGATGGCCTCGTCCGGTCTGTCCTGCGCAAGGCGCACAAGTCCTCTCATATCGTGTACGATGCCCGATTCGGGATTGAGTTCAGCCGCATCACGTACATCCTGCTCGGCACGGTCTGTCTGCCCCGCCTTCAGATGCAGCACTGCTCTTTGCAGATGGAGGACATAGCTCGCTGGATGTTTGGAAATGAGCGAATCATAATCGGCAATGGCCCCATCCACATCGCCCAGTTCGCTGAGGGCGATGGCGCGGTTGGTGAGCAGGAGCGAATCCTGAGGGAACTGTTTCAGCGCGCGGTCGAGGTCGGTGGCCGCACCCTGATAGTCGGCCAACAGCATTTTGAGCCTTGCCTGCTCGTCCACCAGTTGCGGGGCGTAGGGGTTCAGTTCGGTGGCGCGGTGCATGTCAGCGATCGCCTCGCGGTTCCTGCCCAGTCTGGCCAGAAGTTTGGCCCGCGCGGCCAATGCCTGCGCATTGGTCGGGTCGATGGCGATGGCCTCGTTGTAGAGCTGCAACGCCTCGGGCCAGTTGGCCAGCCGGAGGTGGTTCTCGGCACGGCTCAAACGCTCCTGCGCATCGCCCTGAAAACTCGGGGCCTGCGCCTGCGAACCTTCAAAACTGCCCATCATCAGCGTGAAGGAAACAAGAATGCAGTTGATCAGACGCATAGTTCTATCATTCAATTGTCTATCGCCAAAGATACATGCGAGGCCAACGCTGATGAAGGTGCTCTCCAATTGATTGCGAAGGACCAGTGGTTGTTCTGCGCCTATTCCTTCAGAAAAAAACTTCACACCTTAACCCCCTTCTCCAGCTTCCGCATCTCATCCCGAAGCCGTGCAGCTTCTACAAAGTCCAGCTCCTTGGCAGCACGTTCCATCTCCTTTCGCGTCTTGGCGATACGGTCTTTCAGCTCGTCCTGTGTGAGATATGCTGGGCCTGCCTCGGCAGCTTTGCTAAGGGTGGGTTCGATGTCATACTTGGCCTTGCGTTTCATGGTGCCGGCCACGGTGGTCTGCTCCATGATGGCCTCGCGGCTCTTCTTCAACGCGGTGGGCACCAGGCCGTGGGCGGTGTTGTAGGCGATCTGCTTCTCGCGCCTGCGGTCGGTCTCGTCCATTGTGGCACGCATAGAGCGAGTGATGGTGTCGGCATACATGATGACCCTTCCGTTGATGTTCCGTGCCGCGCGGCCTGCCGTCTGTGTCAGCGAGCGTTCTGAACGGAGGAAGCCTTCTTTGTCCGCATCAAGGATTGCCACCAGACTCACCTCGGGCAGATCAAGTCCCTCGCGCAGCAGGTTGATGCCGATGAGCACATCGAAGGTGCCGAGGCGCAGGTCGCGGAGAATCTCGGTGCGCTCCACCGTATCGACATCGCTGTGGATGTAGCGGCATTTGATGGAGAGGCGTGTCATGTATTTCGCCAGTTCCTCGCTCATGCGCTTGGTGAGGGTGGTCACCAGCACACGCTCGCCCTTCTTCACGGTGCGGTCCACCTCGTCCAGCAGATCGTCCACCTGATTGATGCTGGGGCGGATCTCAATGACAGGGTCCAGCAGGCCCGTGGGGCGTATCACCTGCTCCACGAACACCCCATCCGTCTTGCCCAGCTCGTAGTCTGCGGGCGTGGCCGAGACGTAAATCGTCTGCCCAGCCAATGCCTCGAACTCCTCGAACTTCAGCGGGCGGTTGTCCATCGCAGCGGGCAGGCGGAAACCGAATTCGACAAGATTGGTCTTGCGGCTACGGTCGCCACCGTACATCGCGCCTATCTGCGACACACTCACGTGGCTCTCGTCAATGAACAGCAGATAATCGTCTGGGAAATAGTCGAGCAGGCAGAATGGCCGTGTGCCCGCCTTTCTTCCATCGAAATAGCGGCTGTAATTCTCAATGCCGGAGCAGTAGCCCAATTCGCGCATCATCTCCAGGTCATACTCCGTGCGTTCCTGCAAACGCTTCGCCTCCAGCGGCTTCCCTATCTCCTTGAAATAGTCCACCTGCTTCACCATGTCCTCCTGAATCTGCCAGATGACGCCCAGCAGTGTGTCGCGGCTCGTTACAAAGTTGTTGGCAGGATAGATGACCACCTCGCGCAGCGATGCC
>JAIPBJ010000137.1 GCA_021739625.1 Flavobacteriales bacterium | reverse complement strand
ATGAAGAGGTTTGGTTGGAGGACAGAGCGTTGAACCAGTTCCAGCACCTGAACGAGAACCCTGTCTATGCCTTCAGCACCGATGCAGGCAACATAGGCACACGCTTCGCGCTGCACTTCGGAATGATGGCCGTTGGGGTGGATGAAAATGCTTCTGCTGCCCATGTGTTCGCTGCCGATGGCATGGTGAATGTCACAGTTGGTGAGGACATCGCCACAGGCACCATCGCCATCCTCGACATGGCGGGCCGCACAGTGCAGACCGCTGCCATCAACGGCAGCCGCACTGTTGTGTCTACTGACCTTATCACAGGGATCTATCTCGTCCATGTAGAAACGACCAAAGGCGCAGAGACACACCGTGTAATGCTTCGTTAGACCACAGACCACGGTCGATAGTCCACAGCGCCCCCGCATCTGTGGACTATCGACCACAATCAACACCCACACTTCATGAAAAAGAAGACCTACGCCCGCCCCGCCATCCGCAAGGTGGCCATCGACAAAGAGATCAGCATGGTGATGATGTCCTTCGGCCCGAACGGTGACCCGGAAGGCAGCCTCAAACTGCTGAACCCACTGCGGTGGCTGAGGTAGTAGAGGAGCGATGCATCGCTCCTCTACAAACCGGACAGATACTGAAAGCCTGCCTCAGGCAGACCGGGCGAAAAACGAAAGGCGAAAAACTCACTCCCCCTTCTTCACCGACACGGCCCTGATCTCAACACCATCGCGGATCTGCTTCTCATATTCGGTGCGGATGTCGTTGAGGGTGAGGGCAAAGGGCAGGTCCAATTCGGTGAGGGTCCGCTGTATGGTCTCAGACGGGTCGAAGCCCGTGTTGTGGCAGTAGAGCATGAAGAAGACGCAGATGTTGAAGACACGGTCGGCCAGGGTCTCTAGCGCTTCGCCCTCCACCTTCACATGGTCGCCCTCGGACGAGGGGGTCACCTTGCCATCAAACACCATGTCGCCCATCAGGAAGTAGCTGCGCACATCGTGGTCCTTGAGGAAGAAATAGACGCACGGCAGCGAGATGAAGCTGTGTACCCAGCGCACTGGCACTTCGATGCCTTTCCACTCCTCCTCCGGAATTTCGGTGTCATATTCTGTGAGGAAGGTGAGGTCAATGGAGAAGAGCAGCTTCTCTAACAGACCCGGATAGTGCTGCAAGGTCAGAATGAGCTCATGGATCATGCCCGTATCCCCTTCAAGCACTACTTCCTTGGGGACGGAGAAGGTCACAGTGTGATTGGCCGGGTCGGCAAGCATGCCATAATTGCTGGCAAAGTCGGTGATCAGGGAATCGCTGGGAGGAAGGAGGTAGAGCGGCTGGTGCTCCTTGGGGAGCGTTCCAGTGACACAGGCCTCTGAAATGGTCCGGTCGAGCAGGTTGCTCGCATCAAAGAAACCGTTGATCAGCTCGTGGGTCGTTTTCCATTCCGCATACACCGCGTTCACCCCGTTCACCAATCCGTCATACTTGTCGCTCACACGGTCGATGTCGTCCTTCTCAGATTCCCTGTCCATCAGGCCAAGCAGCTCCTGCTTGTCATCATCGTAGCGGCAGAGGTCAATGGCATAGGCATCATAATTCTTATAGAATGGTTGCTCAATCTCCTTATTGAACTGCTCGTACTGTTCATCGAACTGTGCATCGGCCTCGTTGTAGGCTTCCCATTCTGCCTGAAGTTCATCCATCGACTGGCTGAGGGGCATCAGCAGATCATTGTGGAAGTGCTGAATGTGCTCGTTGCATTCCCGCATGCGCTCCATCAGCTCATAGATCACCTCCTTGCGCTTCACTTTGGTAACGAGCACCTTGCCTTCCTCTATGAGGGGTCTCATCCTGTCCAGCACGCTGACGAATGCCTCGTCCACCCTGTCCACGTCCGGTTCCAGCTCCATGAAGTCATAGCGGAGCTTGGCGTGCTTTTTCCTGACATCGAGGTATGCGTCATGGAGGGCCACGTAGCGCTTTAGAAGGGTGCTGTCGGCCTCGGTCTCCTGCTTGTTGTCGTCATACACCAGTCTGATGGTGCGGAGGGGATGTTCTGTGATGCGCTCGGCCATGATGGAGTTGTGTTGGAAGGGTACTCAGTCTTTACATGAAACGAAAATAGGAGATATATCTTTCATACGGTGTTATGCGGTACGAGCAATTACCCTTGGCACCCTTGAAGTTCCTTGTGGTCTTCGCTACGTCACGCTAGAGATCTGACTGCTCAGACTGAACGGGAATGGGGCAATGTGCAATTGGAGACTGTTTCCTTCCTCGCAGTATCGGGGGTAAGAAAGGCCCGGCAGGTTTTTTAGGATGACGTGTCATTTCTCAGCAAAAGGAATTACTTTTCGCCTCTGAGCATCTGATGTCATCATACCATGATGGAGTGGGCGGTATCACTGTCATTCGTTGAAAAGGTCTATTGGGCTTCGGCCATATTGGCCACCGGACTGTTTCTGGTGCTGACGGTGCTGGCGTTCCTTGGCGTGGACGGAGATGCGCAAGAGGCTGTTGACGTGGAGGTGGAAGACCCTTCGCTCGGTTCGCAATTCTTCACCTTCAAGAGCATGTTGGGCTTCTTCATGCTGTTCGGCTGGAGTGGTCTGGGATGCATGGAGATGGGTCTGCCCCTTTGGGTCACGGCCCTTCTGTCCGTTTTTGCAGGCGGGGTAATGATGTTTGTGACTGCCACCATCTTCTATGGTATGAGCAGAATGACGGACAACGGGACGATGAGAATCAAGAATGCAGTGAACTCCCTTGGGGAGGTCTATCTGATCATTCCTGCATCGCGATCCGGTGTAGGAAAGGTGCAGATAACGGTGCAGGGCGCATTGCGCGAACTGGACGCGATGACAGATGATGCAGATCCTATCCCAACCGGAAGCATTGTAAAGGTGATTGACATCATCAACGAACGTATATTGTTGGTAACCCGCAAATAGACCTACCTCCATGACCTACATCATTTTCGGCTTCATTGTCTCTGTAATCTTCCTTTTTGTGCTGTTCGTATCGCTATTGGCGCGATACAAACGGTGTCCGAGCGACCGCATCATGGTGGTCTATGGCAAGGTGAGCAAAGATGAAAGCGGCCGTTCGGCCAAATGCATACACGGTGGGGCTGCCTTTGTATGGCCTATCTTTCAGGACTTCGCCTTCCTCGACCTCACGCCACTGTCCATAGAAGTGAATCTGACCAAGGCACTGAGTCGGCAGAACATCCGCGTGGACGTACCATCGCGGTTCACCGTTGGTATATCTACCGAGCAGGGCATCATGGAAAATGCTGCCGAGCGCTTGCTGGGCCTTCAAAAGGAGGATATCCACAATCTGGCCATCGACATCATCTTCGGTCAATTGCGTTTGGTGGTGGCCACTATGGACATTGAGGAGATCAACAACAACCGCGACAAGTTTTTGACCAATGTAGCGACCAATGTGGAGGCCGAACTTAAGAAGATCGGTCTGAAACTCATCAACGTGAACGTGACAGACATCAAGGATGAGTCGGGCTACATTGAGGCCTTGGGCAAAGAGGCGGCAGCAAAGGCGATAAATGATGCACGGATCAGTGTGGCCGAGAAGAACAGGGACGGGTCGATAGGCGAGGCCAGTGCCCATCGCGAAGAGCGCGTTCAGGTGGCGGCAGCACTGGCCGAAACCAAGATCGGAGAGGCTTCCGCAGACCGCAACGAGCGGGTGAATGTGTCGGAGGCAGATGCGTTGGCCAAGGTGGGCGAGGCCGATGCCAAGGCCAAAGCCACCATTGGCGAGGCGGAGGCACGCAAGAACGAACGGATACAGACCGCAGAGGCCAACGCAAAGGCCGTGGAAGGGGAGAACAACTCGCGGGTGACCATTGCCGACTCCGATTCGACAAGACGCCAACGGGAAGCAGAGGCCGTAAAGCGGGCAGTTGCGATGGAGAAGGTGTCGCAGGCCAAGGCATTGGAAGAGGCCTATGCCGCGGAGGAGCAGGCCGAGCGCGCCCGTGCCGAAAGGGAAAGGGCCACCAAAGAGGCCGATATTGTGGTCTCAGCAGAAATTGAGAAGAAGCGGATCGAGATAGACGCAGAAGCAGAGGCCGAACAGACACGCAGATTGGCCCGGGGCGAAGCAGATGCCATCCTATTTAAGAAACAGGCAGAGGCACAGGGCCTGTATGAGATATTGACCAAGCAGGCTCAAGGTTTTGAAAAGATAGTAGGCGCAGCTGGCAACAACTCGCGCGATGCGGTATTGCTGCTGATTGCTGACAAGTTGGAAGACCTTGTGAAGATTCAGGCAGACGCCATCAAGAATATCAAGATAGACAAGATTACAGTGTGGGACGGCAACGGAGGTACGAATGCCGATGGCAAGACCAGTACTGCCAACTTCATATCAGGCCTGTATCAGAGCGTGCCACCGTTGCAAGATGTTTTCAGAATGGCCGGCATGGAGCTGCCCGATTATATGAAGGGCAAACAAATAGCTGAAGAGAAGCCAACCGAAACACAGGACGACAGCGCCAAGTAGTACGGATGATTGCATCAGACACCACCAGGGCGCTGGTCGCCTCCCTTGTCCAGTTGGCTTTTGCGGATGGCAAGGTCGATTCCATGGAGGCAGCGCACATTCAGCTTCTAGCGGCCAAGGCCGGCATAGATGCAGGTGAATTTGATAGGATATGCGCACAGCCGTCCTACTATCTCACCCGCTCTCCTATTGGCCTTGAGGACAAGAGGACCTTTCTGGCCCATCTCATAGCTTTCGTCTCCTTCGATCTGCACATTGCAGACGAGGAACAAGCATATTGCGAGCAAAAGGCACGCGAGCTTGGCTTCAGTGCCGAAGCTGTAGCAGAGGTGTTCGCAGCCATCCGTTCCAGAACCCTACCTATTGAGGAGATACGTTCGGTGCTGAGATGAAATCGGATCGGAGGGTTTCTCCGATATGTTGTGGCATTCGGCCCCTTCTTGCTCGGATTCACACCGAATAGAAGGCACATGCGAAGATGCTCGGATTCGCAAAGAAGTTGCAGAAGGAAGTCTGTTTTCTTTCACTGACCCTGTCCGTCCAACAGACCCCACATACTCAAATTTCTTATTCTCCGTGTGCTTCCGAGGCTAAGAACATATAGTTTCCCAGAGTTTCCACCTTGCTTGCAATACTTCGTGCGAAGCTTCTGGAATCCTTTACGCAAACATCTGTGACAGACGGTCCCGTGGCATCCTCATGGCCAATTGAATGCCTAACGCAGCAACCCTACCCCGTCATCATCAGGCAGCGGCAACGGGGGCAGACTCTCCACGTCCTTCCCTTGTTGTTGCCATGATGTCTGGAGGGCGCGTTGTTCCCCGTCCCTGTATTTCGCTCGGGGCTACTCGCTTGGAGAGGTGTCCTAACGGCATGGATGCACACGACTGATGGTCATCAATGACGCATTGGCGCGAATACCCTTTCTTCACGTCCGCAATTGACACTCATGGAGTACAAGCAAAAGGCCTTTGGTAGTTGGATGGTGGTCATGGCGATGCTGTGCAGCAGTATCACCGTGGCTCAGGATGTCACCCTTTCGGGCCCGGGCGGATGCAACGGTGCGGCCGTAACTGGCTCGTGGACCGTCCCCTGCGGCATCACCTCTGTGACCATAGATGTTTACGGTGGTGGTGGCGGAGCAGGTGGCGGAGGTGGCGGCAGCAATGGCGGCTTTTTTGATACCCGTGGTGGTGGTGGTGCCGGTGGTGGCGGATACACCTCCACGACCATCAATGTGACCCCTGGCACAGCCTTCTCTTACAGCATCGGTGCGGGTGGCTGCGGAGGCGGCAACGGGGGCGATGCGGATGACGGTGACCCGGGAACGGCCGGTGGCAATAGCACGTTCTCCGGGACTGATGCAGGAGGAGCGGCCGTGAACCTTGCTGCGAACGGAGGCGCGCGTGGCACAGGTGGTGATGGAACTGAAGGCAGTCCGGGATCGGGAGGCGCGGGCGGCACATCCAACGGTGGGACTACCAACACCACAGGAACAGCGGGCACCAATGGCAGTGGCGGCAATGGAGGGGTCGGAGGCGCAGGTGCCGGCCCATCGGGCGGGGCAGGAGGTGCCAGCACAGGTGCAGCAGGTGCAGTATATGGAGGTGGCGGGGCCGGAGGCGGCAACTCGCAAGGCGGTGTCGGTGCAGCGGGCGGCATTCTCATCACCTTCGCAGCCCCACCCGTTCTTCCCCCGGCACCCGTTGTGGCCTCTGCACCGCCATCCTGCTCCACGGACGGCACCAGCACCATCACAGGCTACGACCCCACGGCCACCTACACCTTCACCCCTGCCGGCCCCACCGCCGGTGCGGGCGGGGCCATCAGCGGTATGGTCACAGGAACGAACTATACCGTGACGGCCGATGTCGCAGGTTGCACCTCGGCTGCCAGCGCACCGTTCAGCAATGCCGCATCCACGGGCATAGCACCCACACCCACCATCGCAGGCACACCGCCCACGTGTTCGGCAGACGAGGTCAGCACCGTCAGCAACTACAACGCGGTCATGACCTACACCTTCACTCCGGGCGGCCCCACAGTGGGTGCAGGCGGGGCCATCAGCGGGATGACCGTGGGAACCAGCTACACCGTTGTGGCGAATGACGGCCCATGCATTTCGGCCGCGAGTGCAGCGTTCAGCAATGCACCACAGCTTGCCGGGCCCACCATCACTATCAGCGGCACACTGAGTCACTGTCCCGGAGGAAATACTACCATCACAGGCAACGGAGGGTCGGGCTATGTGTGGGACGATGCTTCGAACAGCACCACCGCCAGCATCGTGGTGACACAGGGAACCTACACCGTCATAGGCACGGATGCCAACGGATGCACCGGGACTGCCTCGGCCACCGTGACCCAGGACGCCCCGTTCGCCATCACCTTCAGCGGGGCACTGAGCCATTGCCCCGGAGGCACCACCGATGTCACCGCCAGCGGAGGCGCCACATATATCTGGAGCGATGGACAGACGACCGCCACCGCCACCCTGTCGCAGGGCACTTACACAGTCACGGCCACCGATGCTTCGGGCTGTGTGAGCTCCGATGATGTGACCATCACGCAGAGTGACGTGCCTGTTGCCGATTTCCTTGTGGTCGATGCCTGTACCGGTGATGCGGTGCAGTTTTTCGATGCCAGCACCGTGGCCACAGGCAACATCACGGGATGGAGTTGGGATTTCGGGGATGGGAGCGGATCGAGCGTTCAGGATCCGACCCACGTCTATTTCGCAGCCGGCACCTACGATGTGACCCTCACGGCAAGTTCGGGCAACTGCACCGATGCGGTGACCTATCAGGCCACATCGTTCCCCAATCCTGTGGCAGATTTCACCACGGCCAACGTGTGTCTGGGCGATCCAGCAGATTTCATGGACAACTCCTCTGCCACAGGTGCCACCATTGCACAGTGGGCATGGGACTTTGACGGTGAAGGCAACGCCATGACGGCAGATGCTTCGTTCACCTTCCTCAACCCCGGTACCTATAATGTGACGCTTGCAGTGGTCACTACAGATTTCTGCGCAGACACGCACACCGGGCAGATCACCATCTATCCCGCGCCCGTCCCGACTTTCACGGCCGCAGATGTGTGCGAAGGGAATGCCACCACATTTCAGAATCAAAGTGTCGTGAGTTCCGGACTCATCACAGGTCAGGTCTGGGATTTCGGTGACAATGCAGGAACATCTGTGAACGCTTCACCCATCTACACATATTCCGCAGCAGGCACCTACCCGGTCACATTGGGTGTGACCACCGCCTTCGGGTGTACGGCAATCCTTACACAGAATGTGACGGTCAACCCCCTGCCTGTCATTGCTGCCGCACACACCGACATCCTCTGTGCGGGCGAAACCAACGGCACAGCAACGGCAACAGCCTCCGGCTCATCAGCTCCTTACACCTATCGTTGGGACAACGCGCTTCAATCCACCACGCCCACCATCCAGAACCTTGGCCCTGGGCCATACACCGTGACGGTGACCGATGCCCTCGGATGCGTTTCAGACACCACGGTGGTCGTGCAACAGCCGCTGCCTGTCAACGTGCAGCTCGTGGCGGGCGATGACACCTGCGGACTCGGCAACGGGGCATTACAGGCCGTGATGCTGGGCGGCACCGCTCCGTTTGAATATGTCTGGTCGGCCATCAATGATTCCACAACCATCTATTCAGAGGATCTTACCCCTTCGGGTTGGAACACGATGCTCATTCCGGGCGAATATGCTGTAGTGGTCACCGATGCGGGCGGATGCACAGCCACTGGGACGGCCACTGTCGGTCAGATACCCAGACCACTTGCCGCTTTCAGCACCCGCAGCAAGCCCGAGGAGATGAAGGACCCGTCCGTGCTGTTCTTCAACCAGAGCGAGGCCGCGCTCACCTACGAATGGCATTTCGGTGATGGGGAGGTGAGCAGTCAGGAGCATCCCAACCACGACTACGACAGCAGCGGGGTCTATCTGGTGATGCTCATTGCCCACAACGAGCCGCGCTATGGCTGCACCGACACGGCCTTCCGCTATGTGGAGGTCGATCCGCTATACACCTTCTATATTCCCAATGCCTTCACTCCCGATGGCGATGGCACCAACGACACTTGGGGCCCATCGGGCGCCAACTATGAGTATGAGAGCTACAACGTGCAGGTCTATGACCG
>JAIPBJ010000136.1 GCA_021739625.1 Flavobacteriales bacterium | reverse complement strand
GTGACAGTATCTACCGTGGCTGCGGCCTCGGCCTCTCTGAATGCTCTGACGAAAGGCCCTGCCCAGTGCATGACCGCTTCGTGGCAGTGCGCGAGGAACTTAGGCACATGTTGGAGCGGACCTCCATCCACGACCTCTGCACGGGGTTGGACAGCGGACTCACATTCCTGATCCGCGACATCATGGAACATCACAACTGAACCTTCAATTTCAAACCTTAAACCTTAAACAACAAGAACATGGAAACCACAACATCAAAGACCATTGGCGAAATGGTGGCAGAGAACTACCGTACCGCCCCTGTTTTCAAAAAATATGGCATCGATTTCTGCTGCAAGGGCGGAAGGAGCATCGAGGACGCCTGTGCGCAGAAAGGCATGGATCCGAACCCGCTGCTTGCCGACCTTGAACGTGTGGCCGAAAGGCCGGCCGGAGATGTGCCCGACTACAACACTTGGCCGCTCGACCGCCTTGCCGACCATATAGAAAAGGTGCATCACTCTTATGTAGAGAATGCGAGCTTGGAGATGCGCCCATTCCTCGACAAGGTGTGCAACGTGCATGGCGACCATCATCCGGTGCTTTTCGAGATCCGGAGGGAATTCTATGCCTGTGCAGGAGAATTGGCCCAGCACATGAAGAAGGAGGAGCTGATCCTGTTCCCGCAGATAAGGAAGATGGCGCAGGCCGTTGCCAGTGGCGGGACCATTCCACCGGCCCCGTTCGGAACGGTGCGCAATCCCATTGCTATGATGATGGAGGAGCATGAGATCGAGGGCGACCGTTTTGAGCGCATAAGCGAACTGACGGAGGGTTTCAACCCACCGGAATGGGCCTGCAACACTTTCCGCGTCACCTATTCATTGCTCAAGGAGTTTCAGGACGATCTGCATGCCCACATCCACTTGGAGAACAACATCCTGTTTCCAAAGGCAGTGGAAATGGAGGCTGCATAGGCCGACCGCTTTCAGGAAGTAGCGGGGGACGTGGTGGCAGCAGCCGCAACGCCCCTCTGCTGCAATGAAACCAATGAACATCATGCCTCACGTCCCCATCAAACGACATGAATGCCTGCAACCATTGAGCCGCGACCATCATCACGGGCTGTTGCTTTCCTGGAAGATCAGGGAAGGATTCAAACGCAACGTGGAGGTGGAGCGCATCAAGCAATATGCCGACTGGTTCTTCGTCCATCAGCTCAGTCCGCACTTTGAGCTTGAGGAGCGGTCCGTCTTTCCAATCCTGGGCAACGACCATGAATCGGTGAAACGTGCCCTGGCTGAGCATCGCAGGCTGCGCAGGCTGTTCGTAGACATGAAGGACATCACCCGTGCATTGCATCTCATTGAGGAGGAACTGGAGGCGCACATCCGTTTCGAGGAGCGCGTGCTATTTAAAGAGATTGAGGCCATGGCGACACTGCAGATGTTGACGGATGTTGCTCTGATGCATGCAGACGGTGAATACAATGAGGTCTGGGAGGATGAATTCTGGCGAATGCCAAGGTGATCGGGGACTGTGGTAGAGCAGTCAGGCCGAGGCTTGATCCTATATTTGATACACGATGAAGTTCAGGCTGTTGCCATTGCCATTCGTACTACTCGGCCTGCTCGCAGGCATCACGGGCGGTTTCATGCGTCTCGGTTGGGCGTTGCCGTTGCCGCAAGGGGCCATTCACCATGGGCTGTTGATGACAGGCGGCTTTCTTGGGACCCTCATCACAGTGGAACGGACCGTGGGCATGGCCTCGCGCTGGTGGCGTCTGTTCCCTGCCCTTTCATCCCTTGGCACGGTGCTCGTGCTCTCGGGACAGATTACCGCTGGCATCACTGCATATCTGTTGGGCGGCATAGGCCTGCTGGCCTTGTATCTGCATCAGATGACCATGCACCGCGACCCGTACTGGTATGTGCTGTTGGCAGGAGGAGTGTGCTGGACGGTAGGCAACCTCATGCTCCTGCTCACCGGGCTGAACCCTGCCGCTGCCACGTGGTGGGCCGGCTTCATCTTCCTTACCATTGTGGGCGAGCGGCTCGAACTTACGCGCTATCTGCCTGTGCCCAATTGGGCAAAGGGCGTGCTCTGGGCTCTGCTATCCGTGTATGTATGCGGTCTGGTATTGCAGTTCCACGGGGCAGGACGGATAGTGTTGGGAGCAGCCACGGCTGCTACGGCAATTTGGCTGCTTCGCTATGACATGGCCCGTTTGGCCGTGCGCAAGGAGGGATTTCACCGGTACATAGGTGGCGGGCTGCTGGTGGGATACCTCTGGTTGCTTTTTCAGGGAGTGACTTTGCTGTTCCTTGCGGATCGGGCTCTGTTCTACGACCTTTTCATCCACGCATTCTTCCTTGGGTTCGCCTTCTCAATGATCTGGGCCCACGCGCCCATCATACTGCCGGCCGTACTGAGAATTCAACATAGGCCGTTTCACCCACTGCTGTGGGCGGGATGGACCGTATTTCAACTCACGTTGATCGGAAGGATGACCTTTGCACTGTTGGGAGAAGTGGAGCTTAGGCGAATCTTTGGAATTGCCAATGGGTTCACGGTCATTGCCATGTTCATGGCCATGGCGGGCATCATGGTCTGGAAAACCGGCCAGAATAAAGTAAGGCAGAGATAGGAGCGGCCAGCGATCGAAGCTGACCCTCTTCAGAAAATCGAATTCGCCCGGATCATGGCAGTTCGAAGCGCGTGTCCCACATTTCCCCGGTGGCCGTGTTCTTAGCCTTTACCTGAAGGAATTCGTCCTTTCCTTCCGCGATCAGTTGGCGTGTGCGTACAATGTTCCCGCCCTCACGACCTTCCATGCCACCCCCGTCTATGTTGTCGCCAACGCGGGGCAGGAACGGGAATCGCAGGGTGAGCACCTCATCATCGGTCTTCACCAGGGCCATGGCCTGTTGGAACAGAATCTCCTCAAATTTCTCGTGGGCGATTTCTCCGTTGATCTCCTCGCGTGCCTTGGGATTGAGTTTGGCTATCCAATCGCGGAAGGCGCACAGGGTGTTTTCTCGAACATTGTCCTGAATGTAGAATGGGAAGGGAGACCGCACATGCCCGTGTTCCGTGAACCAATATTCATAGGTCTGCCGGGTCATGTCGCTTGCACGCAGCTGATCGAGGGTGGGAGTGGAAGTTTCAATGGCGTTCATAGAGTTCTTTTTCAAGGATGATGGCGCGCGGGAAGAGAATGCAATGTTCGAGATGGATGTGCTGCTCCAGATCGGCCTCGAAATGCTCAAGGCGTGCGTATGTATCTGCGAATTTGGACCCTGCACCTTCCGGCACATAGAATCCCGAAGTATGCACGCGGATATGACCGATGGCCTTGAGGGCCCGTTCCTGCTCCTGCTCCATGGTTGTGAGCAGTCCGGCCACCGATCCGAAATATGGCTGAACGGGCCGTGTACCATTGCTGCTGCACTGTTCCAGTCTTCTTATGTATGGAAAGAGAACCAGCTCTTCACGTTGCAGGTGCATGATGAGTTCATCGGCAGCGGAACGGAATGCAAGGAGCACCCTTTCAAGGAATGGGAAGTCCTTGCCCACCGATGTCATCAGGTCTATGAGCATGGGCTCGGTCTGTTTGATGGCGCTGCGCACATAGTTGTGATGCTGGTCCACAATAAGGTCGCATAGGGCAGTCAGCCCCATTCCACTGTAGTCTTCGAGCGGTGTGCAGTGATGTTTTGGTGTTCTGTTGTCCATGTCGATGGCCGCGCTGATGCCAGCGGCCTGAATCCTGATGCAAGTTGCATCTGTGGCACGGTTGTATCTATGATATAGATCAGTAAAAGAAATGCGAAGAATCATTTGAAGACTCAATGTGCCCTCTACTTTCGCTCCAGTTAAGAACATTGTAAGACCGATTCTAATAGCCATGGAAGAGAAGTTCAACCTGCTCGATTTCAAGGATCCCAAAATCCGGACGCTTCATGCCACGTGGTTCGCATTCTTCGTCACGTTCTATGTGTGGTTCAACATGGCCCCGTTGGCCACCACCATGCTTAATAGCGTGGACTGGCTCACCAAGGAACACATCAAGATATTGGCCATCTGCAATGTGGCCCTCACAATTCCCGCCCGCATACTCATAGGGTCATTGACAGACAAGTATGGGCCGAGGGCCGTGTTCTCTGGTCTGATGGTGGTGATGGCCATACCGGCCTTCGTGTTCGCATTCGCCAACAGTTTCATGCAACTTCTGGTGGCACGTCTGGTGCTGGGCAGTATAGGGGCCGGATTTGTGATCGGTATAAAGATGATGGCCATCTGGTTCCCTAAGAACATGATAGGCCGGGCAGAGGGGTTCTATGCCGGATGGGGAAACTTCGGCTCTGCCTGGGCCGCCATGACACTTCCTTGGTTCGCAATCACCGTTTGCAGCGAATGGTTCGGTCTGGGCGACAATGGCTGGCGCTATGCGGTGGCCGCTAACGGACTGGTCAGTCTTGTCTATGGATTCGCCTACTACTTCCTGGTCACCGACCATCCCCCCGGCAAGACCATCCAGTTCGCGTCCAAGGCCGAACCCATGCGTGTGACCTCCTATTTCGACCTCGTGCAGTATATCGTGTGGTCTTTCCCGCTCATGGGGGCCATGGCAGTGCTGGCCTGGAGGATCGCAGGCATTCAGGTGGAGGGCCACCACCTGCTTTCCGATCGGGTGCTCTATATCATCTATGCCGTGCTGGGACTCATGTACATGGCCCACGTGGTGAAGGTGCTTCAGATAAATCTGCCGGATCTGAAAAAGGGCATTCCCGAGTCCAAGAGATATCCATGGGGCAGTGTGGCCGCTTTGAATACCACCTACTTTGCCAATTTCGGGGCCGAGCTGGCGGTGGTCTCCATGCTGCCCATGTTCTTCGAATCGGTATTCAAAGGTCTGACGACCGATGCAGGGACCCCGCTGATGACCGCCACAATGGCCGGCCTGGTGGCCGCTTCCTTTGCCTTTGTGAACCTGATCGCAAGGCCGTTGGGAGGATATCTGTCGGACATGATGGCCAACCGCAAGCGCACCATGCTCATCTACATGGCTGGTATCACATTGGGATTCTTTGCCATGTCGTTCATTGCCAAGTATGGTCCAATTGTGGACGGTGTGCAGACGCTCCTTCCCATGTTCGATGGGGTCTGGTGGCTGGTGGCCGCAGTGATTATCACTATTGCCTGTTCCATGTTCGTGCAAGGGGCCGAAGGGGCCACATTTGCCATTATTCCAATGATAAAACGTGGAATGACGGGGCAGATAGCCGGCATGGCAGGTGCTTATGGCAACGTGGGGGCCGTGTGCTATCTTGTGCTCTATTCTCTGGTGGACGACAAGACCTTCTTTTACTGGATTGCTGCCGGAGCAGGCTTCAGTACCCTCTACTGCTGGATTTTCCTGAAGGAGCCGGAGGAGGCCTACAAGGATGAATACTGATCATCGAGTGCTTTAACCAATTCTGACCATTTCACCTAATAAAGCAGAACATCATGGCAACCTGGCTTGAAAAATGGACTCCTGAGGATGGGAATTTTTGGAAAAATGAAGGCAGTCGGGTGGCCTGGCGCACCCTTGTCATCACCACTTTGGCGCTGATCCTGTCGTTCGCCACGTGGTTCATGGTAAGTGCCATTGCAGTGAAATTGCCGGGCATAGGTTTCAATTTCACTAAGGATCAACTGTTCTGGCTCACCGCCATGCCGGGTCTGGCGGCCGGTCTGCTGAGGTTGGTCCATACGTTTCTACTGCCCATCTTCGGTTCGCGGCACGTGATCGCCATCTCAACCATCATCAAGCTCATCCCTGTGATAGGACTGGCATTGGCGGTGATGGACCCCAACACGCCCTACTGGGTATTTCTCATTCTGTCATTCACGGCCGGTTTCGGTGGAGGTGATTTCTCGTCCTATATGCCCAGCACAAGTCTCTACTTCCCAAAGCGGTTGCAGGGCACGGCCTTGGGCATTCAGGCGGGCATCGGAAATTTCGGGGTCAGCGTGGCGCAGTTCATGACCCCGGCCATGTTGGGCATTGCTACATTGGGCGCGGCTCAGGTGTTCACCAAGGTCGATTCGAAGACCAAGGAGGTGGTCGGCACTTCAGAGATCTTCCTGCAGAGTGCCACCCTGTGGTATGCTCCCCTTCTGGTGATCCTTGCAATTGCCGCATGGTTCCTCATCCGCAGTGTGCCGGTGAAGGCCTCCTTCAAGGAGCAGTTGGACATCTTCAAGGACAAGCACACCTATTTCTGCACCATCACCTATGTCATGACCTTCGGGGGATTCTCGGGTCTTGCGGCCATTTTCCCGCTGCTCATCAAGACCATCTATGGCGACTTTGCCGATGCTCCCGATCCGCTCAGGTATGCCTTTCTCGGGCCGCTCATCGGGGCAGGAAGCAGGGTTCTCTTCGGTTTTGTGGCCGACAGGGTGGGTGGTGCCGTGCTGACCACATTCACAGGGATCGGACTTGTCATCGGCAGTGTTGCCATGGTGCAGATGGGCCTTCTTACGCCTACTTCGGTAGAGCAGTTCCCTGCGTTCCTCTACCTGATGCTGGCATTGTTCTTTGTGACCGGTGTGGGCAATGCGGCCACGTTCCGACAGTACCCGATCGTCTTTGGCCACAACCCGCGTCAGGCTGCCGGGGTCATCGGTTTCACTGCGGCCATTGCTGCCTTCGGACCGTTCGTGTTCGCCACATCGGTAAGCGCTGTGATGAGTGCCACAGGCAATGCCAACGGTTTCTTCTATGGTCTTACCGCGTTCGCCATTCTGGCCACCGCCATCAACTGGTGGTTCTACCATCGCAAAGGATGCGAACGGCCGAGCTGATCATCAGAAGGAACATTTTAGACCACTGGCCATGCGCCTCATAGACCGCGAATCCGAGGACGAATGACTGTCCCGACCTGACTGCACATCAACCAATCACATAAAACCATGAAACGCATCATTCCCTTGCTGCTGCTTGCAATGGCCTTTGGCCAAGATGCTGCGGCCCAGTTCATCATTGACGGACAGTTCAGACCACGGGCAGAGTATCTGCACGGTTTCGGCTCGCTGGCCGATTCGGTGAAGCAGGAAGGCGCCACGTTCGTTGATCAGCGCACGCGGCTCAATTTCCGATACAAGTCAAAATTGGTCAACGCCTACATTTCCATTCAGGACATCCGCACGTGGGGAAGCACCGGTCAGGCCAATCGGGAGGACAACTTTCTGAGTCTCAATCAGGCATGGGCCGAGGCCATGTTAGGCAAGGGTTTTTCCATCAAGTTCGGCCGGCAGCAGCTCAACTATGATGATGCTCGCATTTTCGGTGACCTCGACTGGGCGCAGCAGGCCCGAAGTCACGACCTGCTCTTGTTCAAGTATGAGGACAGCACGCTTTTCGTTCATGCAGGCGCGGCCTACAATCAGGAATCTGTGCCGAGGTTCTTCTCAAACTCCTACAATCAGACAGGAAATTACAAGACGCTCCAGTTTCTGTGGGCCCACAAGGATTTCAAACATGGCATCGGTCTCAGCCTGTTGTTCCTGAACAACGGTGTTCAGATTTGGGACACCGACACGGCAGGCAATAAGCTGAACTATCGCACTCCTTTCAGTCAGACAGCGGGCGGGCGGTTCACCTACAAGAGCAAGTTCGTTGATGCAACTGCCAATTTCTACTACCAGTTGGGCACAGCGGCCAATGACCGAAAACTCAACGCTCTCAATGCTTTGGTGGAATTGGAGGCCAAGCCTATTAAGAAATTCGGGATACTGTTGGGCTACGAGGCGCTTTCGGGAACCGGTCAGGTCATCCAGCAGGCCACCGACAACCATTCCTTCACTCCGTTCTATGGCACCAACCACAAGTTCAATGGTTTCATGGACTATTTCTATGTGGGCAACCACTTGAACAATGTGGGGCTGCACAATGCCTATGTCAGGTTTATCAAGAAGGGGCGGTTCTTTGTCAGTCTCGATGGACATGCATTCTTCACCTATGCCGACCTGTTGGACAAACAATGGCTGGCATCGTCCGGAGAAAGGCGGGCGGTGAATCCCTATCTGGGCATCGAATTGGACCTTACCATGCGCTACAGGATCAATGATCTGGTGACCGTGCAGGGAGGCTATTCGCACATGTTCGCCACCGAGAGCATGGAGACCCTCAAAGGAGGAAGCCGGACAGCCCTCAACCAGTGGGCCTATCTGATGATCAACGTGACTCCGACCCTGTTCAACAGCGAAAAATTCATGCTGAAGGAGAAATAGGGCGTGCTTTGTGTCCTTCCGGAATGCTTTGGTTCCTTTTACAACGCTGTGGGTTCCTTCCGAAACGCTTTGGTTCCTTTTACAACGCTGTGGGTTCCTTCCGAAGTTCTGTGGCTTCCTTTCACAACGCTGTGGGTTCCTTCCGAAACGCTTTGGTTCCTTTTACAACGCTGTGGGCTCCTTCCAAAGTTCTGTGGCTTCCTTTTACAACGCTGTGGGTTCCTTCCGAAACGCTTTGAACTGTTTCTGATCCTCTGTGGTTCAAAGCAGCCTGAACGGAACTGTTTCCATTCTCCTTCTGTCTCCATCTGGTTCTCCTCGGCCTGCTTCCGATCCTTCCTGTCCCGCTTTCGGTTCAAAGGCGGATGGTGGCCGTTCGGAGGTCGCGGGCTGTTCTTAACCTGAAATTGTGACTGCGACCCTGTTCAACAGCGAAAGGTCCGTGCTGAAGGAGAAATAGGCCCTACACCAAATTCTG
>JAIPBJ010000135.1 GCA_021739625.1 Flavobacteriales bacterium | reverse complement strand
GTTGGGGTAGGCGATGCGGCCCGTCACCGTGATGGGCGCGCCCCAAAGGTTCAGCTCCATGAAGTTGGGGCTGTAGAATTTCTTGAGGAACTGATAGTAGCTGCGCATGTTGCCGAACACGGGCACAAAGGCGAGGTCGCGCTTCTGGGTCATGTCCTCGGCCTCCCCGGCCTTCGCCCTGCGCTGTTTCTCAAATGCCGAGGCCGTGTCGGCAGCGGTCGCGTCATCGGGCAGCACAATGCCCTGCTGGGCAAGGAACGCGGTCAGCGGGTTCTCGGCAGGGGCGAAGCTGTCGTTCTTCTCGACCACATTCTTGAGAAGGCGGTCCTGGTTCAGAAAATCTTCGGGATAGATGATGCGTGCCATGGGACGGTGTTTTTGGGCGGATGATGTTGGAAAAGACATGTAAAAATAAAAGATCCGTCAGAATCGACAACTTTTTTTCATGTCCCTGCAAGTGTCACTGCGCCCTATGCCCACACCGCTGTCATAAAGTTTGAAACTACCTTTGGCCCGCCCATCGGCCACATGGCCCCGGGCACCTGGGCCAACCCCGGCCCACAGCAGCCCGTCCTCCTTTCATTTTATGCATTCATGGCCATCATCACCAAGACAAGGGAACAGATAGAACTGATGCGCGAAAGCGCCCAGGTCGTGTCGCGCACACTGGGCGAAGTGGCCAAACTGATCAGGCCGGGCATCACTCCGCTCGAACTCGACAGGGTGGCCGAGACCTGCATCCGCGATCAGGGCGCTGTGCCCGGGTTTCTGGGCTATGGCGGCTTTCCCAACACCCTCTGCACCTCGGTCAACGAGCAGGTCGTGCATGGCATCCCCACCAACAGGCCCTTGCAGGAGGGCGACATCATTGCCGTGGACTGCGGGGCCATCAAGAACGGCTATTTCGGTGACCACGCCTTCACCTTTGCCGTTGGCGAGGTCAGTGCGCAGGTGCAGCAACTCCTCAAGGTGACGCTCGAATGCCTCTATCTGGGCATTGCCGAGATCAGAACAGGCAATTTCACGGGCGATGTCGGTTTTGCCGTGCAGCTCCATGCCGAGCGCAACGGCTATGGCGTGGTGCGCGAACTGGTGGGCCATGGCCTCGGCACATCCCTGCACGAAGACCCCGAACTGCCCAACTACGGCCGCAGGGGAAAGGGCACCAGACTTCAGGAAGGCATGGTGCTCGCCATCGAACCCATGATCAATCTCGGCAGCCGCAATGTGGTCACCCTCAACGATGGCTGGACGGTCGCCACCAAGGACGGCAGACCCTCGGCCCATTTTGAGCACGATGTCGCCATCATTGACGGAAGGCCCGAAATCCTCAGCACCTTCAGACACGTCTATGACGCCCTTGGCATCGAAGACCCCTTCCAGCAATCAGCTCATCAGCCCGTCAGCTGATCGGCACATCAGCACAATTCGCCTATTCGAAATTATTGCTTCGCAATGAGCCTTCGGGTTCGGATATTCGCACAGATTCGTAATTCGTATCAGCCACATCGCCAATCGCCAATCGTTAATCGTTAATCGTTAATCGTTAATCGTTATTCGTTATTCAATTTCCAATTTCCCCCTTGTTCCACTTCCTCCTTCGCACCATTCCCCGCCCCATTCTCATCCGACTGAGCTACGTGTTCAGTTGGTTCGCACCCTTGCTTTTCCGTGGCAACAAGGTGCAATGTCCCGTGTGCGGACACAGTTTCAGAAAGTTCCTTCCCTATGGCTATGGCGGAAGGACCAAGCGCGATAATGTGCTCTGCCCTTCGTGTCTCACCTTGGAGCGCCACCGGGTGCTGTGGCTCTATCTCAAGCAGCACACCGACTTCTTCACCACACCCCGCAAGATGCTCCACATCGCCCCCGAACAGCCGTTCCTTGGCCGTTTCCGCAACATGAAGCACCTCGACCTCACCACGGCCGACCTCTTCTCGCCCTTGGCCGATGTGCACTGCGACATTCAGGCCATGCCCTTTGCCAACCGCAGCTTCGATGTCATATTCTGCAATCACGTGCTCGAACATGTGGCCGATGACATGAAGGCCATGCGCGAACTCTACCGCGTCATGCGCCCGGGCGGCTTCGGCATCTTTCAGGTGCCGGTGGACGAAAGTCGCAAATCGACCTTTGAGGACCCCTCCATCACTAGCGAGAACGACCGCGAACAGCACTTCTGGCAGAAGGACCACGTGCGCCTCTATGGCCTCGACTATCCCGACAGACTCAGAGCGGCCGGTTTCAATGTGCAACGCATCGACATGGCCGATGAAGTAGGCGAGGAGCTCTCCGAACGCTTCCGCCTCGGCCATGCCGACAACGTCTATCGCTGCGACAGACCGCTCGCCTGACCCTGCACAATAGCACAGCGCTCTCCAATAGCTGTCATTTTAAGGATTTATTAAGACAGGACGATTGGTGGTCGCAGGCCTGTTTTCTATTTTTGCCACCGCATCGGTTCCTTCATTCACCAGAACCGGTTCAGAATCTGGAACAACAACACTATAAGAAATGGCAAAGATCAAAGACAGACCTTCTGTGGACGATATGGTAAGGGTCCCTGGCGGAATTATCAGTGTCGCGCGAGAAAAAGATATTAGAGAGCAGCAACGTTGGAAAACGTATGACCGGTCAAACCTCAGGTTAGATGAAGTGGGCAAGCGCAACAATGTGAGCAGGGGAGATAATGTGAGCAAGGGCACCGGGCAGGGGTGGAAGCCGATGCCCACTGACCTTGGCGGTGCTCACTTGCAGAATTTGAAGGACCGGCACATCGAGAATTGCCAAGAGGCCTTCAAAAAGCTGTCCAGCGACAAGTAGCCTTCACCGTGTGGCGGCCGCCCAATCCTCGGGGCCATCGTTGTTGCACGAGCGCGGCAGTGCCTCAGGGTCTCAGCATCTCCTTGTGCGGAATGCCATCCTCCAGATACTCCTTGCCTGTGCATCCGAATCCGAAAGATTCGTAGAACGCCTGCAGATATGCCTGTGCCGAGATGCGGATGGGCACAGGGCCGTACGTTTCTTGCACCCTTACGAGGCATTCCTTCATCAGCAGCCTGCCTGCACCTGTTCTGCGCACACGGGGCGCGCTCACCACGCGGCTGATGCACACTTCGGGATATAACGCGCCCGGCCTCAGCACACGTGCATACACTGCAATCCCCAGGTCGTCATATCCCAGCAGATGGTGGTTGCCCCGGTCCCGTCCGTCCGCATCCAGATAGGGACATTCCTGTTCCACCACAAATACTTCCTGCCGCAAACGCATCGCGTCATACAGCTCGTCCTTCGACAGGTCCTCATAAGTGTGCCAACGCCAATCCATCCTATCCTATCCTATCGTCAATGAGCAACTGTCAACAGGCGTGGCGACCGTTCCCGGCTGCCATCCATCCATTCCACTATTCCGATTCCCCCTCTCCATCGAGGGCAATGAGATTGGCCAACAGCCGATAGGCACCCGGCACTCCGGCAGGCAACTGACGGAAGAACGAGATGCCGGTATAGACAAAATGGCCCTTTCCGTGCTTTGCAATGAGCAGACTTCCGTCCTCAGGCTTCTGTCCGGTGTCGTTCATGCGCAGCGGGGCAGTGTAGGCCGCGTCCCATACGCTTGCGAAATAAAGCCCACGCTCCTGCACCCATCCGTCAAAATCAGCTTCGGTGATGCGGTTGGGCGAGGTGAGGGCGGGATGGTCGGGCAGCAGCAGCGTCACCTTGGCATCCTCCTCCGTCACGCGTTCGCGGCCCAAAGTGAGCGGGAATGGCACCATGGCGTCCGTTTCCAGCCCGCGTGACGTGTTGTATTGCAGGATCACGGTTCCGCCCGCTCCGGCATATTTCAGAAGCGCGGGCATCATCTGCGGGGCGCGGTCGTTCACGTTCAGAAAACGGATGCCGGTGAGTATCGCATCATATTTTGAAAGCGCGATAGGGTCGAGGTCGGCCTCGGTCAACTCGTCCACCGTGTAGCCGATGGCCCGCAACGCCTCCGGCACCGCATCGCCAGCACCGGGCAGATAGCCGATGCGTTCTCCCTGTCTTTTCAGGTCGATGCGCACCACTTGGCACTGGGCCTTTGGGAAATGGGTCTGGGTCGGAATGTGTTCGTAGGCGATGGTGCGCATGCCGAGGTCATAGACCTGCCCATTGGCATGCAATGACGCCTGCAAGGCACCGTTCTCTGCATGCTTTGAAGGCATAAGGCGCACCTTTACACGTTGCTCCTCGTCCTTTCTGCTAAGCTTAACGGTCATCCGGTCAGGGTCGAGTGTCCAGCCTTTGGGTGCGCTGAGGTGCAATTCGCCCTGAAGCCCGGCCGTATTGGCGAGCAGTTTCACTTCTACTTCACGGGCTTCATCGGAGGTGAAGATCTCCAGACCATCAGCGAACGACACCAGCACGGGCGGGGTGATGACGAAGGGCCGGTGGTTCTCGCCCGTCACCGGGTCGTTCCATTTATAGGTCACCGGAACCTGATAGGAAATGGCCTGTCCATCAAAGTCAATGACCACATCCAAGATATATGCCGCCCGGTTCTCTGGCAGGTGGGTCAGGGTGATGTCATCCACGCTGTACGTCCCCATCGTGCCTTCCTTTTTCAGCCAGAATGGTTGAGAGAAGGGGGCGGAAACGGGTATTGAAGTTGAAAGCTTTACATCCCTTTTATAATTGAACAGCAGTTCCTTAGAGTCATTATCATGAATGTTCAGTTCTGATGATCTGATGGACTTGAGCGTGACTGCGTACGGGCAGCGGTTCACGGCCTCCAACGTCACTTTCACAGAGTCGCCCGGTGCTGATGAATGGACGTCTGCCGTGGCTTCGAGATACAGACCTGAGCAGGATGCCAGCAAACGGCCAACCTCCTGTGTCTTGACTTCTTTCCAGAATCCATCCTCCAAGTTGTTGATGGCCTGACGCAGTTCCATAAGCGCAGGGATACTTTCATGCGGGGCCATGAGATTGAAAGTGCTCTCCAATTTCTGGCACAGGCGCGAGATGGCGAGTCCGCCTTCGACCCTTGTCCATTCGGTTCCGATGCCATCGAAAAGGGATTCTCTGGCCGTGTCGCCCTTCACGTGCTCGAAATACTCCATCTGTTTCCCGCGCGAGCCGGTGGTACCGAAACCCTGACTGCGGTGACGGCTGCGGCTCAGTGCGGCCATTTCGGTGGCCGATGTTCCCAGCACAGGACTGAAGGTGCCCACATCTTCGGCCACCACTCCCGGATCGTTGGCATTGATCTCGGAATTCCACCAACGCCCCGTATTGGTCACGATGCGGGTGGCCTGCCATGGCTGCACGTGTTCCAGTTGTTCGGGGAAGGCCTTAGGGTCGGCAGCGAGCGCAAATGCCTCCAGGCTCAGAATGGCAGAGGCACTGTGATGCCCATGACCGGCCCGTGCGTCTGTCGGAAACCGGCACACGATAACATCTGGACGCATTTTGCGGATGGTCCAGACCACATCGGCCAGCACCTTGTTGCGGTTCCAGATGGTGAGTGTCTCTTCTGCCGTTCTGCTATAGCCGAAGTCGTTGGCGCACGAGAACGACTGCGAGCCACCGTCAACCCTGCGCGCGGCAAGCAACTCCTGTGTGCGGATGATGCCCAGTTCCTCCCGCAGTTCAGCACCGATCAGATTCTGGCCGCCATCGCCACGGGTCAGCGACAGATAGTGGGCATTGAACAGCTTTTCGTTGGCACACCATGCGATGAATCTGGTATTCTCATCATCGGGATGCGCGGCCAGGTAAAGCACATTGCCCAGCACATTGAGCTTGCGGATGCTGTTGAATATCTCCGATGATGAAGGTTGCTGTGGACTTTGGGCACTCGCGCCCAATGCGATCAGTAACAGGAGATTGAGTACTGTGAATCTGAAAATGGTCAATGGCAAAGCAGATGATTTTCTCAGCAGGTTCGATTGGCGGAAGCCTGTCCTTCATGTCAGGCGGCATCGCCCCGCAAAATACGTGCTACAACCCTGTCAGCGGGCAAGGTCAAAAGCTCATCGGTGAGGAGCATGACCGGATACCATCGAAAGATCTGACCTTGGTTCATCACCTCACTGTCTGAAGGGGTAGGCAGGTCGAATGGTAGTTGTGGTCCACCGGATGCTGCAACGCGGTAATAAATGGAGATGACCTGAACCTTGGGGTCGAAGGCCGATGGGAGGTAGAAGTCGGTGGTGTACAGATGGGATGTCACTGTGACCGCGATGCCCAGTTCTTCCATGTATTCGCGTACGAGGGCATCCTTGGGCCCTTCACCGAATTCCAGTCCACCTCCCGGAAACTTGGCATGGACGCTGCCCATGATATGCTCATGCGAAACGAGTATTTCGCCATTGCGCTCAAGTATGCCATAGACCCTGACACTGAATCTCTCGTGTGGTGCCATGCCAATGCAATGAGCGTCAATTCAGAAAGACAGTGCTACCATCTTTCAATACTGTGGAGGGTTTCACTTCGAAAGACGCGCTGAAGGCCAATGCCCGTTCGACAATGGCAACGGGTGCGGGTATGATGATGTCGCTGAATTCTTCCAAAAGCTCGTCAAGAAGGGCAGAATCGTCCAACAATTCTTCAATGCCCATATCACAGAGTGAACGGCTGTCGAGCAAAAGGGACTTGGGAAGGGTAGAGGTTCTGGTCATGTCAGGTCTTTACAATTGTTTAGAACAGGTGTAACGCCATCAGATCCGATATATTGCATCATGGCAGAAAAAAAGTGGAGATCGATCTGCTTTCTGTTGCTGGAAAATTAAAATGACCGTTCAGAATGCGCGCAGATACACACGTTTCAGCGCCTTTTCGTCCACAATGCTGATGAGGCTTCCTTTCATCGACACGATGCCTTCGTCCTTGAGGTCTGAAAGGGTGCGGATGAGCGATTCGGTGGCGGTGCCCACCATGCTGGCAAGATCATTTCTCGAAATGCTCATGCTGAATTGGGCCTCTCCATCCTTGCGATACTTGTCGCTAAGGTGCAGAAGAGCTTCGGCAACACGTTGACGAACAGAGTTGTATGCAAGTTCAAGAAGTTGTCGTTCCTTATCTGCAAGGTTGTTTGACAGCATTTTGATGAACTTGATGCTCACATCGTGGTTGCGATGCACCAGACTGATGAAGTCTTCGCGGGGGATGACGCACAGCTCAGTGTCCTCCAGCGCAGCGGCCGACACATCGTGGCCAGTGTTCATCAGCAGCGGTACATATCCAAGGAATTCACCTGCGGAGTGAAGGCCAACGGTGTATTCCTTTCCCTCATCATTCATTTTGAAGGTCTTGACCTTTCCGCTCGCAATGAAATAGAGCGACTGCGGTTCATCGCCTTCAAAGAAGATATTGTCGCGCTTGTCGAACTTCCTGATCTTGCGGTCTTTGGAGAGATTGTCAAGCTCCTTGATGGCGCGCGCCTCGTCAATGAAGGCGTTAAGTCCCGGAAGGTCATTACTGTGAGTCAAGGACAGTGCTTCCTTTCTGCGCAGGCGGCTGTTCACGGCATTCAGCAGTTCCTGTTCTTCGAAGGGCTTGGTGAGGTAGTCGTCCGCACCCATTTCCATTCCGTGGCGTATGTCGGCCCTTTCGGTCTTTGCGGTCAGGAAAATGAAAGGGATGGAAGCGGTCTGCGGGTCCTTGCTCAACAGGTAGAGCACACCGTGACCGTCCAGTTCGGGCATCATCACATCGCAGAGGATGATATCGGGCGAAGCGGTCCTGGCCAGCTCAACACCGTACTTGCCATTCTCGGCCGTGATCACCTCAAAGTTAGCCAGTTCAAGTATCTCGGCCGTGTTCTCGCGCATCACACGGTCGTCTTCAATGAGTAGTATTTTCTTCATTGTTGGGGTATGATTACAGTGAAAATTGTTCCTTTTCCCTCGTTGCTTTCAAAGGCAATGGAGCCGTTGTGAAGGTCTACATATTTTTTGACAATATTTAGTCCAAGCCCGGTTCCTTGGATGTTGGTCACGTTGCTTGCACGGAAAAGCCGCTCAAACATGTGTACCTGATCCTGATATGGAATTCCCATGCCGCGGTCTATGACCGATATGACGAAATTGTTGTTCTCCATCCACATGATGACCTTCACTTGCTGCCCTTCGGGCGAGTATTTGAGGGCATTGGACATGAGGTTGATGAGAATGTTCTTGAACAGGTGGCGGTCGGCAAAGATGATGTCCACGTTGCCATCGTCCTCAAAGTCTATGGTCTGGCCCGGCTTGGCATAGTTGAGCATTTCGGCACGGAATTCCTCCATCAGTGGGCGCATGGGAAACTCCTGTGCGTTGATGCTCACCTTTCCCGATTCGAGCTTGTCGAGGTTGAGGAAGTCGTTGAGGATGGAGGTGAGGTTGCGCACCGAGCTTTTGATGGTGGCAATGTGCTTCTCGCGCTTGTCGGCCTGATTCGGGGCGGTGTATCTTCCCAGCAGGGAGACGGATGTGAGAATGCCCGACAGGGGCGTGCGGAATTCGTGCGATGCCATGCTCACGAACCGTGATTTCATCTCGTTGAGCTGCTTTTCCTTGTCCAGTGCTGCCAACGCGTTCTCCTCGGCCTCCTTTCTTTTGGCTATTTCAAGTTCCAAACGGTCGTTCACCTCGTGAAGGTCGGAGTTGATGCGTTCAAGTTCGTGCGTGCGGTCGTCCACTTTCTGTTCCAGTCCCAGATTGGCCTCTTCCAACTTGCGCTGCGCCTCATTCACCGCAGTGAGGTCGTGATTCATGCCCACATACATGGTGCGGTCACGCAACTCGACCTCGCTAACCGAAAGTGAGAATGGGA